>CAMCXM010000083.1 GCA_945883425.1 Spirosoma fluviale
AATGATCTGCAAAAGGTAACGGGTCGTTTTCAACATCCAGTGTCATGAAATGTGTGTTCTGGATGTTTCGTTTTTTCTGGTTCAGCTGGGCCTGAAGGGTCATTTCCGGAGAAAAATCCAGCCCAAAAACTTTATCGAACAATCCAGCCAGTGTGAAGCTTTCCCTGCCCGTACCACTTCCCAGAACGGCTGCTACTTTTCGGTCCGGGATTACGGATGTGGTATTAAAAATCAAATCCTCTTCATACCGCATATAAATGCCGGTAGCGTGATTTGAGTTCTCATAAATTTCGTCGTAGGTCGATGCAGCAGCGGCGGATAAGTCTTTATGCGATTGCTTGAGTTCAGCCCACTTTTCCATTCTGTAAAAAAATAAAGGCGAAAGGTAGTAAACCAATCGCCTTCAATACACAAATAATTTTGTGTTTTTTACTAAAATAATAGTTCTGCTAATCAGGCTGAAACAGCCTGCTGAAAGAACTCAAGTTCCTTAATATCATTGATTTGGCCTGTGTGCCTTGTCGTATGTCCTGAGATCATCAAAATAAATTGATAAACATCAATTGTTTCAAGCCCTGGAAAAGAGGTGTAATGCACACGTAATTCATCGTCAGACTGACGGAGCCATTCGATGATTTCTTTCCTTTTTGCGCTGAAACCCTCAATAAGAGCAGCTTTATCAATCACCGTTTCTGATGACTCTTCCCAAGGCTGCCCTTTGATTTTAAAGGTCCTGTTTTCCATACTCTGATACGATACTTCGTCTTTCCCCTGCGTTTCTGAACGACG
This sequence comes from Spirosoma fluviale, assembly GCA_945883425.1. Lineage (GTDB taxonomy): Bacteria > Bacteroidota > Bacteroidia > Cytophagales > Flexibacteraceae > CAMDMI01. The sequence goes on from CAMCXM010000083.1 coordinate 790, forward strand.
GTCCGGATCGGCAGGTTCAGCCAGCATCTTCTGTATGGTTGGCATAAAGAAATATAATTCGGTCTGTAGCAAATGATCCGCACATTCTGCCGCCGACCATTGACCCGGTCCCGGCCTCATGTACCACTGCTTTTCGTTGATGTTGCGGATGGAATTGATAAATTCCTCACCAGTCCGGGCAAGGTGTGCAATCGCGAATTGTTTTTCTTCTTCGCTGATCCTGTAGTTATTCGTGCTCATTGTTAAATTGGAAATCGGCTCAAACTTTGACTTATTTCCAACGCCATTCTTTACTAATTTCCAGTTTTTCTTTCAGGTTGTGCTTTTTCAGCCATTTCACAAGTTTTTTCTCGTTCATGGCTCTGAATGGAATTTTAGGAACCATCGCCAATTGAAGTCCGGCCAGACTGTGAACCATAGCACTTGTTTTCATATCCTCTGGCCTCACCAAATTCATAAGATCGCAGTTGGCATGGTAACAGCGGTAAATGGAATCCGGCATGCTGGAACCTGTGGAGAAAACGGGAATGCCTTCCAGCATAAAAGGTTGATGATCAGAATGCAGGCCGGCATCGTGAGTGACAGCATTCTGGAAAGATGGCACAAATGGTGTTATTTTTTTCTGGGTCGATGCAAACCAGCTGTCTGCTTTTGGCCAGTCGAAATCGTTGAAAGCAACCGGGTTTCCGACCATATCCAGATTGATAACCGCCCGGATATCCTCAAGTGTTCCGGCTGATTTGAGCGATCCCACAAAATGACGGGACCCCAAAAGTCCCTGTTCTTCACCCATTGTCCAGAGAATCACAACGTTTCGCTTTAGATTCCGGCGTTCCTTTTGCAAGGCGGCCGCTATATCGAGAAGGGCAAACGAACCAATTCCATTGTCAACTGAACCCGTTCCCAGATCCCAGCAATCCAAATGCCCACAGAAGAGAATGGTTTCAGTTGTTTTAATGGGTGCTTCAATACGTGCCACCACATTGCGGGCAGAGCCGTCGGCTACTTCGTTCTGAACATCCATATCGGCCATCAATCTTTCCGATTTCATCCATTCCCGGATCAGTTTACCATCCGAACCCGACACGCAAATGGCTGGGATGGATACAACTTCTCCCGTAAGCGAAGCCGTGCCGGTGAGGCGAATATCCGATGCGGACGGATGAACAAACATCACAGACGCGGCACCAAATTCGAGCGCAAGGGAGACTTTCTCCGCACGGTGAAGATTGCGCCGGTTGCTGTCTGTCCGGGCCAGCCCCAGATTGATTACCAGACATTTTCCCTTGATGGCAGCTCCCAGCTTCCGAAGATCTGATTCGAGGCCGTCACCGCCATCAATCATCAGCCATGCGCCTTTGAATGATGGAGTATTGGCAAGGGAAACCGCTTCGAAGCCGACATAATTGTCGGATTTATAAGGGACTACTTCCAGTTTGCAGGTTTTCCGTTTCCATGCACGAAACGGAAACGGGTCATACTGAACATTTTCAACTCCCCTCGATTTGAGGTGGTCAAAAATCCAGGTTTCCGCTTTTTGTCCTTGCAGTGAGCCAGTCAGTCGATGTCCAATGGTGGCGCATGCCTGATTGAGCTGGGCATATCCCTGCCAGTTTTCGTTGAGATAACGTGCCGTCCGTGCAAAAGCGGAATCAATTTCCGGCTGGGCTACCAGTAAGAAAGGTGCACTACAAAACAGGTAAAGAAGAATGTGCTTTCGCATGCCAGAAGCCAGGAAGAAATTTTTCCCAAAACTTGGATTTAATCCGATATCCCGGCACATAGAAACCCGTTTTTTTCTGAAAATTTTCATATCAGGCATTAGTTGATGCCCATACAGGTTTTTGAGGAACGGGTTCCTTGGTGAGGATCAGCTTTCAACATAGTTCTGTTATTAAAATCCAGTGTGAGAAAGAATTGGAAAGACCCCAAAAAGAGAAAGAAAGAAGTTATTTCAATTTAAAGTTTGAGAGCCCGAATGGAATTCGGATTTTTGCGGCTCAAAAAGTTCTTTTACAGTATGCGAAGGGTAATCAGGATTAAGGCAATGCAAGGCCTTTACACCTATTTTAACAATAAAACCGTGAACCTTGAAGACATCCGTCAGAAAGTATACGACGGGTTGATTGAGGAACCTGATTTTTACAATGCTGAGCAAAAAGACAAAACAGGCTTTCAGATGCTGTTGCCGGTATTGCTCGATGAAGCCTTTGCCAACAAACTGGATTTGAGTGAATTGCAGGACAATCAGAAATGGCTGGGTGTTCTTGCGAAAAAGGCCGTTTTAGCCTGGAAGAAAGAAAACGAAGCCGAGCTCGACCGGATCCGGAAGGGTGTTTACCAGGATATCATTCAACAGAATGCCATTGAAATCAGCTTCTGGCAGATGTTTTCCTCATTGATCGAATATGCCCGCACACAGGAAGACCGCAAGCAGGGAAATTTCCTTAACAATGAACCATCACCGTTGCACGAGCTGAAAATTACGCAACATCCATATTACAATCTTCTCAATCAGGCACTTCATCCGGACAAAGGAAATCCACCTGCTGGTTTTCTGGCCCACGATCAGGAGTTAATTCAGCGATTGTACACGCTACTTTTCAAGGAACTTCCCGAATACAAAACCTACCGTGATAAAAAGGAAGTGAGTCCGGAAGAAGAAGACGAGATCTGGAAAGTTCTCTACCGGAAGTTGTTCAAATCTCAGCCTTTTAATGAGTTGATGCTGGAGAGAGACCTTCACTGGAGTGAAAACCGGATCCTTCTGGAAGTTTCGTTAAAGGTCACATACAAAGGTTTAGGTATGGGCGAAGTCCCTCAGTTTAAGCGCAACGACGAAGAAGACAAAGAGTATCGTGAGTTTTTCAATACCCTTCTCGACAGCAGTCTGGAAAATTTTGAAGAAGATGAAAAACGCATGGCGGAGACCATCACCAACTGGGACAGCGACCGGGTAGCTCTTCTCGATAAATGGATCATTCATTTGAGCATCAATGAAATGCGGAAGTTTCCACACATTCCGGTGAAGGTGACGATGAATGAATACCTTGAGATTGCAAAAGCCTACAGTACACCGGGATCAGCCGGATTTATCAATGGGGTTGTGGATAAGCTGGCAACCAAAATGAGAGCAGACGGTACCCTTAAAAAATCAGCCAAGGGATTGATGGACAACAAGTAATCATTATTCGTTTTCCGCCTCCAAAAAATTTACTTCATTTGACAAATCAGGAATAAATTGCAGGCCATTTGAATCAAACTGACATGAATAAGTCTGCTGCTTTGTTCCTCACTTTTATTGCCGGTGTCGCTGCCGGAACTCTGGTTGGCGTTTTATATGCTCCGGACGAAGGAAAAAATACCCGTGATAAAATCAGCTTCCAGCTGGATCGCTACAGAGAAAAACTGCTGGCGATGTTGTCAAATCTGAAAGATCAGTCAGAACTTCCTATCTCTGCCGCCAAAACGGAAGGAGAGCGTATCATTTCCGATACAAAAGCAGAAGCAGAAAAATTGCTGAGTGATGTAGAGGCTCTGATGGGTCAGATCAATCAGATTAAAGGAAAATCAGCCTAGAGATCAGATGGATTTTAAAAGAATGGCTGCGGTTAAAGGCAGCTTATTGCTGGCTATTGTGGTGATGTTCACCATTACTGGCTGCGACCGGTCACCGACCGAATCGGCGCAGAATCATGGAGCCGGACAGGTGGTGCCAGATTCCGAAAAGCCCGTTCTCAAGTTCAAGGAACCTTTGTTTCGTTTTAAACCGGTGAAAGAAGGTGAAGAAGTGACGCATTCATTTGCTTTCACCAACACAGGCAAATCAGACCTTCTGATCAGTTATGCGTCAGCTTCATGCGGGTGCACTGTTCCGGAGTGGCCCAAAGAGCCCATTGCTCCCGGAGCAAGCGGTGTGATCAAAGCCACCTTCAATACAGAAGGAAAACAGGGAAAGCAAAATAAAAAGATCGTAATTACAGCCAATACCAAACCAGAACTCACCGAAGTGCATCTGGAAGGTGAGGTATTACCAAAACAGCAAACAAACTAAAAACATGCTCTTTATTCTATTACAGGCAGCCGGTGGCGGCAATATGTCGTTGCTTCTTACCATGGGTGCCGCTTTTGTGGTGATGTATTTTTTTATGATCCGGCCTCAGCAAAAAAAGCAGAAGGATCAGAAGAAATTCATAGAAGAACTCAAAAAAGGAGATGCCGTCGTTACCATTGGCGGTTTGCATGGCAAAATCCATGAGCTGGATGAGCTCACCATTACCCTCGAAGTAGATCGGGGAACCAAGCTAAAGTTTGATCGTGCCTCCATTTCTCTGGACGGGAGCAAACGAATTCAGACCGAGACTGCGAAACCGAAAGTTGATCGTGCTTCCACTTCTCCGGATGGGGGCAAACAAGTCCAGACCGAGACTGCCAATGCATAAAAGCCTATGAACCAGCTGGTCGGATTCCTTCAGCACTTTTATCACTCCGCTTTACGGAAAAGTAAGCACGAGTGGGAGATCATTCTCTATTGCGTTGGAACCGCCGCTTTGTTCTGGATACTGAATGCGATGGGTAAGGTGTATCATCATACACTTTCGATTCCCATTGAATACCAATATCCCGCTCAGCGTTTTGTGCCACTGGAAAGCCTTCCTGCCTCACTCGATGTGCAGGTAGAAGGTAGAGGCTGGGATCTCACGCGTGCGATCTGGGCCTGGGAAAAAGAATCCATCATTGTCAATTTTGACAAACCGCTCGAAACCCAGTACCTAATCCCATCCCGATGGCTCAAACGGGCGCAGGAAATTCTGCCGGAGGTGAAAGTAGAATCCGTTTATTCCGATACAATCTTTTGCCGGTTCGATCGCATTGAAACCAAACTGGTCGGGCTCTATGTTGATCTACAGGATATTCAATTGAAGCCTGGTTTCCGGATCTCCAGTCCCATCAGACTCACGCCAAAGTTCCTTGAATTCAAAGGAGCTGCCACACTGATCCGAAACCTGCCTCAGTCGCTTCCTGTAAAGATAGATGCCCGGAAAATAAATGATTCCTTCGACCAGAATGTGGCGCTGGACTTTTCGGAAGAATACCCCAAAAACCAGTTGCTGACATACGATCGTGACATGATTAATGTCCAGTTCTCTGTCAGACCATCGCTGGAGGAAGAAATGGATGTACCTCTGTTGGTTGAGAACAACGATGTTTATCCGACTCTTATCCTGAAAGAGAAAAAAGTCGCCGTCACGTTTCTGGTGTCTGATTCGGAAAAAACGAGTCTTCGCCCTGCCGATTTTAAAGTGGTGGCGGACATGGCCACCTTCAATCCAGCCGATTCAACGGTTGAAGTGCGTCTGGTTTCGAAACCCGTTGCGGTGTCCGATGTGAAAGTGGCCATTCAAAAAACAAGGGCATATGTCCGCTAAGATTCCGTTTCAGGTGGGAATTACCGGTGGCATTGGCAGCGGTAAATCGGTGGTGGCCCGCATTTTTGGTTTACTCGGTGTACCCGTTTATGAATCGGACATTGAAGCCAAGAAGCTTTATCTGGTACCGGCGATCAGGGACAAAGTGATAAAATTGATGGGCTCAAAAGCCTACAATTCAGATGGAAAGCCTGATACCGCCTTCATTGCAGCTCAGATTTATGACGATACCGTCCTTAGAAAAGGCTTGAACGATATCCTTCATCCGGCAGTTGGTGCGCATTACAAGGATTGGTTGCAGCAGCAATCGCATCCTTACATTCTCAAAGTAGCGGCCCTGCTGTTTGAAGCCGGAATTGCGGCCCAACTGGACACCACCATTCTGATTGTGTCCCGGCAAAGTCTGAAAGAAAGCCGGATTGCGGAACGGGATTCGTTTCGTCCGAAAGAACAGATTCTGCAGATCATGCAAAGCCAGTGGCCGGACCAGAAAAAGATTCCGCTCGCAGATTACCTGTTTTACAACGAAGAAGAACATAGTTTGATTGAGCAGGTGATGACGTTTCATGACAGAATGATGAATAACCTCAGCCAGTAACCATCCTTACTTTTTCACCATGCGAATACTTCTGATTCTGTTTTTCATATGCATTTTGGGACGGGTTCAATCCCAGAATCAGGATTTTCAGGACCATGTTTACGATGAGAATATCCGGACCGCCCTTTTTTATCCGGTGGATGGAGAAACGCACAATGTGCTGGCCTTCCCGGTGATTTATCTTCAAAAGTCCGAAGTGCTTCAGCTGGACTTTGATGAACTGGGCGATCAATACAAAAATTACAATTACAAACTCATTCATTGCAACCACGACTGGAAGCAATCGATCCTCAATGATTTTGAGTTTCTGGAGGAGTTTAATGAATACAGCATCACGAATTATGAAATTTCTCTTAACACCCGTAACAGTTATGTGCATTATTCCCTGCAGGTGCCAAAGACCAAAATATCAGGAAACTACGTCCTGAAAGTATACCGGAATATGAACCCGAATGATGTGGTTCTTACCCGAAGGTTTGTGGTGTACGATACGAAAGTTTCCATCCAGCCGGACATCAAATTTTCACTGGATCCGGCATTGCGTTTTTCAGGACAGCAGGTTGATTTCACCATCCACTACGGCGACTACCAGATCTACAACCCCAAAGAAATGGTGAAGGTGGTGGTGCGTCAGAACGGACGGTGGGACAATGCCCTTTACAATTTACAGCCCATGTTTCTCAAAGATCAGGAGCGGATTCTGGACTACCATTTTTACAACAATGAGAACATGTTTCCGGGACTGAATGAGTACCGAGGTTTTGATCTGAGGAGCATCCGTTTTCGTGGGCAGAATGTAGCCAACGTGCAGTTTGACAACCAGAAAGCGGTGGCCTTTGTGATTCCGGACCAGAGCCGGAACAAGAAAACCATGAGCCAGTGGATTGACATAAACGGGCGCTTTGTGATTGAAAATTACGAAACCCAGCGGGGTTATGTGGAAGCGGACTATGTGGAGACTCATTTTTCACTGGAGCTCGAGGACGATCCGGATGGGGATGTGTACATTTTCGGTTTGCTCACTGACTGGGAAATCAAGCCTGAAAACCAGATGCAAAAAGTGGATGGAAAACTCCAGTGGAAAGGACAAATGAAGCTCAAACAGGGATTTTACAATTACAGCTATGTGGTGGTGAAGCCCCACATAAAACCAACTGAAACCTTGCTGGAAGGAAGTTACAGCCTGACAGAGAATATGTATGACATCCTTGTATACTTCCGTCCGGTTGGCGGACGGTACGATCAGGTGGTGGGTTACACGAAGTTCGATTACAATAAAATGCGGTAATCAGAAATTGTCTGAGTGCTGGTTCAGAACCAATTGGGGCATTACGAACAGTTTTTTTTCAATTCCCTTGATTTCCTTTTTGCAAGAGGGTGAAGAAATTCTACATTTGCACCCCGATTTATGCCCAGATGGTGGAATCGGTAGACACGCGGGTCTCAAAAACCCGTATCGCGAGATGTGCCGGTTCGACCCCGGCTCTGGGTACAAAAAAGCCCCTGCCTAAAGCGGGGGCTTTTTTTATGGACTTTATGGTCTTTCTATTTCTTCTTGGCGAACCGTCCGGCTGGTTTTTTGGTGGCTGGTTTTTCGGCCTGAGCAGCTGCCAGAGCCAAACAATCGTCCAGCGACAGATCTTTGGCTTCGGTGCCTTTCGGAATTTTGATGTTTTCCTTGCCCACCGCGATATAAGGTCCCCAGCGACCATTGAGCACTTTTACATCCGGACGCTCATCAAACAAACGGATGACTTTTTCGATATCGGCCTTACGCTTGGCCTCAATCAGTTGAATTGAGGTATCCGCATCAATGGTGTAGGGATCCATTCCTTTCTGTAACGAATAGAATGCCGCTCCATGTTTTACATAGGGACCAAACCGTCCATTGTTCACCACCATTTTCACACCTTCGTATTCGCCTACTTCTCTTGGAAGATCAAACAACGAAAGTGCTTCCTCTAAGGTGATGGTTTCGATCCGCTGGTCTTTTTTCAGGCTGGCGTAGGCAGGTTTTGGTCCGCCTTCTTCCTGCTCACCAATCTGAACAAATGGGCCAAATCTTCCCAGACGGGCCGTTATTTTCTTGGATGTTTTGGGATCGATTCCGATTTCCCGGGCCACGTTTACTTCTTTCCGTTCGATGGAAGCAGTTGAGGCAACCGTTTCGTGGAAGGGTTTGTAGAACTTGGAAATCATGTCCTGCCAGCCCAGTTTTCCATGAGCGATGGTATCGAATTCTCTTTCAACTGTGGCTGTGAAATCGTAATCCACCACCTGCTTAAAATAGTTGCTCAGGAAGTCGTTGACAATCATTCCGATATCAGTAGGAAACAGCTTGCCTTTATCGGCACCGAAGATTTCAGTCTTAATCTCCCGCTTGATTTCCCCACCTTTCAGAATCAGTTCGATGTATTCCCTTGATTTTCCATCTCTATATTCTTTCACTACGTATTCTCTTTTTTCAATGGTCGAAACGGTTGGAGCATATGTACTTGGACGACCGATGCCCAGTTCTTCCAGTTTTTTTACCAGACTGGCCTCGGTGTAACGTGGCTCTGGTTTGGAATATCGCTGACGTGATTTAATCTGCTCAAGCCCCAGTGATTCGCCAATTTCAACAAATGGAAGAAGCTTGTCTTCATTTCCTTCCGGTTCGTCTTCGTTGTCAGAACTTTCAAGGTATACTTTCAGAAAGCCATCAAACTTGATTACTTCCCCTGTTGCCTGATAATGAAGTTTTTCTCCTGAGTTCAGATTCTGATATGCATTATCGGATTTGATGGTAATAATGGTTCGCTCCAGTTCGGCATCGGCCATCTGTGAGGCAATGGCTCTCTTCCAGATCAGTTCATACAACCGTGCTTCATCGCGGTCGCCACTCACAGAGCTGACGGCGAAGTCCGTTGGACGAATGGCTTCGTGCGCCTCCTGAGCCGACTCAGATTTCGTTTTGAACTGACGGCGCTGAGCGTATTTGTCACCGTATTCAGATCGAATCTGCGCACTGGCAGCGTTCATGGCGTCTTCCGAAAGGGAGATTGAATCCGTCCTCATGTAACTGATTTTTCCCGCTTCATATAGTTTCTGCGCCAGAACCATGGTGCGGGTAACAGAAAAACTGAGTTTGCGGCTCGCTTCCTGCTGAAGAGTGGAAGTTGTAAACGGAGGTGCCGGACTCCGCTTTCCTGGTTTAACTTCTTTATTGCTTACGACAAAACCTGAATTTTTGGAGGCATCCATCAATGCCGTCACATCAGATTCTTCTTTGTAGTCTTTGTTGAGATCGGCCGGAAGTGATTTACCTGCCTTGGTTTTGAAAATACCCTGGGTCCGGAAAGTAGCAGCCGAGTTGAATTTTTCAATTTCCCTTTCTCTTTCGGCAACCAGTCGGACCGCAACCGATTGAACCCGTCCGGCTGAAAGACCAGGTTTGATTTTCCGCCAGAGAACCGGAGAAATTTCAAAACCGACCAGGCGATCCAGAACGCGGCGGGCCTGTTGTGCGTTGACAAGATCAATATCGATGGTGCGGGGATTTTCGATCGCATTCAGAATCGCTTTCTTGGTAATCTCCCGGAAAACGATCCGCTTTATTTTATGTTCGTCAATATCCAGAGCTTCTTTTAAGTGCCAGCTGATGGACTCACCTTCGCGGTCATCGTCAGTCGCCAGCCACACGATATCTGATTTTTTGGAAAGTTCTGTGAGTTCTTTGATTAGCTGGTGTTTGCCCTCCGAAATCTCGTAATGTGGTGCAAAATTGTGTTCAATGTCGATGGCCTTGTCACCTTTCACAAGGTCACGGACATGGCCCATACTGGACTTCACTATGAAATCTTTTCCCAGATATCCCTCAATGGTTTTCGCCTTCGCAGGTGACTCAACGATGACTAAGTTGCGGTTGCTCATGAATAGTAGTAGGTGATCAAAATCCAGACAAAGCAAAGCAGTTGAATGGCAGATTGGCAAACATTGGAAATTATTTTATGTGAGCCGTTCGTATGAAAGTAGTTTATATGTCTGAAAAACAAGGGATTGATACTTTTCATTTCTTTTTTCTTATCCGCAATAATCATCAGGAAGTTCATCAGGTTTCTTGCTTTTGATGAAATACTTCCCGTTTTACCTGTTTTGAGTCACCTGATGGATATCAATTTGGCTGCTAAGTCAACTCATTTCCATTTTTCGTTCCAGGGTCCTGTTTTGCCATACCTACCATTGTCAGCAATACCATGGATACTCTCTTTCTTCTGATCGGCATCAGTCTCTGCATCGGCATCTGTTTTCTCGGCGCCTTTTTCTGGGCTTTCCGGACGGGTCAGTTTGAGGATACCACCACACCCGGCATGCGGGTTCTCGACTATCCGGCAGAGAACGAAGTAACCACCAAACAAACAGCCAGACCAGAATAATCATCCCGAATTAATTTTTATGAGCCGGACAGAAACAAACGAAATCCAGGAATTTTCCTACGACAACAAGATCGTCCGGAACTTTGCCCTGGCCTCTATAATCTTCGGAATAGTTGGGATGACCGTCGGTCTTCTGATTGCGTTCCAGTTGGTTTATCCTCAGCTTAATTTCGGGATACCGTACACTTCATTCGGCAGGATCCGTCCACTACATACGAATGCCGTCATTTTTGCTTTTGTGGGGAATGCTATTTTCATGGGTATTTATTATTCACTCCAGCGGTTATGCAAAGCAAGGATGTTCAGTGACGCTTTGTCGCAAATTCACTTCTGGGGATGGCAACTGATTATTCTGGCGGCGGCGGTTACTTTGCCACTGGGCATCACCACTTCCAAAGAATACGCCGAACTGGAGTGGCCAATTGATATCGCCATTGCCCTCATCTGGGTGGTGTTTGGGATCAACATGTTCGGAACCATCATCAAACGCCGGGAACGACATTTATATGTAGCCATCTGGTTCTACATCGCCACGTTTGTAACGGTGGCCGTGCTTCACATTGTCAACTCGTTTGAAATGCCGGTGTCAATCCTTAAAAGTTATTCGCTGTATGCCGGTGTTCAGGATGCGCTTGTACAATGGTGGTACGGACACAATGCGGTGGCGTTTTTCTTAACCACACCATTTCTTGGACTGATGTATTTCTTCCTTCCCAAAATGGCCAATCGTCCGATTTACTCGTACCGGTTGAGTATTCTTCACTTCTGGGCACTGATATTTATCTACATCTGGGCCGGGCCGCACCACTTATTATACAGTACACTTCCGGATTGGGCTCAGTCATTGGGAACGGCCTTTTCCATCATGCTCATTGCGCCAAGCTGGGGCGGAATGGTGAACGGTTTGCTCACCCTTCGTGGGGCATGGGACAAAGTTCGTCAGGACGATGTACTCAAATTTATGGTGGTGGGTATTTCAGCTTATGGTATGGCTACTTTGGAAGGACCACTTCTTTCTTTGAAAAACGTAAACGCCATTGCCCACTTTACCGATTGGATTGTCGCACACGTGCACGTCGGTGCGTTGGGATGGAACGGATTTCTGGTGTTTGCCATGCTGTATTACCTGATTCCAAGAATTTACAAAACGGAGATCTTCTCGAAAAAGCTGATCGGTGTTCACTTCTGGGTGGGTACGCTGGGAATCCTGTTCTACGCCATTCCAATGTACTTCTCCGGATTTACACAAGGTTTGATGTGGAAAGAATTTGGTGAGGAAGGCGTGTTGAAATACCCCAACTTCCTGGAAACCACATTGCAAATCATTCCGCTTCACCTGATGCGTGCCATTGGTGGAACGTTTTATCTGGTGGGTGTTATCATCATGACCTACAACCTGGTGAAAACCATGCTGGCCGGAAAACTCGTGGCACAGGAACAAGCCTCTGCTCCTGCACTGGCAGCGGTTTTTGTTCCGGAAGGCGAAGATGGTTTCTGGCACAGAGTGATCGAGCGGAAACCCATCCGAATGCTGATTTTCTCTTTGCTGGTTATCCTGATTGGAACCGCCGCTGAATTGATTCCTACTTTCCTCATCAATAGCACAGAAGCCAGTATCGAGGCGGTGAAACCATATACACCACTGGAAGTAGCTGGTCGGGATCTCTACATCCGTGAAGGTTGTGTGGGATGCCACAGTCAGCTGGTGAGACCATTCCGTTCTGAAACCGAACGATACGGCGAGTACTCCAAAATGGGTGAATTTGCCTATGACCATCCGTTCCTCTGGGGATCTAAACGAACCGGTCCGGATTTGCACCGTCTGGGTGGAAAGTATCCACACTCCTGGCATTTCCATCACATGAACGAACCGGGTTCAATGTCGCCGGGTTCCATCATGCCAAGTTATCCATGGCTGATTGAGAATTCGTTGGATCAATCTGATCTTCCACAAAAAATCGAAGCATTGAGAGCGGTGGGGGTTCCTTATGAAGAAGGATATTCTGCCAAAGCCATCGCAGACGCCGATATCCAGGCAGCTGAAATAGCCAGGGTTCTTGCATCAGAAGGCGTAACGGTAACCAAAGACAAAGAAATCGTCGCACTGATCGCTTACATGCAACAACTGGGAACCGACATTAAAAAGTCCACTGTGCAGACAGCCCAAATACCCTGATCATCAACCTTTAAAAGACGACTATCATGTTTAAGCAATTTCTTCAACACATACCGGGAGCCGATTTCTATATGATCGCCTCACTGGCATTGTTCCTTGTCTTTTTTCTGGCTGTGGGTTGGTACCTGATCACCGCAGACAAAACCAAAATGGATGAGATGGCGCAAATTCCTCTTGGTTCATCCAATGATTCTTCATCTGAAACCTCATCTTATTAATTCCATCGGACTATGAAAACTCTGATTGCCTTCTTAACTGTTCTTTTGCTTCCCATGGCTTCATTTGCCGAGGAAGCTGTCTTGAAGCGGGACCTGTCGACGGATGAAATGATGATGACTGCCGCTTTTACGATGCTTGGATTTGTGATCCTTTTTCTGGGTATGCTTGTTGTTCTCCTTATCAAACTGAAAAGCTATCTCAGTCCGATGATGGCCAAATCCGAAGAAGAAATTCTCTACGAAAAACAGGATTTCTGGAGCAAAGTATTCCAGCTTCGTCCGATTGAAATGGAGAAAAAACTGGTGATGGATCATTCGTATGACGGAATCCAGGAACTGGACAATCCGACCCCACCCTGGTTTATGTTCCTTTTCTACAGCACCATCCTGTTTGCCGTTGTGTATGGATTCATTTACCACGTGATTGGCGACGGTAAAGTGATGGCCAATGAATATGTAGCGCAGGTAAAAGAGGCAGAGATTGTGCGGGAAGCCTACCTGAAAAAGTTTGCCAATTCGATCAACGAAACCAATGTGACGCTGGTAACCGACAAAGCAAAATTAGACGAAGGAAAAGTTGTGTACGACAACAATTGCGTGGCTTGCCATGGCACGAAAGGTGAAGGAAAAGTCGGTCCGAATTTCACCGATGAATACTGGATTCACGGCAGCGGCATAAAAAACCTGTTCCGAATCGTAACAGAAGGTGTACCTGAAAAAGGGATGATTTCCTGGAAGAAACAGTTGAATCCATTGCAGATTCAGAATGTGTCCAGCTACATCATCAGTCTGAAAGGAACCAATCCTCCCAATCCCAAAGCACCTCAGGGTGTGAAAGAAGGCGAAGGAGTAGCGGCTCCGGCCGAATCCAGCCAAACTGTTTCCGCTGATTCTGCTAAATAATCAAACAGAGATAAAAATAACACCTTACTGCAATGCTCCGGTCAATGGCCGGGGTATTTCCAGATAAAATAAATCATTCATGCCGATCCTCATTTTCTTTCTTGCCCACTGGTACCTGAGTTTGTTTACCCAGACCTTTTTTCTTCATCGGTACGCTGCCCATGCCATGTTCACCATGAACAAAGCCTGGGAGAAAATTTTCTATGTGCTTACCTACATTTTTCAGGGATCATCGTTCTTAAGTCCCCGTGCTTATGGCATTATGCACCGTATGCATCATGCTTATGCCGATACTGAGAACGATCCTCATTCTCCCAGCTATTCCACCGGCCTGTTTGATATGATGTGGAAAACCAAAAACATCTACAACGATATCCTCAATGACAGAGCCGGCGTAGATCCGAAATTCCTGAAAAATATTCCCAACTGGAGACCCATTGAATGGCTGGGTGACCAGTGGTTGTCGAGACTTGCGTGGGGAACTGCCTACACGCTTTTCTATATCTATTTTGCGACAGCCTGGTGGGAGTTTTTGCTGCTGCCGATCCATTACCTGATGGGCCCGGTTCATGGTGCCATCATCAACTGGTTTGCTCATAAATACGGCTACGTAAACTTCAAACTGAACGACACGGCCAAAAACCTGTTGCCACTTGATTTTCTGATGATGGGAGAAAGCTACCACAACAACCACCATAAGTTTGGAGGAAGGGCCAACTTCGGCATCCGGTGGTTTGAGCTCGATCCAACCTATCCGGTGATTCTGATTTTAAATGCTCTGGGAGTCATTCATCTCAAAGCCAACAACGACCTTAAGATTTTTTAGTTCTCCATTTTTTTTTTGCGAAAAGGGGGCTGATGTTCGGCTCCCCTTTTTTTACCTTAACCCGCAAGTTCAGAAAGAACGGGTCAGTCTTGCGATTTCTCCTTTGGGATCCGCGGCGGAAAAGACAGAAGCGCCAGCCACTGCCACATCCGGCAGATTGCTTTTCAGCGATGCCAGAACATCAAACGTAACGCCACCGTCGATTTCGGTTTCGAATCCGTATTGCAGACGGTATCCGTTTAGTCGCTCCAGTTTTTCCTCCATCGTGCGGATAAAGGATTGGCCTCCGAATCCCGGGTTCACCGTCATCACATTCACAAAATCAAAACCACCAGCCAGCGATGGCAACCAGTCAATTCCGGTTTGCGGGTTAATCGCAATTCCCGGTTTTGCACCGTACGAACGGACCTGATCCAGAAGTCGGTGGGCATGATCGGTTGCTTCAATATGAAACGACAGATAATGAGCACCTGCTTTTACGAACGCTTCCGCGTATTTCTCCGGTTCCACAATCATGAGGTGGAGGTCGAGAGGTTTGCGGGCATATTTTGTGAGGACATTCATCACCGGAAATCCAAAACTGATGTTGGGAACAAAACGGCCATCCATCACATCTACGTGGATGCGATCGGCCTCACTTTCGTTCATCATTTCAATGTCCTCCCGGAGTTTTCCGAAATCAGCTGATAGGAGAGATGGTGCAATTTTCACGGGGCAAAGAAAAGGAATTACCCGGATTGAAGATGGGGAAAACCACACATAAATGATCGAATAAGAAGTCTGGAACAAAGCGATAGGGCCCTTTTATGAGCAGGCTGAATTCGACCCCACTTTGCTAATTTCCTTCCGTATCAGGTTGCTTCGTTCCATTTTAACGCCAGATTTCCGCTATACTTGCACCCGGTTTCCGTCCGGTTTTGCTGCGTTACGGATTTACCGGAGATCAATTTTTTTGCAATTCCTTTGAAAGAAAAAGAAAACTGGAGCTTAGAAATCAGGCCGAAAGCCAATCTTTTTGACCTGAAATTTAAGGAATTCTGGCAGTACCGTGACCTGATCACTCTGTTTGTTCGGAGAGAACTGGTTCCTACCTACAAGCAAACCATTCTGGGTCCGCTTTGGTTCATTCTGCAACCATTGCTCACTACGCTGATTTATTCCCTGATCTTTGGCGCCATTGTCCGCATTCCGATCGGTGG
>CAMCXM010000084.1 GCA_945883425.1 Spirosoma fluviale
TGCCGTTCAGCGGTTTCCGGAAGTGACGCTGGAGATTCTGAAGGAAAATGGTTTTGGAAAGGAAGATCTCGATTTGCTCGTGCCGCATCAGGCCAATCTGCGGATTACAAACTATGTGAAAGATCAGCTGGGATTGTCTGATGACAAAGTGGTTTCCAATATTCAGCGGTATGGAAATACAACGGCGGCATCCATTCCGATTGCGCTGAGTGAGGCATTTCAGGAAGGAAAAGTAAAGGACGGAATGCTGATTTGCTTAACCGCTTTTGGTTCTGGGTTTACATGGGGTTCGAACCTGATGCGTTGGTAAAAGAGGAAACCTTCATCGTTTTCATGGTTGGGTTTACTCATTCGTTGGAAAACGATGAAAGGATAGCATGAAGTTAACCCCTGCATCAAGCGTTGTAAAACTATGTTCCCCGTAATACTTCTGGCTGGAAGCACCGGCGAAAACAGAAGCTTTGGCGTATCCTTTTTTCCAGAAATCGTAGTGGCAGCGCAGGTTGATGTCCTGTCGCGGACGGATTTCACTTCCCGTAAATCGTTGAGTGAGATTTCCCCATAGTTCAAAACGTAGTTTATCGGTTGGTAAAACTTCAATTCCTGCACCATATAGAAAATAAGAATCTCCTGTGTTCTGAAGGCTCAGATTTCCGAGTCCTGTGCGCAGTTTGAATGTTGGCCTATTCACGATGTTGAACCAGGTCATAAATTCAAGGGTTTTGAATTCGGTGGATTTGTCGTTCAGAAGGGTTTGCCGAAGATCAAATGTTGCCCAGCCCAGATGCACCCGACCTTGTGCCTGTATTTTGGTGAAATCGGTAAAGCCATACCCACCCTGGGCATTGGCCTCCACGCAAAACAGGTTGTTTTCGGTCCGGTTGCGTTCAGCCAGACGAACTTCCTCTCTCCCCAACTGAACAATCCCCTGTCCCATATATGCAAATGCTCGAATGAAGAAAAGAATGCCATTCAAAGCAGATCCGACGTCACCCCCGCCACCAGAGCCGGAATATCCGGACGTGCCCGAACTGCCGGTGGATTTACCGGAATAACTACGTGAAGCCTTGTCGAGATTATTCACTGACTGGCCCATCATTAGGGTTGCCAGAACAGTACAGAAAGAAACGGAAAGCCAGAATCGTTTCATGGATGGGATGGAATGAATTCCATGCAAAATAAGAATATTACTTCAATCAGGATTTTGGTCAGAAAAAAAAGCCCCGGACTTTTCACAAGTGCCGGGGCATTTATTGCAGGATATTGTTGCTGTCTATTCCTTATTTTTTCCTTTCAGACTCCAGAAAGCGGTGAATCCCAACAAGCCCAGCACCACGATGGAACTGAAAAGAGAGATTTTATTTCCGATGAAGAAAGAATCCGGTTCGAATTTGAAAATGATTTCATGTTTGCCGGCCGGTACTTCCATGGCCCTGAGCACATAATTGGCCCGGATCACGGGTGCTTCTTTTCCATCGATTGTGGCTTTCCAGCCTTCGGCATAATAGACTTCAGAGAAAACGAGCAGACCTTCTGCTGCATTGTCTACATTGTATTTGAGGAAATTGCTTTTTGCTTCCACCAGTTTTGCCTGGCCACCTGGTGCGAAAGATGTTTTACTGACTTTGAATTTGGTTTCATCCACCAGAGCCGTGGTGGCCGGGTTGAATGAGCGGGTGGCTTCCATTTCCTGGTCCGGTGATTTTACCAGCTGCACTTGTTCCACAAACCAGGCATTGCCCAACGCATATGGATTGACGAGAACACCATTGGCATCTTCATTTGCTTTAATATACCGGGTATTGAGCATGTTCAGGATTCGTTCCTGTTGCAAGAACTGCATTGTAAACGGAATTTGCCCTTTTTGGGCCGCTTGCAGTTGGTTGCCTACATCCTGAATTTCAGCCGTCAGATCATTCTCGATGAGATCCTGATACCGGCGGATTTTCACCGGACTATACCCTCCAATTGATTTGTGGTAATAGGACGTCTTTGACTCATTAAACGGATTGTTCAGGTTCAGAACCCGGTTGTTGAGTCCCGGTTGTTTGAGAATTTCCTGATCGGCAGCTGTTGGCTGAAACTGCTCGTTCCAGAAGGATTTCTGGAAATTGTCCTTGTTGAGGTATCGTTTGTCTACCTGCCAGAGGTCGATGAATCCAAGAAACGCAATGGCGAGTGTGGCATACATGGCCTTCATCCAACCTTTTGCAATTACGAAAACAAGTCCTGCTGCCAGAAGAATTAAAAACAATGAACGAAGAGCATCGGAACTAACCATGCTTGCCCGGTCTTCATACAAAGCCTCCATAATCCGTGCCGTTACATCCTGAGGATAACCGGCACCAGTAATCTGTTTATCGTTGGGAGTAGTAAAATCACCGGCCATGTCAGGCATCAGCCAGAAAATCAGACAAAGACCACCGGCAATACCCGCGGCGTAGTAAAGCTTTTTGTCCAGTTTCTCAATATTGGCTGCATCAAACAGACGGGCCAGTGCCATGGCAGCCAGAGCCGCGATGGAAAACTGGGCAATGAAAATGGCCATCGTAACTGCCCGAAACTTGTTATAGCCAGGAAGTGTGTCGAAAAGGAAGTAGTTGAAATCCTCAAAATTTCGTCCCCAGGTGAGTATAATGGAGAAAATAGTGGCAGCCAGAAGCCACCATTTGTACCGTCCTTCTACAATGAAAAGTCCAAGGATAAACAGAAAGCACACAATGGCTCCTGCATAAACAGGTCCGGAGGTGAAAGGCTGGTCACCCCAGTAATAAGGGAACTGCTCGACACCTTGGTTTACAGAAGAAAAGAAGTCGGCAACGGCTGATTTTTTCGGAACGGTTTCGGAGCTGCTACCGCCATAGAAATGCGGAATCAGAAGGGTAAATGTTTCCATTTTTGAGTTGCTCCAGCTGAACACGTAGTCCTTATCGAGCCCTCCGTCTTTTGGTTTGTTCGCATCTTTTACGGTGAGTTCCGGTTTGCCCCGCATGGAGTAGGGCGAGTATTCCATCAGCGTCATAAGTCGGCCCGCATTGGAGGCGACACCCAATCCGGCGCCAGCAGCCAGCACAACAACCGCGATGGCGAACTCTTTGATTTTACCTGAACGAACGGAATAAATCAGCTCGGAAATTCCGTAGAAAACAACCAGAAAACCAAGATAATACGTGATCTGGTAGTGTCCGGAACGGATCTGCATGGCCGTTCCAACGGCGGCAAGCGTAACGGCCCAAAGCCACTTTCCACGGAAGGCATACACCATTCCGGCGAGAAGAAGCGGTGCCAGTGTCATGGCACGAACTTTCGAATTGTGTCCGGCTTCAATGGATACAATGTTAAAACTGAACAGAGTAAAGGCGAAAGCCCCGAAAGCGGCTGCAACCGGAGACATCCGCAGTGAAAGGCAGAAGATATAAAAACAGATGAGGGAAACGAACATGATCGAAATCGGATAGGGCAGGACCCACCGACTGGCGTTTTCTACATATTCCAGTAACTCACCATTGTAAATGACCGAAATGGTGTAGGCTGGCATTCCTCCAAACATCGAATTGGTCCACAGAGGTTCTTCATTGAACTGCTTCCGGTGTTCGCTGATTTCCTGTGCGTTGCCTGTCCAGGTAACGGCATCACCCTGCTTGAGGGATTTACCACCGAAGACGGCTGGTTGAAAGTACAATGCTGTGGCGAGCCAGAAGCTGAAAATGATCAGCAGGTGAGGAAGGATGTCTTTTTTGAAATCGAAATTCATAGTTCCCTAATTTTTACCGGGGCCTCAAAGAAAGGGAGTTTGAATGGGATACGAAAGCAGGGATTTTTGAAAACTGATTCTGGTTCTTTCTCTGAATTCCTAAAAAAGGCGAAGAACAAGTGGTATGTATCAAATCCTTTTAAAAGTGAGAATATCAAATTCCTTAAAATTGAATCTTTGAGTTTCTACCAATTATCTTATTTCGAAGCTATGAAGCAACCTGGTAATTTAAAGAGGAAGCCGAATCCATTCATTTCGGTATCCCAAAGGGGTTTTCATTTCCCCATCGCCATTATAGTTCTGGCATTGTTCATCGTTTCTTTCCGGTGGCCTGTTGCCGGAGAACGGGATTTTGGCGCACATCTTAAAATGGATAACCTTATCCTGAAAGATGTTTTTTCTCACAAAAAAGGTGATTCTCTTCCTGTTTATTTCACAACCAGTGAAAATAAGGACATTGAAATGAGAGCGATTGTCGCCACACACATCAACCAGGGGGCCACTTCCGGAGTGATGCGTTTGGATCTGACTTATGGTGATTTGAAATTTAAACTGCTTCTCAGCCGGAAGGAACTGAATGGAAATATGAAATACCAGATCAATCTTATTCAGCAAGGGGGAAGTATAAACTACCGGTTTGCGAAGGCAGACAAAAATGAAGTGATCCTCGAAAAAACAAGTCTTTCAAAAATCATCACTGAATAACTGAATAAGGAAGATGAAAACAATATTTACCATTCTATTGGCATGCATCCTGTTAATCGGGTCATCGCCGGCTTCGGCACAAACCAATCTCAACAGCAATCCAGGCTCTACGTTTGTGTTGTATCTCGATTTTGATGGTCATTCGGATAATTCCGGATGGTGGTCGTCTGCTACATTTCCTGATCCGATTGTGACAGCTGCTTCATCTTTTACTTCGACGCAAATAACCGAAGTTTTTAACCGGGTAGCGGAAGATTACCGTCCTTTTAATATCAATGTTTCCACACAGCTGTCGGTCTATAATGCCGCACCGGTTGGCAATCGTCAGCGGGTTGTGATCACGGCTACTTCAGAATTCTATACGAATGAAAACGGTGGAGCTGGTGGTGTCGCGTATCTCAACACTTTCGGAAGCGGTGAAATTGCCTGTTACGTATTTACCAATTTTCTGGGGAGTTCTGCAAAGAATGCGGCTGAAGCCAGTTCACATGAGGCGGGCCACACACTCGGTCTTCAGCATCATTCCAAATTCAACGCAGACTGTAGCTACAACACAGAATATAACCCAGGCAAAGGGTCGGGTCAAACGAAATGGGCTCCGATCATGGGAAACAGTTACAGCAGCAACATCAGCCAATGGTATAAGGGAAGTGCGAACGGATCGACATGTTCGTCTGAATTACAGGATGATCTTTCCGTAATCACCTCTTTCAATGGATTTGGATTTCGCACCGATGATTTCGGGAATACGCTGGGTACTGCTTCTACATTATCATTTTCAGGAACCAGCATCACTCAGAAAGGCATAATTTCGACAACCGCCGATGTGGATGTGTTTAAAATTGTGGTTACAACATCGGGTTTCCATACCTTTTTAACTGCTCCAGGTGCCATCTCCACCTCCACCTATTCCGGAGCAAATCTGGATGTCAAAATGTGGCTCACCAATGCAGCGGGTACCATTCTCAATACTGCCAACGACACTACCCGTCTGGATGCAACACTTTCTTCTATCCTGCTTTCCGCTGGAACCTATTATGTTTTTGTTGAAGGAACAGGTGTCTCAAGTTATAAAGATATCGGAGGAACAGGTACTCTTGATCATGGAAGTCTGGGAGAATATACCCTGACTGTGAATCGATTGTGTACACCAGTGATTACATCCACCACACCCGGCAGCCGGTGCGGAACGGGTACTGTCAGTCTCTCTGCTGCTACATCAGCTGGCACAATCAATTGGTATGCAACCAATGTTTCATCCACCGTTTTGGGTACGGGCACCAGTTTTACCACTCCATCCATAGCATCGACAGTCACCTATTTTGTGGGAGCCACAGCCGTGGGATGCTCTACTGCGAGTGCTCGTGTTGCGGTTGTGGCCACCATAAATCCGCTGCCGCTCGTTAATGCCGGAACCGATAAATCGTATGCGCAGAATGCCGGTAATCAAACACTCATCGGAACTCCATCCGGAGGAACCTGGTCAGGAACCGGTGTGTCAACAGGGGGTGTTTTTAGCCCAAACCGGCCATCAGGGAATTACGTACTTTCTTACTGTGTAACAAGTAATAACTGCTCCGCCTGTGATGACGTGACCGTAACGGTAACAGGTTCACCGACTCAGGTGCCAACTCCTGTGATTTCTCCTGGAACCGGCACATACACCAGTGCCCAGACGGTGACATTGAGTTGTTCCAATCCCGATGCGACTTTGTATTACACCACAACAGGAAATACACCTGTGATTGGCACCGGATTTACGAGACTATACACCGGACCATTTTTGGTGAGTCAGACAACGGCTGTGAAAGTGATGGGCGTGGCGGCAGGATTAACCAATTCGGCGGTGGCTTCTGCTTTGCTGACCATCAACAATCCAAATCTGGTGGCCAATCCGGTGATTACACCCGCAACCGGCAGCTATTCCGGACAACAAACCATCAGCATCACTTGTGCTACGGCAGGGGCTTCCATTTTTTACACAACAAACGGAAATGTACCGGGCACTGCCGTGAACTCGTTTACCAAACTTTATTCGGGAACGTTTTCGGTTAACGCGACCACTACTGTCAGAGCTTTGGCGGTGAAAGCCGGATTGACAACATCCGCGGTTTCGGTGGCATTTATTACCATTACATCACCAACGGCAACAGTAGCTACTCCGGTGATTTCTCCAGGGACAGGGACCTATTCAGGTCCGCAATCGGTGAGTATTTCCTGTGCTACGCCGGGTGCGGGTATTTATTACACAACCACAGGAAATACGCCTGTCGTCGGAACCTCGTTTACGAAATTGTATGCAGGTCCTTTTCCCGTTTCCGTTTCAACAACCGTGCGGGCAATTGGTGTCCTGGCAGGATCCATCAATTCAGGAACAGCCGTTTCCTACATCACGCTGTCAGCCGGGCGGCCTTTGGCAGCTGCGGTTTCGGAAGGTGAGGATGGATTTCCGGAATTGGCCGAATCTGATTTTAGGGTGTATCCCAATCCGGGATCCGGAAGAATTTTCCTGGAAGGTCTGGGAGATGACGTTCAATCGGTTCGTTTGCTGAATATGAAGGGTCAGGTACAAGAGATTCCGTCCGTTGAAAAAGATGGTCCGGTCTATTTGATGAATGTGTCTGATTTGAAAACAGGATTGTATCTCATTCAGGCGGTGACGGATTCAGGTGTGAAGAACATCCGGTTTGTACGGAACTGATGATCGTTTGAGAATGTGCAATTTCTTCTGAAACAAGAAGATAAAACGAAAAGGCCGCCTGTTGAGGGTGGCCTTTTTTGTGCAATTTAGTTTGAATGCAATGGATTACTCCACCGAGATATTCTGCTTCGGTGGTTCCGCTATTTTCGGAAGCCGGATGAACCCAGATTCCGCAATAGAAAAATCAATTAATCCAAATCGACTGATTCACATTCATTTATGGCCCCATTTCATTTTTCCCCGAAAGGGAAAATTATAGGTGTGAATCAGACGATTAACATCCTAATGCGGAATCTGGGTTAAAGCGAAAGAGTTGCTGCCCGTAGTTTTTGACGAGTTGGGTGACAGACTGAGGTTGATGTTCGGCCATGGAGGAAATCGATGGTTGGGGCAACTGCGAAAACCAAGCCAGAAAGGAGTGGAGTCGTTATGTTTCAGGAAGTCAGACTATCTGAGGGAGAGAATCTCTTCAATCTTCCCACACCGTCCGGAAATCGAGTGGTACCTGGCAGTCGTCAAACGTGTAGAGAAATTCCGGACCTGTGTCCGCTTTCTGGTACTGTCCGTCCGGGCCGAGGGTATAGATTTCAACCGTTTCTGTTTCGGGATCTACCATGGTGTAGTGCTTCACCTTCTGCGATTGGTATAGATCGAATTTTATCGTGCGGTCTTTGTTTTTGGTGGAAGGGGACAGGATTTCAAAAACAGCAGTAGGTGCCTGGAACAGTCGGGCACCAGTAAAAGGCTGGCACAACACAATCAGATCGGGCTCAACGACGGTGTCGTCAGAAATTTGCCAATCGACTGGCTGGTACACTTTGCATTTCCGGCACCCTTTTTTTCGGATGGCATTTGTGAGTTCAGTAGCAATCAAAACTGAAATCCGTTGATGTCTTCCGGATGGAGCCGGGCTCATGCAAAAAGGTAAGCCATCAATCAGTTCCCAACGGTCTTTCCAGTGGGCCCATTCTTCAACGGTGTAGTGCTCGGTGTATTTTTGTGCCGCTCCCATTTTGCAAATGTAGAAAATTCTGGAGGAGAATCAGATCGGGATGTTTTCCATGTTTGGTGGAAGGATTATTAACTTTTCGTTACCTGTTTTATCTACCGCTTTGTTTGTCAGGCGGTATTTAGGCATTGGCCTGTTTTATGGATTTTAATAATTCAAGGTGTTTTTCAGAATCGAAATCAACTGCTGTCCCACTTTCAATTCCTTCATTAATCGCTTTCTCTAAAGATAGGACTCGGGTTTCCTCTTCTTCGAGAAGGCGAAGTCCGGCACGAATTACTTTATCTGCATCCTTAAATCTTCCTTCATTGATTTTGCCTGAAATGAAGTTTTCAAAATAATTTCCGAGTGATATTGCTGTGGTTCTTTGCATCACGTTAATCGTTTAACAAATATAGTCAATCCATTAAATGAAAATTACCTGCGAGCCTGAATTCTTTTTCAAAATCTACCTCACTCTCTTCGCTTCCATCTTTTTCCCCTGGTTCAGAATCAGTTTGGAAACTTTACCAGTTTCGTCTTTCACAGAACCGATCCGGAAGATGTTGTCCACCTGCATGGGAATATTGAATTCGAGGTTGGCCAGACCGAATGCTTTTTGGTAGAAGATCTGTCCTTTTCGGGCAACCAGGGCGGTGGCTCCGGGTTCTCCTTGTTTGAATTCTTCGGTCAGTAATTTGTCGAAACCGGCTTTGAGAGCGTCGTTTTGCTGAGCAAACACAGTTGGAAACCAAAAGCAGGCGATGAAAAGGAGGACGGCATTTTTCATTGTGATGAACAGTTTTTGATTGGCGCAAAATAGGGGATTCTGGAAGATGCTTTGCCGGAATTCATTCTTCTCAAAATCAGATGGAACAAGCCAAATCAGCTTTGACCTTTGCCTTACCACTTAAAACTTAATTGTTTTTCCATTTCCCCACCACCGCCCCCTCTTTCCATTTGAAAAAGGGGTTGCGGTAGCCAGGAGGAAATGTTTCTGTAAGCCGGGTTCTGTCCAGGGATTGCTCCCTTGCCCTGCCATTTATCTGGGAACTGACTCACGCCTGCCCTCCATCGATCTACCCGTTCCGACGTCCTTGCGGAACCCGGACGAGCCGCCCGGGATTCGGAACTTATTTGATCTTTCAGCCCATAAGGTTTACCATGCGCCTCCTGTCACCAGTCGACCGGTGGTCTCTTACACCACCTTTTCACCCTTACCACACATTGCTGCGTGGCGGTATATTCTCTGTGGCACTGTCTGTAGCCCGCACCCTTTCAGGCTGGACCCCTTCCTGTTAGGAAGTATGGCGCTCTATGCTGCCCGGACTTTCCTCCGCATCCGAAGACACAGCGGCAAGGCGAAACATTTCCGGCCCAAAGGTAGGATAAATTAGTAGACAGGAGTCAGTAATCAGGACTCAGTAATCAGGAGTCAGGAGTCAGGAGTTAGTAATCAGGACTCAGTAATCGGGAGTCAGTAATCAGGAGTCAGTAATTGGTATTCCGGAAAAAGTAGGCAGGCGCTATGCTCCTCCTCACGCATAATTAGGGAGTTAACCTCAAAAGTTGCCCCAACCAATAACCAATAACCACTAACCAATAACCACTAATCACTAATCAGCCAGGCACTATGCTCCTCCTCATTCCTCATTAGGGAGTTAACCTCAAAAGTTGCCCCAACCAATAACCACTAACCACTAATCAGCCATGCACTATGCTCCTCCTCATTCCTCATGCCTAATTAGGGAGTTAACCTCAAAAGTTGCCCCAACCAATAACCAATAACCAATAATCAGCCAGGCACTATGCTCCTCCTCATTCCTCATTCCTAATTAGGGAGTTAACCTCAAAAGTTGCCCCAACCAATAACCACTAACCAATAACCACTAATCAGCCATGCTCTATTCTCCTCCTCACGAATAATTAGGGAGTTAACCTCAAAAGTTGCCCCAACCAATAACCACTAACCACTAATCAGCCAGGCACTATGCTCCTCCTCATTCCTCATTCATAATTAGGGAGTTAACCTCAAAAGTTGCCCCAGCCAATAACCAATAACCACTAATCACTAATCAGCCAGGCACTATGCTCCGCCTCATTCCTCATTCATAATTAGGGAGTTAACCTCAAAAGTTGCCCCAACCAATAATCAATAACCACTAACCAATAACCACTAATCAGCCATGCTCTATTCTCCGCCTCATTCCTAATTTGGCGCTAATGGCGCCACGTTCCGCCTAATTCTTAATTTCAAGTCTCCGGGCTCTGTGTTCCGGTATCGAATAATTTCTTCTATGTTTGCATCAAACACAACCGTCTGAATGACATAGCACAACACAGCCTTGAAGGCTGACATAATATAATCAGCGTTTGCTGTAGAATCCTGTAAGCGAAAAGTCGAAATTTCTATTGAACAGGGAGGTACAAGCATAACGCCCGCGTCAAAGCGTGGGCGTTGCTTTACTTTGTTCAATGGGCTTCGACTCCCACGCTTACAAGTACGGCAACTGTCCCACGCTGATTTTTTTTTACAACCCCTCTGCATCGGGACAGTGCAGGGAGAACCTAAAAAAAATGAAAAAAATTCTTCTCTCTGTCCTCGCCCTGCTTGCCTTTACCTTTGGTGGAACGGCACAAACGCTCCCCTCGTACGTACCCGCCAATGGCTTGGTTGGCTGGTGGCCTTTTAACGGCAATGCCAATGATGAATCGGGGAACAACAACAATGGAACGGTGAATGGCGCCACGCTTACGGCAGATCGGTTTGGGAATGCGGGGAAGGCATATGGGTTTGATGGTGATCAGGATTTCATTGTTGTGGAAAACTCAAATTCCTTAAATCCATCGCAAATTTCCTTTTCGTTTTGGGCAAATTTTACGACTGATAATTCTGCCGTTTTAGGTAAGGTTGACCCAACAACACCAGAGAATTTTGCATATACATTCATTCACAATTACTCTGGTAATTCAGGTGGTTTCCTTACGCATTGGAATACTTCGGGAAGCTGTGCCTATCCTGTGCCCTCTGTCGGACAAACTGTTGGGCCTGCAGGTATTATCCAAAATTCAGTTTGGAATCATATCGTTGTGGTGATTGATGGTAATGGTTTATGCCGGCATTTTATAAACGGAACACTGGCACACACCTTTTCTGATCTTCCTTTGAACGGGTGTAACAACAGCAATTCAAAACTATATTTTGGAAGACATTGGGGTGGGGGTCCAATCTGGATGAACGGCTCTCTCGACGACATCGCCATCTACAACCGGGCCCTCAGCCCAACCGAAATTACGCAATTATACACAGGCCAAGTGGCCACCACCGCCAACTGCCCTACCTTTCCTGCCAGCTTAGCACAAGGTCTGGTTGGCTACTGGCCTTTTTGCGGCAATGCCCTCGATGAAAGCGGCAACAACAACCACGGTACGGTAAACGGCGCATCCCTTACCACCGATCGGTTTGGGAATGCGGGGAGTGCGTATGGGTTTGATGGGGTGAATGATCGCATTGAAATAAACAACAACCCAGTTTTCAACCAGGGACCTATTTCTGTTTCTGCCTGGGTAAGAGTTAATAATATTGGCTTTTATGACCTGATTACTAAGGACGGCCAAGGCAATCCAAATACTCGGCAATGGACATTGCAAACCAATAATAAGTTGCCGCGATTTGGTGCTTTTTCCAATAATGGTGAGTTTACACTCGATGGTCAAGACACATTGGTTAGTCAAAAATGGGTCCATCTTGTTGGCGTATATTCTCTAACAGAGGTTAAAATATTCCAAAATGGAATTCAAGTTGGGTCTTTGCCAATGACTGGAATTCTAGCCCAAGGCTTAGAACCACTGAGATTTGGCGGCAATGTTGTTCAATCAAATTATTTTGATGGCTCCCTCGACGACATCGCCATCTGGAACCGTGCGCTTACGCCACAGGAAATTCAGCAGGTGTACAACCAAGGCATCTGCCAAACCAGCATAACCGTAACCGATACATTGCTTATCCATACCGGCATTACTTCCTACAATCCGGTGGCGTATCAGAATACGTTAAAAGTGTGGCCCAATCCGGGCAATACCGCCATCACCCTCGATGCCGGCAATCTGGCCTTGATGCAGGGCTGGAAAATCAGAATCAGCAATGCACAAGGTGCACAGATTTATCCTGCCACCGGGCAGTCGGGTCTGATCAGTCAGCAGCAACAGACGTTAAGTATGAGTGATTGGGGAGGAAACGGATTGTACTTCCTGTACCTGATCGATCCTCAGAACAACATTCAGGAGGTAAAGAAAATTGTGCTGGCGCCGTAAGCAATTTTGTCCATCCTAAACCGATCCCAAACCTATAAGGTCTACGTAGATGGCTCATGTTGAAAATCCCGCAAGGCGGGGGCGCCATGGCGACACCTTATAGGTTTTTCGGGCACTGCTTTTTCAATTCTGAATTGATTGCGCTTAAAGAGACTTTTTTTGAGAAGTCAACTTCCTCCATCGCTTTTTCAAATGCCAGATCTTCTTCCTTTACCGATCTGACAGACACGTTCATTTTAAACAGCATTTCGCGGATGAGCTTTTCTTCCTTTTTATCTTTTGCTTCCACAATCAAGTATGCCATGACAATATTATTTAGTCAAATGTAGAAAATTCCGGGGATGAAAAATAGTTCAGGAAAATATTAATATCCTGGGGAATGACGATCCTGAAACAGGATGATATTCCATATTAAGAGCCTATCCCTTATTTCCCGATCGCCACCTTCGCCAGAATCCGCTCCACAATTTGGCGGGTGGTGACGCCATCGGCCTCGGCTTCGTAGTTGAGGATAATCCGGTGATTGAGAATATCAGGCGCCACTTCTTTAATATCTTCCGGCAAAACGAAATCCCGTCCATCGAAATAGGCAATGGCCCGGGCCGCACGGTGCAGATTGATCGTAGCCCGTGGAGAAGCACCAAACTGGATGTACTGACTTTCTTCCTTCAAACCATAATCGGCTGGTTTCCGGCTGGCGAAAACCAATTCGATAATGTACTTCTCCAGAATTTCGGAAATGGTCACCTCATTGATGTCTTTCGACATTGCGGCTGCCATTCCTTTATCAAGTACCGGTTTTACTTCGCCGGTATAATTCATATCCGACATCCGGCGCATTACTTCCAGTTCTTCGTCCTTGGTTGGGTAATCCACATAAACCTTCATCATGAAACGGTCCATCTGGGCTTCCGGCAAAGGATAGGTTCCTTCCTGTTCCACCGGATTTTGGGTGGCCATAACCAGAAACGGACGGTCCAGCGGATAGGTGGTTTCCCCAATCGTGACCTGCTTTTCCTGCATACATTCCAGCAACGCAGACTGAACCTTGGCGGGAGAACGGTTGACCTCATCGGCCAGCACCAGGTTGGCGAAAATTGGTCCTTTCTTTACTTCAAACGACCCCGTCTTCTGATTGTAGATCATAGTCCCCACCAGATCGGCCGGCAGCAGATCGGGTGTAAACTGAATCCGCTGGAAGTTCAGGTGAAGGGCTTTGGCAAGCGTATTTACGGTAAGCGTTTTGGCCAAACCGGGTACGCCTTCGAGCAGAATGTGTCCGTTTGTGAGCAGTCCGATTAAAAGCCGGTTGATCATATAGCGTTGACCCACCACGACTTTCCCCATCTCGTCGTACACCAGATTGATTCGTTGTTGCCTTTCCTGTTTGTTTTCCATGGATTGATTTTCGTTGATTTCTCAGCCGGAAGTTCCGCAAAAAAAAGCCTTTTACCGGATAATTGCGACGGTCGCCCAAAGAAATTACGGAATCAGGGAATTGAATTCTGTCATCTTGTCATTTTACGGACGGAACATTTAACTCAAATCCGACAATTCAGCGGATAGCCATCGATACCGTCTGCCGTAAATTCCGGTGAACGTCAGAGAGAATTTTCCCGATTTTGAAAAAATGCAGGCCAGGGATTTCGGATGGTTTTCAATTAAAAATCTGATAAACAATGGATTGAAGGGTTTTTTGTCGGAAAACGAGTTGGCAGCAGACCAAAGGACGGAATCCCATTTACCGGAATTGAATTCCTGTGGCACAGGTCTTGCCATAGAGGATTCGACTTCAAATCTGAAACTAAGTAACACGAAATCATGGGAAAGATCATCGGAATCGACCTCGGAACAACCAACTCCTGCGTAGCTGTTATGGAGGGCAACGAACCAACCGTTATTGCCAACAGCGAAGGACGCAGAACCACACCATCTATTGTCGCTTTTCTTGACAATGGAAACGGAGAACGTAAAGTAGGAGATCCTGCTAAACGACAAGCCATCACCAACCCGACCAATACGGTCTCCTCCATCAAACGATTCGTCGGTCGTTCTTTCTCTGAAAGTTCGAAAGAAATCGGAATGGTTCCGTACAAAGTAGAGTCGGGATCAAACAACACCCCACGGGTACGCATCGGCGACAAATTGTTTTCACCTCAGGAAATATCCGCGATGATCCTGACGAAAATGAAACAAACAGCCGAAGACTATTTAGGTCAGACTGTAACAGAAGCTGTCATTACAGTTCCTGCATATTTCAACGATGCGGAACGTCAGGCAACCAAAGAAGCCGGACTTATTGCTGGTCTCGAAGTAAAACGAATCATCAACGAACCTACCGCTGCTGCTCTTGCTTATGGCATGGACAAAAAGCACCAGGATATGAAAATCGCTGTGTTTGACCTTGGTGGTGGAACATTTGACGTTTCGATCCTTGAATTGGGCGACGGCGTTTTCGAAGTAAAATCAACCGATGGTGATACACACCTCGGTGGTGACGACTTCGATCAGAAAATCATCGAATGGCTGGCAGCTGAATTTAAATCTGATGAAGGCATCGACCTGAAACAGGATCCAATGGCTCTTCAGCGTTTGAAAGAAGCAGCTGAGAAAGCAAAAATTGAGCTTTCCAGTTCTTCTGAAACCGAAATCAACCTGCCATACATCATGCCGGTAAATGGCATTCCGAAACACCTTGTCCGGAAACTGACCCGTGCCAAATTTGAGCAGTTGTGTGATGATCTGATCCAGCGTACTCTGGAGCCTTGCAAAAGGGCGTTGAAAAATGCGAATCTGAACACTTCCCAGATTAACGAGGTTATACTCGTGGGTGGATCTACCCGTATGCCACGCATCGCAGAAGAAGTTGAAAAGTTCTTCGGAAAGAAACCTTCCAAAGGTGTGAACCCGGATGAAGTAGTGGCCATCGGTGCTGCGATTCAGGGTGGTGTATTAACCGGAGAAGTGAAAGATGTTCTCCTTCTGGATGTAACTCCACTTTCATTGGGTATCGAAACCATGGGTGGTGTTTTCACCAGACTGATCGAAAGCAACACCACCATTCCAACCCGGAAATCAGAAACGTTCTCAACCGCTTCGGATAACCAGCCTTCTGTAGAGCTTCATGTTTTACAAGGAGAGCGTCCAATGGCGAAAGACAACCGGACACTCGGCCGCTTCCATCTCGACGGAATCCCACCAGCCATGCGGGGTACACCTCAGATCGAGGTAACGTTTGACATCGATGCCAATGGTATTTTGAACGTATCGGCAAAAGATAAAGGAACCGGTAAAGAGCAGAAGATCCGCATTGAAGCGTCTTCCGGCTTAACCGACGCCGAAATCGAGCGTATGCGCAACGAGGCCAAAGCCAACGAAGCTTCCGATAAAGCCGAAAAGGAAAAAGTAGAGAAACTGAATCAGGCCGATTCACTTGTATTCCAGACCGAAAGACAACTGAAGGAATACGGTGAGAAATTGTCGGAAGGCAATAAAACCGCCATCACTTCTGCTCTCGAGAAACTGAAAGCGGCTCACTCTGCTCAGGACCTTGCCGGAATCGACGCCGGAATGGAAGAACTGAACAATGCATGGCAAGCGGCTTCCGGTGAAATGTACAACGCCGCCAACGGACCAGAA
This sequence comes from Spirosoma fluviale, assembly GCA_945883425.1. Lineage (GTDB taxonomy): Bacteria > Bacteroidota > Bacteroidia > Cytophagales > Flexibacteraceae > CAMDMI01. The sequence continues at coordinate 16,102 of CAMCXM010000084.1, forward strand.
GGTGCGCAGGCAGGCGGACAGGCCACTGGTTCCACAGCCAATGAGCAGGAGCCGGTTACGGATGTTAATTTCGAAGAAGTGAAATAATTTCACCGAATCAATCAAAGAAAAGGCCCTGCCCAAAGCGGGGCTTTTTCTTTATCTGGAATCCAATATGAAACCGATTTTTTCGTTCAACATTATTAAACCCAAAATCCGCAATAGAAAAAGCATTTGGTTCATAAATGATTGATTTTCACCTTAAGTCCTCTACTTTGGAGAG
>CAMCXM010000085.1 GCA_945883425.1 Spirosoma fluviale
AAAAAACAACAAGAAGATTCACCTGATCGGACTGGTGTCGGATGGTGGAGTTCATGCCCATATTAACCATGTGAAAGCGCTCTGCTCCTGGGCTGCCGACAACAAGTGTGACAACCTTTATATACATGCCTTCACCGATGGCCGGGATACAGATCCCAAATCCGGCAAAAGATTTATTCAGGAACTCACTGATCATTGCACAAACACAGCCGGCAAAGTGGTTTCGGTTATCGGACGATACTTTGCAATGGACCGCGATAAGCGTTGGGAACGGGTAAAACTGGCCTACGATTGTCTGGTTCACGGCTCCGGAACCACTGTCCACGATCTTACGGACGGAATCCAGGCTTCGTATGACAATGATGTAACCGATGAATTTATTAAGCCCATCCTTATAGAAGGATTCGAGAACAAAGGAAGAATTGAAGAAGGCGATGTCGTGATCAACTTCAACTTCCGGACAGACAGGGGCCGCCAGATCACAGAAGCCCTCACCCAGCAGGATTTCCCGGAATTCGGAATGAAAAAAATGACCCTGAAATACATCACGATGACACGATATGATGAGTCGTATGAGAAAGTAGAAGTGCTGTATGAAAAGGACAACCTCTCAAACACACTTGGGCAGGTATTAGCCGATCATCATCTCAAACAAATCCGGATTGCAGAAACCGAAAAATACCCGCACGTAACCTTTTTCTTTAATGGCGGAAGGGAAGAACCATTTGAAGGAGAAACCCGGTTGATGTGTCCTTCTCCGAAAGTGGCCACGTATGATTTACAGCCGGAAATGTCGGCTCAGGATATTGCCAATGCCATCATTCCACAAATGGCAAAACAGGAGGCTTCTTTTATCTGCCTCAATTTTGCGAATCCGGATATGGTGGGGCACACCGGTGTGTTTGAAGCCGTGGTCCGGGCCTGCGAAAAAGTTGACCAATGCCTGGGGGAAGTATTGGCAAGTGCAGAAGCCAATGGATATGCCGCAATTGTGATTGCCGATCATGGCAATGCTGACTTTATGGTAAACGCTGATGACACTCCTAACACAGCTCACTCCACCGCATTGGTGCCTTGTATTTTTGTCGACCCTCAATTCAAACTTACATCGGCAATTGACTTGAAAGATGGCAAACTGGGCGACCTGGCGCCCACCATTTTAACATATCTGGGGCTGCCCATTCCGGCAGAAATGATGGGAAATGTATTGTATTAATGTGATTTTCAACGATTCAGAGAAATTCGAAAAATAGTCAGCCGATCGCTTGCAAAGAATAATAACTTGTATACCTTTGCTATATCTTACAAGGTAACAAAGTTAAAGAAACAATGTTAAGGAAAACTGGCAATACGATCGAAACCGCACTGCTCTCTGTTTTTGCATATCCGGGAGTTGGAATCCGATACGTCATTTATGGAACTAAAAAACCAGTACGGGAATTGTTGGAAGATGGTCTTGATATCAATGCATTCGCCTTTTTATGGTTAGCCGGGATGACATTCACCTGGTCGACCATTTTGAATAAATTTTAGTTCAATCAACTTCAATCGAGAAAATAAAAGCCGGGCTTCATGTCCGGCTTTTTCATTTCCTATCCTTCTTACATTGGCCTGGCTCAACAGAGAACAGAATTGAGAGGGTTTATCGATACATTCCATCCGTTTGCCCATTTTTTCTTTCATGTTTTTGATTAGTAAATTCTCTTTTAGTCCACCTAATGTGAGAGCGTGTGTCATCAAATCATTACTCTGAAACTTCGCCTTTTCGAGTGGAGGTCTTGGGAAATGAATATTGATTTGAACAAAACACCTACTGCTTTAAAAATCGACCAACCAATGAAGTCATTACTTAGCAAATCAATTGTGTTCTTTGTTTTCCTCGCCACCTGTTATACACAGTCAAAGGGGCAAGGTGTAATATCAGTACCTATAATAACAGGCAATAACTCGCCCAATGTCGAAATTTGTGAGAAGGCCAACCTTCAACTAAAGTTTGAACACTTCAACTTTTTGTTTGACAATATTTTTACAGTTGAGATGGCTCCAAACGGAGATTTTGTCACTGGTCCTGTCACCAGTTTGATTGGTCAAAGAATGGTCGCAGGTAATTCAACCAATCAATACATAGATGTGAGTTTCCCCTCACCTCCGAATAATTTGCTCGCCAACACAAATTATCAGCTTCGGATAAAAGGTTCCAGTCCTTTATCCTACAGCCCTCCCAATACGTTCACCTTCAAAATTGCAAAAATCGGCTCGCAGCCAGACATTGCTTTTTACCCTGAAACCTATTGGAGAGGATCCTTCTTTACGTGGAAACCCTCGGTTACAACCATAATAACCGATGCCAATACCCAGGAAATTTTCAAACCGAGTAATTATTTGGGGTATGTGACGAAAGCGGATCTTTCATTTGATCTGAACTGGGGCTTCGATGTAGAGTCAGCACCCGGAACCAAATTTGACACCAGCAATGTTTGCGGAAGTCATGCCAATTTTTATTCCATCCGGATGCGCAGAAAAATCAACTTCGAAGCGGGGTATTATATTTTCGGTGGCGGTGGCGACGACGGATTCCGCCTCAGTTTGGATGGTGGCACCACATGGCTCATTAACTTATGGAGAGATCATGAGTTTACCGGAAAATTACACAACAATGGTTGTGGAGTATATCTGGAAGCAGGACCAAAAAATGTTGTGGTCGACTATTACGAAAGAGCCGAGCATTCCCGGTTTCAGGTTATCATCAAACGAACCGGCGACCCTTTAGCGAACCCATTGACAATAACGAATCCCATCGAAGGGGCTTCCATTTGCCTCCAATCAGCCCCATTCCAAATGCTATCCAATGCTCCCGGAGGTGAAAGCTGGTCCGGACCGGGTGTATCGCCCGGTGGAATATTCGATCCCCAATCAGCAGGCCTTGGCACGAAAACCATCACGTACGAAACAGGGATGGCTGGTTTTGGCTCCAACTGTGTAAAATCAACTTCCGTATCCGTTCAGGTTGTACCCAGTTTATCTTCTGAATTTACTGGCTTGGACACATCCTATTGCCAGGGCGATTCTTCGGTAAAACTGGTTCCACAAAACCCAGGCGGTACATTCTGGGGAGAGGGAGTTTCCGGATCCAACTTCAAACCAGCTTCGGTTTCAGCCGGTAAATACGTAATTCAATATGCGTTAAGTCCTAATTCCGGTTGCGGATCCGATACAGTCCGGAAAAATGTTACGGTATTAGCAAAACCAGATGCCGGCTTCCAGGATTTACCCGATTCGGTTTATGCTGACAGTCCGAATTTAACATTGAGCCCAACTGAATTGGGGGGCGTTTTCTCAGGAGATGGTGTTGTTTCAGCAAGCAAGCAATGGATTCCTTCCGTTCTTCCGGCGGGAGAGTATATCATAACCTACACAATAAAAAAAGGTGGTTGCAGCAATGCATCCTCACAAATGGTAAAGGTTTTAGGCATGCCAAAACCAGAACTGTATATCCCCAATATTTTCACACCAAACAGCGATGGAAAAAATGATGAGTGGAGAATTAAGGGTGGCACAACTGGCATAAAAGTGACCATCCTGAATCGGTGGGGCAAAGAAGTTTATAGCGGTACGAGTGTAGGAGAAACACTTTGCAAAGGAGAAGACTTACCTGGAGACGGCCTGTATTTTTTCCTTTTGGAAAATCCGGCAGATAATAAAAAATGGACCGGGACTTTAACTGTGACTGAGTAAGGCCAGCAGAAAAGTGGATCGGACTTAACACCATGCCATTTTTTTTCAGACACCTTAAAGCACACATTCTTGTAGCTGCCATTCTGATTTCATTGCAGGGTTTCAGCCAGTTAAACCGAGTCGTTTTCCACGAGGATTTTGAGAATACGGCAACCATCAGTACTCTGTGGGGACCGGCAATGAACTACTCCGTTGCAACCGGTTTTTCGGGTAACGGGCTATTGTTTACCAGCACGACAACCAATACCAATCTGACCGTTTCAACACCCATTTCCATGACCAATCTGGTGGGAAGAACAATTGGAATGTCGGCCAGCATAAAAGGAGAAAATCTAACCGGCGGAGGCAATCCCGGAATGGTGATACAACTGGTGGCCTTGACTAGCACCGGCTCAAACCGCTACTACAGAATTCCTGTTTCAACCGGTACGTTTGACTGGAAGCCTGCAGGCAAAGCGGTGAAAATTGATGACGATGTCGTATCAATGTCGCTCAACATCGGGGTCTACAATGCGTCAGGTAAATTCTGGTTAGATGACCTTCACATTCAGGTAATGGCTGAGCCTTTGCCACCCGCCCGGGATCCAGCTATTGTGATTGACAAAACGCATCCCGGCATGTACAGAGGTATGAATGTGCGGAGTAATACCATCACCAAGAACGATCTGGATGAACTTCGAACCGACTGGAAGGCCAATACCATTCGTTGCCAGATTGGTGGAAACCAATTTGCAGATGGTTTACTGCTGTCCAGTTTCGATTCCATTTTACAGGCAGAATTGGTGCGGATGGATACCCTTGTTGCATGGTGCACCGCAAATGGCCTTCGCATGAATATTGGACTGGCTGGCTTATCGCAGGGTTTATTCAACAGCAAAGTGGCCCAAACCCGATTCGTGAATACCTGGAAAATGATTGCGTTGCGGTACGTGAATCGTGATGCCGTCTGGGCTTACGACCTTGCCAACGAACCCATTAACAGTGCTGTACATCCACACGACTATGTGTGGCCACTCAACAATGAAATCCTTTTATGGCCTTCTCTTGCCGATACATTGGTAAAAGCCATCCGTTCGGTTGATCCTCAAAAAGCCATCATTATCGAAAGTCTGAATTATTCGCTCAATGTGGACGACATAAGACCCATTGACTTTGCAATTCCCAATGTCATTTACAGCGTGCATATGTATGAACCTCATCCATTCTCGCACCAGCAAATAACCGGACCAACGCCAGCCTACTCCTATCCCGGAATGGTGAATGGAAAATATTTTGACAAAGACACCTTGAAAAAGTTGCTGAAGCCTTTGAAAGACTACCAGCAAAAGTACAGGGTGCCCATTTACATCGGAGAATTCAGCGCCATTCGCTGGTCACCGAACAATAGCACCTATAACTATCTACGGGACTGTATTGAGATATTTGAAGAGTACGAATGGGATTGGAGCTTTCATGCTTTTCGTGAATGGGATGGCTGGAGTGTCGAACATTCCACTGGCTATTACGACCCGGTTTTACCTGCGAATATGACGGACCGGGAATTGCTGCTTCGATCGTATTTCCTTCAGAACATCACCGGAATTCCAACTTTCGAAACCAAAAATCAATCGAGCGTTTGTTATCCCAATCCTGCAACCGATGAGGTAAGTTTTGATCCTGGAATTTTGGGTATGGAATCGGGATATGTTGAAATTTCTGATGCAATGGGAAGGCTGAAATTGCAAAAACAAATTCGTCAAAACGAGGTTACCCGTATGGATATCAGGTCACTTTCAGATGGGATTTACTTTTACAGAATCCAGAATGAAAACGGGAAAAGTTGTTTGCAGGGAAAGTTGTTGATCCACAAAAACTAACTCTCTGTCATCTGCGTTTGGGCAACTCCAACCATCCATCGACCGCTGTTCGGGATACCTCATCCCGAACCCAGATGCCGAGGATTTGTAATCCTCCATAGGTTCAGACAACTTCAATCTTCCATCCCCTTTGAACTTTCCTCTTTGAATTTTGAACTGCCCGTTCCTCTTTGAATTTTGAACTACAGGATCGTTTGATCGGTGTATGCCATCCAGAATTCAATTGATGATGATCCATCCCACAAGCAAACAATATAAACCTCAAATAGCTGGACTCATCCAACGGTTCTTCCTAAACTTGTTATGAAACATCCTGAAGCTGTTTGAAATTGAGCCTACCGATAGGCAACTACTATTGGTAGAAAAAATCATCATGAAGGTCGGAAAGTCCCCGAATGGACAAAATATTTGAGAAACATTTGTTGTACCACAGATTGCTTATTTTGTTCGCAAATTCTGCTTCAAACTAAAATGGTTGGTAACATTGCTTAGATGCTCACTCATGCTGATCATGCCTTAAATATAAAGCAGATGTTATTTTCTACACCAACAGATTTACTTTCAAACAAGTCCCAAATAAACTACTTCCCATCATGAAAAGTGAATCTTTGCGCATTGTTTACTTCACCGATCCGGTTTGCTCTACCTGTTGGCTAACAGAGCCTTATCTTCATCGCCTGAAGAGTATCTGGGGGAATGCAATTGATATTGAGGTCCGTATGGGTGGATTGTTGCCCTCCTTCACTGAATCTCAGAAAGAAGGTTCCATCCTGCAAGATATGGAGCAGTTTGTTGCGCTGCTTGAAGAACTCGAACAATCCAGCGGAATGCATCTTGATGGAAACAGCTGGAAAACCAATCCGGTTTCGTCCTCATACCCACCCAGCATTGCCTATCATGCCATAAAAAAGATTTCGCCCGAAAAGGCAGGACCTTTTCTGCATACCCTTCGAACGATGCTCTTTACTGAAAACAAAGACATCAGCAGACAAGACTGGCTCGAAGAAGCGGCGGTTCGCCATCAGGTTGACCGGGATTTATTTCGGGAAAAGCTTAGCGATGGCAGCGCTGAATCGGCATTTATTGATGACCTAAGCTGCAAACAACATTTCGGGGTCACACGTTTTCCAACATTTATTTTCCAGTCAACTGATGGAACCGAAATAAGGGAAGACCAGTCATTCAACAGCAGAAAAGGCGATGACATTCTCAAACATTGGAACGCCCTCGTTTCGGAACTTACCGGCAGAGAAATACCGTCCGTTGGAATAGCCGAAACAGGCCTGCAACTCTTCGATCAGTTTGAAAACCTGACAACGGTAGAGTTTGCCATCATGAATGGTATTTCTGAGGAAATGGCGTTTCAGCAACTTACCGATGCAGCAAATGAGGGCACCCTTTCACAGGAAATCCACAGAGGCATTTCGATTTGGCGCAGGCATTCGGGGATGGAGGTGATTAAAAAATCGCGGTTCAACGACAAATCAATTGCGATAGCAGGAATGGGGGTTGCCGGATTAGCCATCGCCAATGGCTTCGAAAAAGCAGGAATTCCATACAGTATTTTCGACCGGCATTTCAATGAACATCAAAGTGGATTTGGTTTTCTGATTTTGGAAAACGGACTCCGGGCCCTTGCTGCTTTAGGATTGAAAACGCAGTTCCTGAAAGTAGCAAACCCATTGCATTACTATTCGGCTATCAGTCCCGATGGAACCATCCTGAATTCAACAAAACTTGAATCCTGTTATGCCATCAGTCGCACAGAAATGGTTCGGATATTATCATCCGGGTTGAAAAGCGATTCGATATTCAAAAACAAAGGCCTGCAAATGTTTACTGAAACCAGCGATGGCGTTCAATTGCAATTCAGCACAGGTGAAACAGCTGAATCCAGTTTTCTGTTCGGTTGCGACGGCTTTCATTCGGCCATTCGAAAAGCCATTATGCCGGAAGCCATTCTGGAACGGACTGGCGGTCGCGAATTGGTCTGCATTACACAGTTGCCGGAAGATGACTTTAACCTGATCGAATTTACCAAGGTAATCGACCATGATAAACGATGCAATACCGGTGTTGTTCCACTTCGAAACCGAATGGTGATTTGGTTTATGCAGCTGAACGAAAGTGTTGAAGGAATGGTGACGAAAAATGCGGCAGACCACTATCAACTGGCATGCAAAATTTGTGACGGGTATCCCGAGCCGATTCGAAAACTCATTCAGGAGTACAGTAAAAATGCACCCATTTATCTATGGCAATCGAATCGCATGAATCTCATGCCATCATTTCATAAAGGACGTACGGTTTTACTTGGCGATTCGGCTCATCCCCTACTGGCATTTACCAGTCAGGGTGCAAACTCAGCGCTCGAAGATGCGGTTGTTCTGGCCCGGATTTTTTCCGAAGCGGGCAACGATGTTCGGCATGAAGAATTGTTTGAATTGTTTTACAAGGAGCGCAAAGAGGCCATTGCAAGTTACATTGCACAAGGCGACATGCTGCTAAAATCGTTTTTAAGTCTCGGCACACAAGGTGCAGATCGCGTACCGCTCGCTATACACTAATTCAATGGATCCATCTTTCGCACATAATTCAGTGAATCTCGACGTATTACGTCGACGAGCGCACAACTACCGCTGGGCCGTTCATCCTCCGGACGTGATTCCATTAACTGCTGCCGATCCCGATTTCCCTGCCTGCCCTGAAGTTGCCGAGGCAATTCGGCGGCATTTATCAGAAGGGTACTTCCCGTATGGTAGTCCCGGTGGCGACGATCAATTTAAACTGGCAGTTGCCTCCTGGTATTCGCGAAGGAAGAATTCGCCAATCACAGAAAATCTGGTTTTGCCTGTCAACAGCGCAGCCTACGGATTATTTGTTTGTGCCCGCATGATTTGCACCCATCCCGGTGATGAAGTACTCATTCCGGATCCGGTTGATTTTTTATTCCGCAAATCGGTGGAACATGCCGGAGGGGTTGCGATTCCGTGCAAGGTGAACCCGGAAACTGCCGAATTCGATTTTGAAAGCTTGTCGCAAAAGGTAAATGCCCGAACCAGGGCTATTTTCATTTGCAATCCCAACAATCCACTCGGGCGGGCGATTGGCAAAGCCGAGTTGAACCGGATTATCCTGTTTGCTGAAAAACATGGGCTTTGGCTGGTATCCGATGAGATCTGGGCCGATATCGACTTCGATAAAAAATGCAGGAGTGTTTTGGATTCTGGCCTGGTGCCTTATGCGAAAAAGCTGGTCGTTTCGGGCTTATCGAAGAACTTTGCTCTGGCGGGTTTGCGCATCGGTTACATCATTGCTTCGGATGAGCAAACCTGGCAAAGCCTGCTGGCGTTCAGTCTGCATCAAACCACAGCTTTCGGAATACCGCTGATTTGCCAGATTGCCGGAACGGCAGCGCTCAATGAAGGCGAATACTGGCTTGAGGCATTCGTACGGCACCTCGATAAAATGCGTGACAAAACAAGTGCCTTTATAGATTCCTGTCCATTTTTAGAACCCCGCATGACGGAGTGCACCTACCTGGCGTTTCCGAAGCTTAGATTGCATGAAGCGAATTCCACAAAGACGGTGGAAAAAATTCTGGAACTGAGCAAAGTAGCGCTGGTTCCCGGCGGGAAAGAATGGTTTGAGTCGCAATCCGAAGGCCATATCCGCATTTGCTTTTCGACTTCTGAGGCCATACTCGAAGAGGCATTTTCCCGCATAAAAGCGATTGAACATTTGCTCATGCCGGATTGATAAAACACTGCCTCTCTACATTAGAGGAATGTCTCCAGTATCTCAAATCGGGCGAGGCTGCGCCTCGTTCGGTTTATTATGAGGCTTCCAGCCTCTATTCAAATTAATACACCTTAGGTTTATTGGTTTAACTTGCTTTTGGATCCAACGATGGCATACAAATCGCAAAGTCCTTTTTAGATGTATGAGTAAGAAGTATGTTGGCCGGAGGCCAAAAAATAGTACGAACGAGGTAGAACCTCGCCCGATGGGCCGTGGCTCAATAAGCAAACCGCCATCATTTGTAAAACCACCCACAGGGCCAAGACAGAAATCTTAATTTTTGTAACTGCTTACCAACCGGGCAACGACAATGACCGGTTTTTCCATGCCCATACATGGCATCTCATGGTTGAATGTAACCTACTTAATATTTTTAGAATTATGTTTGCATCAATCAATTAAGATTGAATGACATAGAACAACACAGCCTTGATGGCTGACATAGTATTTAGGCGTTAGTATTTTCTTGATCAGGAAACCGCGAATTTCAAATTGAATCCAGGAAGAAGCTGAACGCTCACGCAAGGCGTGGGCTTTAGTTTACTTGGATTCGGGTTCTTCGCGGTACCTCTGATCGGGTGGCTAGGTGTCCCACGCCGATTTTTTTTTATAAACCCTCTGCAGCGGGACAGTGCAGGGAAAACCTAAAAAAAATGAAAATGAAAAAAACTCTTCTCTCTGTCCTCGCCCTGCTTGCCTTTACCTTTGGCGGAACGGCACAAACTCTCCCCTCTTATGTACCCTCCAATGGCCTGGTGGGCTGGTGGCCATTTAATGGCAATGCCAATGATGAATCGGGGAATAACAACAATGGAACTGTGAATGGCGCAACACTTACGGCGGATCGGTTTGGGAATGCGGGGAAGGCGTATGGGTTTGATGGGACAAATAATTACATAAAATATTCAGCCTCGAATTTTCCATCGGCTGAAAGAACGGTTTCGGTTTGGTTTTTTTCTACTAATGTAGGTATTGGGTCTTCAGGGCGTGCAGTTCTTGGATATGGTGGACAAACCTGCGGACAGTCCTGGAATATGCATCTTGATAATGCGGGATCTCCAAATGGTCAAAACTCTTATGAAGTTAACACACATTGCAATATTTTTAGTGTAACAAGTTCTTATGGTACAAACACACCAAATGGAAGTTGGCATCATTGGGTTGCTACAACAAGTTCTCTAGGAACGAAATTTTATGTGGATGGTAACTTAATTCAAAGTGCACCGGATTTCATTAATAACACAATAGTAGAAGGAAAAGATTTTTGTATTGGATCATATACATTTGAGAATGGAATTGGTGCCATGCTGAATGACCCCAACAATACTCCTTGGAACGGCTCCCTCGACGACATCGCCATCTACAACCGGGCCCTCACCCAGCAGGAAATCACCGCTCTTTACCAGGGTGCCAACACCACCGCCAACTGCCCTACGTTTCCCGCCAGCCTAACACAAGGTCTGGTTGGGTACTGGCCTTTTTGCGGCAATGCACTCGATGAAAGCGGCAACAACAACCACGGCACAGTAAACGGTGCAATGCTTACCACCGATCGGTTTGGGAATGCGGGGAGTGCGTATAGTTTTGATGGGAATTCAGGTATTGTAACAACTGATATGGATCCAGGAAATAAATTCTCGATTTGTGCGTGGGTAAAACCAATAAATACTGCTGCTTCGTTAGTAAGCAAATATGACAACACCAATAATTCTTCTTTTGAATTAATTTATAATCCTGAGAGAGGGTTGTATTGTCATGTTGGCTTGCCATATGCAGCTACCTCTGCACCATTACCTTTGGCAAATTGGAGTTTCGTAAGTGCTGTTTATGATTCAGTAAAATTGAAAATTTATTTGAATGGTAACCAGCTAGTAGACTCTATACTTGCAAATCCACCTTCTAATGATACCCCCGTTTCATTTGGTCAAAGTGCATGGGGTGGTAATAAATTTATTGGCTCCCTCGACGACATCGCCATCTGGAACCGGGCCCTCACACCACAGGAAATCACACAGCTTTACAACCAGGGCATCTGCCAAACCAGCATCACCGTAACGGATACCTTGCTTATTCACACCGGCATTACTTCCTATAATCCGGTGGCCTATGGCAATACTTTAAAAGTGTGGCCCAACCCGGGCAATACCGCCATTACCCTCGATGCGGGTAACCTCACCAGCATGCAGGGCTGGAAAATCAGAATCAGCAATTCGCTGGGGCAGGAGGTGTATCCTGCCACGCTCATCAGCCAGCAGCAGCAGGTGTTGAGTATGAGCACCTGGGGCGGCAATGGTCTTTATCTTTTGCACCTCATCAACCCGCAGGGCCACATCACCGAGGTAAAGAAAATCGTGCTGGCGCCGTAAGCCATCCACCCAAACCTATCCAACCCAATCCTATAGGCTCTTCGCAGAGCTTATAGGTTTTTTTTATACGGCATTTTCATCGGGCGAGGCTGTGCCTCGTTCGGTTTTTTGTGAGGCTTCCAGCCGATTTTTACAATATTAGCGCAAATGTTTGCCTGTTTGATTTGCGGTCCGATTTTTCTATTCCAAATCCTGGATTCGAGTCCTCCAGAACCCAGAACTGGGCTTGGCGAAAGAACTTTTTGGGGCAGACGGTCGTATGGGTTCGAGGAGACTCGAACCTAGGTGGAGCGATACTCGAACCTGGATGAAGGGCTGACGATCGTATGGGTTCGAGGAGATTGAAAATGACGCCTTGGCGATACTCGAACCTAGGTGGAGAACCTAGGTGGAGATTTTGCTAAAAATCTCAATCAAAAAAATTGAATTTATGCTGAAAATCTCAGGCGGAAAAATCATACCGAACTTTTTTTCTGGTTTTACTGGGGCGATTGGCATCACTGCCTATTGAACCACAATCAGCCTCAGCACCTGGGGCGGCAATGGCCTTTATCTTTTGCATCTGATCAACCCGCAGGGCCACATCACGGAGGTAAAGAAAATTGTGCTGGCGCTATAAAACCTCACAAACCTATCCATCCAAACCTATAGGCTCTTCGCAGAGCTTATAGGTTTTTTCTACTTAATTCAAGCTTCTGTTATCCAGGCCAGGTAGTTGTTTTGATGGATCACGGAAACAGGAACCTCCGGATAATTGGTTTTAAAGGATCCCGGAATTCTGAATTTTGCTTCCGGATTCCATTTACATTCGTAGGCATGCAGATCAGAGGTCGATGGATTCTTTTCGAGAAAGTCAATTTCCTGACCGTCATACGTTCTCCAGAAATGCCAGTTCCTGGATTGATTTCGGTATTGATTCCGCTTATGCCTTTCCATAAACAAATAGTTTTCCCACAAAGCACCCAGGTCGTTTCGGATGGAAAGCGGTTTAAAATTACCAACCAGGGCATTGCGGATTCCATTGTCAGAGAAATACCATTTACATGGTTTGGTAACTTCCTTTCTCAGATTGCCACTAAAAGCTGTAACCGGATACAGAATAAAAACTTTGGTAAGCAGATCAAGGTATCGCTCAACGGTATTCCGGCTCATCCCCAATTGCTTGCCTAACTCTTCATACGATACTTCACTTCCGGTTTGGAAAGCCACCAAAACCAAAAGCTGCAACAGTTTGGATGAACTTTTAACGGCATCAAAACTCCAAATGTCTTTCAATAAATAGGAATTGACCAGGTTGAGCAGGTACTCTGACCTTTGTTCATTGGAGGACATGGTAACCACCTCAGGATAAGAGCCATAAACCAATCGGGTTTCCAGATTTTCAAGGGTTTGCAATCGGTTTTCATAGGGCGAAAGCTCCAACTGCGAAATGGGAAACAGCGGCATAATGACACTTCTTCCCACCAATGGTTCTCCGGTTTGGTTGGCCAGATCGAAAGAAGAAGAACCGGAAGCAACAATGGTCAAATCTGGAAATTCATCGATCATTAGCTTTAAGGATTTACCAATGTCAGGTATGGTTTGGGCCTCATCCACCAGCAACAGGTTCGTATTTTCAAGCAGATTTTTATAGTTGGAAACGGTCCTTTCCTGAAGGAGTCGAATGGTATGTTGATCCTCTCCATTGAGCAAAATGGAATTCCATTTACCGGACTGATGAAGGGCCTTCAAAATCCGGGTTTTACCCACTCGCCTTGATCCATACAATAGAATGACCTTGTTTTGGCCAATTTTCGATTCTATGGTATTGGTAATTAATCGTTTAATCTCCATACTGATTCTTTTAGCAAGATCAAAACTACAAAAAATTACGTTTCAACTGAAGAATTTACCGGTAAAAACCATCTGTCAACTGAAGAATTTACCGGTTTTGAATAAATATCTCCGCTGTTCGGGATTAGGTATCCCGAACAGCGGAGGACGAGGATTTGTAATCCAATGTTGTTAAATTAAAGAATCATAAATTTGTCATTCTCAAAACACATGGTTTTATCTTTTTACATTTTGAAAAACTCAGCGATTCTCTTGAATTTCTCTCCGTGTCACTCTGCGTTTAAACGAGTCTGATTTTGAGCTAGCGGAATTTGATGCCTAAAAAGTCTTTTTAACCACAGCACTTGTCCCAGTTTTACTTCGGGCGAATATTGCAATCCATATTGTATTCTAAAGCCGGAAGTTCCTTAACGTAACGACATTGATTTGTAATCTTTCAAAGTTTGACGGAAGCGCCAGAATGAATACAACCAGCTCCATCGCCAAAAAGTAACCCTTATTAATTCTGGCAAACCTGAAATTTTCAGAGAGTTCGATTTGGAAAACCATCATTCCTTCAGATATTTGCCTAAAGGGTAACAAACAATGATGACCAAAGAAGAACATATCTTGTATTGGAAAAGCAGCGCCGAAGAAAACTGGGAAACGGCTGTTTTTCTAAAAACCGGACATCAAAATTTGTTTTCACTGTTTGCATTTCACCTGGTGGTAGAGAAGTTACTGAAAGCCCATTGGGTGAAAGACAACATACCCAACTCTCCTCCCCGGATTCATGATTTACCGGAACTTTTCAAACAAACCGAACTCGAGCTTACGTTCGATCAGGTGGATTATCTCAATACCATCAACGGATGGAACATAGAAGGGCGCTATCCCGATTACAAAAGAAAAGTAAACCAACTGGCGACCAATTCTTATCTGGACTTTCACTTTCATAAGCTGCAGGACTTAAAAACATGCTTACTCGAAAGGCTTTAACTGAACGGATTGATTCTTTTATATCGGCATTGGCTGATGTGGATTTGCATGTCCGCCGGGTTGTTTTGTTTGGTTCCTATGCAAAAGGAAATCCACATAATTACTCAGATATCGACCTGGCCATTTGGGCAGACGAGTTTGAAGGTGCCGGGCTGAAAGACATAGATAAATATGTTTCAGCACTACGGCAGCATCCCAACATATCGGTACACCCATTTAGAACCGGAACCCAGACTGCAGATGACCCTTTTCTTGAAGAGATCCTTTTCACAGGCAAGGAATGGCCGGTAATGCTAAAAGCGGACAAATAATCTGAAATCCCGCTGTTCGGGATATCCCATCCCGAACGCAGATGACGAGGATTTGTCATCCTCGCTTTCGCGTTTTTATTATACCGTCCGTTATCGGATCAGATCATGGCCAGGATGCGGGTGAGGGTATAGGGGTAGTGACGAACCGGTGACCGGGATTTTCCACACCGGGTTCAGATCGAAAGCTCCACAAAACAATCTCCAAAAAAAAGTCCGCTCGCTACCAGCCTTGACAAAATTAGTCTGGCTGGCTCCCTTTTCCTATCAGGCGAACATGAGTACAGCTTTCAATAGCAAACCGGTATAAAAAACCCGTCCGGTTAATCGGGGGTTAAGACAATATTAACTATTGGTGTTTATTTTACTTACACCCTTTCTGGGCTTATTTTTGCGGCCATTTTAAAAACAACAAAATGCCAAGACATACAAATTACGAAGATCTTTCTAAAATTCCACTTCAAGAATTCCATGACACTGGTATTAGTTCTTTTTTTCGCGTTTTGTCAAATAACCTCAACCAACAAAATATGTTGGCAGACAACAAGGCTAATATCATGATCTCCATTAACACGGTAGTCCTTTCATTGGTGATAGGTTCATCTGCGAGAAACACTGAATACTGGCAAAATTTGTTTGTTCCAATATTAATGTTCGTTTCGACATCACTCTTAACGACTGTTTTTGCGGTCTTAGCTACGCGTCCTAATTTTATCAAAGGAATAGTAACACAAGAGGATTTGGATAATAAAAAATCTACCCTCTTCTTTTTTGGAAATTTTACAAGTCTTTCGCGTCAGGATTTTGAAGATTCCATGTTGACCATTTTAAAAGACGATGACTACCTGTATCGCAGTATTTTGGCAGATTTTTACGGACAAGGAAAGGTGCTAACAAGAAAATACTTACTACTTAAATATTCATATAATATCTTTTTGATTGGGTTGGTTTTATCCGTTTTGGTTTTTGTATTCTTTCAGTATTTTGTAATAAAGTAGCAAATAAAGTGACCGAGAGGGGGTCCAATGGTGGTAAATCATTTACTCGATAACCATAGTCGCTAATACACTTCTTTTTATATGGGAACGATGTTCAGCTGTTCGGGATATCCCATCCCGAACGCAGATGACGAGGATTTGTAATCCTCCATAAGTTCATACAACTCAAATCATCCCTCCCCTTTGAACTTTTCTCTTTGAATTTTGAACTACTCCGTTCCCTTTGAACTTTTCTCTTTAAACTTTGAACTACTCCTCCC
>CAMCXM010000086.1 GCA_945883425.1 Spirosoma fluviale
CAGAATGGGATACTGACCATTCGCTCAACACTTAAAGATGTAAATGGAAATACGGTAACCGGGAGCGGATTATTTTTACCGTCCGGAACAGGACGGGGCCTCTTGAATGCAACATTTAACTGGACGGAGATCTGTACAACACCCGAGCAATTGCCACTTCGACTTCAGTCTGTGGTTGAATCGAATGTCTGCGGCGATATCCAGTACGACACGTTTTACATTTATATTAAGGTGATTCCCAAATTGGTAGATGTAACATTAACCAGCAGCTTCACCGGAGGAACCGACATCTATCTTGATGAACGAACCTCCACTGGTTTCCTGCTCACAGGCAAAGTAAACGACGGACGTCAGGTTCAGCTCAGTGCAACCGGATCGCTGAAAAACCAGCCAGATTTTGTTTTTCGGGGCGGAGTGGGATCCGGAGTAATCTCCGACAATTTTTATTTCACAGCTGCCTGCGGAGGAAAATCGGGAACCTATCCGGTGACATTTATGGCGGTCAGCCGGTTTTGCGGTTTTGAATACATTGATAGTTTGCGCTACAATGTCACACTCGCCTATGAACCAGACAGCATGGGAATTCTACCGAACCTCATTACGCCAAACGGTGACGGCATGAACGATGAATTCTCACTTGCGAAAATTGCACCTGTCGAAAATTGCGCCAACCTGTTTGACTTCGTAGAAATCTACAATCGCTGGGGAAAACGAGTCTTTTTCTCCCGAAACCGGGATTTTGTCTGGAGCCCTGAAAAAGATGTGGAAGGGATTTATTTTTATGGATTGAATTTCAAAACCAAACGGTTTTCAAGTTGGATTTCGGTGGTCCACTAATTATTACGATCACTATTTCCTTCAATCTTATCAGGTCGCCCTGGGTTATCACAATGATCGAAAAATTTCTTTGGCGAACTGACCTGCTGCTCATTAACTGAATTTCGCTGTCTGTTGTATTTTTTTGATTCGTCCAAAGTGTTTCATTTCCTTTTATTTGCTCCCCATTCCACAAAATGAAAAAAACACTCGGATTTGTTATTCCCATCGGACTCGCTGCGGGATTGCTTTATTTCACTTATAAGGACCTTGACTTTTCAACGATGTGGACCAACATGCAAACAGCGCATGTGGGAGCGATTCTGGCCACATTTGGCACCACAGTTCTGGCCCACCTTTTCAGAGCATTACGATGGAACATGTTGTTTGAACCGGTTGGGTACAAGCCTTCGGTTCAGAATAGTTTTCTGGCGGTGATGTCGGGTTATTTTGTAAACCAGATCATTCCAAGAGCCGGAGAAGTTTCCCGCTGCACCATTTTGGTGACCTCTGAAAAAGTGCCTTTACAGACATCCATAGGCACCGTCCTTGCCGAACGCGGTTTCGATATGGTGATGCTGATACTGATCGGACTTGTCGCTTTTGGTCTGGAATATGAAACCCTCAGTACCTTCCTTGCGGCCCAACAGGCGAAGTTTGGAGGAGCTGGGGCATCCAACCCGAACCTCAAGTTTATTGTTCTCGGAATGGGCATTCTGGTGTTGGGAATCGGATATGTTTTCCGCAAACCTCTTTCCGCCATTCCGGTGCTTGGCAAAATCATCGATTTTCTGAAAGGCTTGGTAGAAGGCCTGTTGGGCGCCACAAGGATGAAAAATCCGGCTTTGTTTTTTCTCTACACCTTTCTGATCTGGGGTGGTTATTTCATGACGACCTACTTCAGCTTGTATATGTTTGATTTCACGCTGGACCTCGGCTTTAAAGCGGCCTTCATGCTGCTGATCATCGGAAGCTCGGCCATTGTGGTTCCGGTTCCGGGAGCGGTGGCACCGTTTCCTTTGTTTGTCAGCGCCGGACTGATTGAATTATACATGAAAGAACCATCGATGTCGCTCACAGCCGCTTCGATGATGTACTGGAGCCAGACTTTCTTTACATTGGTTCTCGGTGGGAGCTGTTATTTAATTTCTGTCATCAGGGCCGGAAGGCAGATAAAAGAAGACTGATATGTTTCATTCTGAAGAGAAGATTGTCAATTGGCAGCAGGCCGCAGAAAAAGTAGCGGCCCTTCAACAGGAAGGCAAGAAAGTGGTGTTCACCAATGGTTGCTTTGATCTGGTTCATTTGGGTCATGTCGACTATCTGGAAAAGGCCCGGAATCTGGGCGACTTTCTGGTTGTTGGAATCAACACCGACAAATCGGTTTCAGATTTAAAAGGTCCCCTCCGACCAGTAAGCAGTGAAAAATCAAGGGCAAGAGTACTTGCCGCTATGAGCTTTATTGATCTGGTGGTCATGTTTGGCGAACCCACTCCCAAAGAACTGATCGAAGAAATCAAGCCTGACATTTTGACAAAAGGGAACGATTATACCATAGAAAACATCGTAGGCGCAGATTTTGTAATGTCCAGAGGAGGCAAAGTTGAGACACTTCCGTTGGTTGAAGGATACTCCACCACCAACCTGGTGAATCGAATGTCAGGTCAATCTTAAAACAAAAACTATGTTTTTATTCATCATTATTTTTATTGTCAGTATGGGAGTGTCCTGGATGTTGAAATCCAGAATGCAGAAATATTCACAGACAGCACTCCAGTCAAATTTTTCAGGAAAAGAAGTCGCCGAAATGATGCTTCGCGACAATGGAATCTTCGATGTCAAAGTGATGAGCATCGATGGTCAGCTTACCGACCACTACAGTCCTTCCGATAAGACTGTGAACCTGAGCCACGAAGTTTTTTACGGACGGAACGCTGCTGCTGTTGCGGTGGCGGCTCATGAAGTGGGGCATGCGGTTCAGCATTCGGTAGCGTATTCCTGGCTGGGATTCCGATCGGCAATGGTGCCGCTTCTGAACATTTCAAGCCGGTTTATGTCGATCCTGATTCTGGTGGGAATTCTGGCTCTGCAGTTCACGCCTCTACCTTTGGCCATTGGTGTTGGTTTGTTTGCTTTGACCACAATTTTCAGTTTCATCACGCTTCCTGTTGAGTTTGATGCTTCGGCACGGGGGCTGAAATACATTTCATCACGGGGAGTTGTAACATCCTCGGAATATGCACTTTCAAAAGATGCTCTTCGATGGGCGGCAATGACATATGTGGTGGCTGCATTGAGTTCACTTGCAACACTATTGTACTATGCCAGCCTGCTTGCCGGCGGCAGAAGAGGCGATTGATATTCATCAATAAACACAAGGAAAAGCCCTCAAGAATGAAAATTTCGTGAGGGCTTTCTTATTTATATCCATTTTTAAAACAAATGGCGTATTTTTGTGCTTATAAAAGTTTCTTAGAAAAACACCATTGTTAATACACACACCAAAAGCAAGGGAATGAATTTTGAACTGACCGAAGAACAAATAGCCGTCCGGGATGCTGCCCGGGATTTTGCCGTTTCTGACTTATTACCAGGTGTCATCGAGCGTGATGAGCACCAGAAATTCCCGGCAGAACAAATTAAAAAAATGGGCGAATACGGTTTCATGGGAATGATGACAGCACCGGAATACGGTGGTGGCGGAATGGATACCGTTTCCTATGTTCTGGCAATGGAAGAAATTTCCAAAATAGATGCTTCTGCTTCTGTGGTGATGTCGGTGAACAACTCATTGGTTTGCTGGGGTCTTGAAAAATTCGGAACGGAAGAACAAAAACAAAAATATCTGAAGCCTTTGGCCAGCGGAGAAATCCATGGTGGATTTTGCCTGTCAGAACCCGAAGCTGGCTCCGATGCCACTTCCCAGAAAACGATGGCTGAAGACAAAGGCGATCATTACCTTCTGAATGGAACCAAAAACTGGATCACCAATGGCAATTCAGGTTCGGTGTTTCTGGTGATGGCGCAAACCCATCCCGAGCTGAAACACAAAGGCATCAACTGCCTGATCGTAGAAAAATCAATGCCGGGATTTGAAGTAGGTAGAAAAGAAGACAAGCTCGGTATTCGAGGTTCTGATACACATTCCCTCATGTTTACAGATGTAAATGTGCCGAAAGCAAACCGGATCGGAGAAGACGGATTTGGATTCCGTTTCGCTATGAGTGTTCTCAATGGAGGCCGAATCGGAATCGCTGCTCAGGCATTGGGCATTGCAGCGGGTGCTTACGAGATGGCACTGGCCTATTCAAAAGAAAGAAAATCCTTCGGTAAGCCAATTTCTGCACACCAGGCCATTCAGTTTAAATTAGCCGATATGGCGACTAAAATTGATGCCGCCCGTCTTTTGGTCTTGCAGGCCGCCATTCTGAAAGACCAGAAACAGGATTTTGTAAAAGCCGCAGCGATGGCGAAACTGTTTGCCTCGCAGGTAGCAATGGAAACAACGGTTGAAGCGGTGCAAATACATGGTGGATTTGGTTATGTGAAAGAATACCATGTAGAACGCCTTATGCGGGATGCTAAGATTACTCAGATTTATGAAGGCACTTCGGAAATCCAGAAAATGGTGATCGGAAGGGAGATACTTAAATAAACATAAAGACTGAATCAGAATCAGCATGGAAGATTACAATAAAATTATTGAATCGCTTAATGTCAAATATGCCAAGTGCCGCAATGTAAAAATCCTGCGTCCTTTCCGTATGGACAATGTGCGGGATGTGGAGAACACTCTGGTTCTGGTTAACAAAGGAGCCATCCGTCTGGATTTGATGGATGACATCGTTCAGGCTGGTGAAATGCTTTTCATTCCGGCCAAAAGCAACGTTACCCTCACATACGGTGTTCTGGCAAAACCGATTACACTGAGCTACGAAGCCTTTCTGAACAACTCGGAAAATTGCTACGAAATCAATAAAACGGAAGAGTTGAAACTCATTGAAAACGAGAATTATACCTATCTCACTTTTGATGCGAAAATTTTCGACTCCGTCAATTTCTTCGGCAACCTCGACATTGGAGCCTTCAAAATACGGGACGAAAAAATCGCGTTCCTTTTGAATTCACTGTTTCAGGAAGAACTGCATCCGGTTGAGGGAAAAGATCGCTTTTCCAAGATCTTGTGTGATGCCATCGCCATTGAAATTATTCGGTACATTTTGAAAAAACGGCTTTTTGTTGAGCAACTGGCCACAAACAGTACCTATTTCAAAGATCCACGCCTCATCAATATTTTCACTTATATCAGAGAAAATATTGGAGAAGATCTCTCGAATAAAAAACTGGCAGAAGTAGCCGAAGTTTCAGAAGACTATGTGGGCCAGTACTTTAAAATGCTCACCGGTATTAATCCGCAGGACTACATCGAATACCAGCGGATGGAATTTGCGGTCAACTTATTACGGACCAGCAAGAAAAGCATCAAGGAAATCGGTAACGAAATTGGCTATAAAGACACCGCTTATTTCTGCCGTCGTTTCAAAATGATGTTTGGAATCCCGGCAGGCAAAATGCGGAGAAGAGAAGTTCCCGCTTAATCGCCACTTTCCAGTACAACAGGGCCTTTCCGGTTAATTTCAGATGTGTACGCTGTAGCGGGTATCTGAATTTCCTGAAAGGCCTTTTTCATTGCATTCGCCACCAACGCAGGGTCTGAACCTGGGCCACAGAGGGCAAATACGGAAGGGCCCGAACCCGATATGGAACAGCCCAATGCACCATTTTCAAGGGCGGCCTGTTTCACACGATAAAATCCCGGAATCAGGACGGCACGGGCAGGCTCTACAATCTGGTCGTCGAGAGAAGCGGCCAATAATTCAAAATCCGAGGTAAATAAAGAGGCAACCAAGCCTCCTACCCTTCCCCACTGTGATGACGCCGATTGCAGACTGATTTTCTGACGGAGAACATCCCGGGCATCTCTTGTCTTTACTTCAATTTCCGGGTGCACAACAACCGCTGATAATCCTTCGGGTACAGGCAACGTGCGGATAATCAGTGGTTGATAGGACGGAATCAATACAAATCCTCCCAATAAAGAAGGCGCCACGTTGTCGGCATGTGCACTTCCGCAGGCAAGACGCTCACCTTCCATAGCGAAAGGGAGCAATTCGCTTGGGCTCAGCGGTTTTTCCAGCATTTCATTCGCCGCAAAGATGGCGGCAACAGCGGAAGCGGCGGATGAGCCCAATCCGGAACCAAGAGGCATTTTCTTGCGGAGATAAATGTCAAAACCCTGGCGGGAACCCATGGATGTGAGCATGGCATTCAGAGCAACAGAAGCGGTATTGAACTGTGGATCTTTGGAAAGAACTCCTCCATCGCCTTCAATGGAAATAACCCGTACTGTGTTCTCGAAATTTGGCTTCAGGATCAGTTCATCGCCCGGTTCATGCAGGGCAAATCCCAGGACATCAAAAGCACAACCTACATTGGCCACAGTAGCCGGAGCGAACACACGGATGGAATCTTTCATGCCGCAATAATCGGCATTTTCAATATGCTGATTGGAGAATTAAAATTGTGCGTTTGAAGGTTTGAGCTTGTAAGATTTTCAACCATTAAAGATTCGATTGACCACCTGACTTCCAAAACTTTTATTCATCAATGGAGTCAGGCCTTCATCAAATCACCGAATTGCGTTCTGTTTAAAAATGGGAAACCTGATCGTAACAGAAAAGCCGTAAAGAATTGAGTGGTTTTCAGGAGAAAAATGCCGACCGAATATTTCCGGAGCAAATGCTGCCAGATCATTTTCAGGTTACAAAACTGGAAGGGCTTAAACACAAAAACAGGCCATCGTTGGAAAACAGCCTGAAAATGAAAGGAAGAAATATGGCGCTATTAGCGAACGGAGGCCGTTTCGATGCTTTGTTTTGGTGCTTTTGCGTATGTAGGGCACGTTTTAGCAACGTTACATGAGTAGGCAAGAGCAGCTACAAAAACCAAAGCCAGAAGGTTGTTCTTTTTCATTTTCAAATTCTCTGTGTTAAGACCTTTACAAAGATAATTCAATGCATCTGATTAATTCAAGAACCGTTCATCACAAGGCGGAAAATCTCTTTCGGATGGACGTTTGAAAATCGCTTAGTTTGCATCGATTTTCAAGGTAAAATCCAGTGAAGAAACAACTACTAGCTCTGATTATTTTTGTACTCCCTTTTTTCGCATCGGCGCAAACAGGTGAAGTAAGAGGGTTCCTGTACGATGCCAAAACAGGGGAACCGGTTTTGTTCAGCCCTGTCTTTCTGAAAGGCACCAAATTTGGTATCAACACCGACATCAACGGTTTCTTTTCCATTTCCAAAATTCCGGAAGGCCAGTACCAATTGATGGTGGTCAACCTGCTTTACGACACCATTCAGGAAAGTATTTTCATCGAATCAAAAAAAATACTGAGTAAAAAGTTCTTCCTGAAGGAAAAAGTAAGGGAATTGAAAGCGATTGAAATCAAAGGATCAAAAAACAAACAGGCCAGAGAAAACACGGTCAACACAGGCATTACCCGAATCACTCCAAAAGAAATCCGGTTCATTCCTCCGATGGGTGGCGAACGTGATCTGGCTCAATACCTTCAAACCATTCCAGGTGTCACATTTACAGGAGATCAGGGTGGCCAGTTGTACATCCGTGGCGGGTCGAATGTTCAAACCTTATCGCTGATGGACGGGATGATGATTTACAATCCTTTTCACTCACTGGGTTTGTTTTCTGTTTTCGACACCGACATACTTAAAAATGTGGATGTATACACAGCAGCATTTCCCTCCGATTATGGCGGTAGAACCTCATCTGTGATCGACGTACGAACCATTGATGGAAACAAAAACCGGTTGGGTGGAAAAATCGGAGTGAATCCGTTTTCAGCCAAAGCCATCCTGGAAGGACCTCTTGTTAAAGGGAAAAATGGAGGTGGCATTACCTTTCTGGCATCCTACCGGAACTCATACCTGGATAAAACCTCCCCCACCATCTATAAATATGCGAATCAAAGCGGAAATTATCTTCCTTTTTCATTTTCAGATGCGTATGGCAAAATGACGTTTCATGGCGACCGGGGAAATAAAGCCAGTCTGTTTGGGTTCAATTTCAGAGACAAAGCCAATCTGGGAACGCAAGGGAATTTCTCATGGAATTCAACGGGTTATGGAGGAAACTTCATACTGATTCCATCCAGTACAACCGTTCTGATTTCCGGTTCCCTGGCTTATTCAGGTTACGATGTAAAAATAGAAGAATCCACCACCGAGCCCCGGACATCCAGCATCACCAATCTGAATGGCGGTCTCGATTTCACATATTTCCTCAATAAAAATGAACTTCGGTACGGAGTTGGTCTGGTGAGTAATACCACCAACTATACCACGTTTACACCCAAACTGAAAAAAGAAGAATTTGAAGCCAACAACTCAGAAATGTTTGGCTTTTTGAAGTACAAGTGGAACTACAGCAAACGCCTGATATTCGAACCAAATGTCCGCTTCCAGTATTATGCTTCTTTGGGTAAAGTAAGACTGGAACCCAGGGCCGGTGTGAAATTATTTCTCACCGAAAAGATCCGACTCAAAGGATCGATGGGTATGTATTCCCAGAACCTGATTTCAACACAGAGCGACCGGGATGTGATTGCGCTGTTTCAAGGATTCATCTCTTCACCGGAACAGGTGTACGGAAAAAATGAAGCCACCACGGGAAATCCCGGAAACCCGGTTGTGAAGTCCGCCTTGCAGAAATCTGTTCACTATGTGGCGGGTATTGAATACGACATCAACGATGAAATCGAAATTACGGTCGAGCCCTACATCAAAACCTTCTCTGATTTTGTGAACGTAAACCGAAACCGGATTTTCCCTGAGCAACCCGTTTTTATTGTGGAAAAAGGTCTGGCGAGAGGAGTCGATTTTCTGGTAAAATACGACAATGAGCCATTCTACTTACAGGCAAGTTATTCCCTTGGAAAAGTAGACCGTACGTTTAACAACCTTTCCTACGCACCTGTCTTCGACAGACGACACAACATCAACGTAGTGAGCAGTTACAATTTCGGGAAGAAAAAAGACTGGGATGTCAACATCCGATGGAGTCTGGGTTCCGGATTCCCATTTACTCAAACCGTTGCTTTTTATGAGAATCTCGACCTTGGTGGAAGTCTGAATCAAAACATCAACAATCAGAACGGGAACCTCGGCATCTATTATGGAAACGAAAACGAGTTCAATAAAGGCAGACAGCCTTATTATCATCGGATGGATGCCTCCATCAGCAAAATCTGGAAGTTTGGAGAAAACCAAAAACTGGAGGCGGTATTTTCCATTGTGAATACATACAACCGACAAAACGTTTTTTACTTCGACCGGATAAAATACCAGCGAATCAACCAGCTACCGATATTGCCCGCTCTGGGGGCAACCTATACGTTTTAGCCCTCCGCAAATATTAGCCGGAGAATCACCTCTGTTCCAAAAGACAGACCATCTTTCACTTCCATCGGGCTTCCGGAAGCAGAAAATTCTGAAGAAAACTATTGGAGGCAATGAACCCGGCAGACCAAGTGCAAAAACTTCCGGTCTCACTTATGGAACCGGATCAAAACCATGTCCGCCCCAGGGATGGCAACGGCCAATCCGCTTTAACCCCATCCAGGTTCCTTTCAATGAACCGTGTTTTGCGATGGCCTCGATCATATATTGGCTGCAGGTTGGTTGATACCGGCAGGCACCCGGCAAATGCGGTGAGATTGCCAGCTGATAAAAGCGAACCAGATATATAAAGATTGATTTCATTCCATCCGTTTTTGGCCAGAAACAAAAGTACAATGAGCGGCCTTAATTCTTCCCACTTAATTCCTTTTGTTGAATCAGTATTAACTTCCTGTGCCGACCTGATCCCGGTCTGTGCATCGGCTGTATGATCCCAGATTCCGCATTAGGATGTTAATCGTCTGATTCACACCTTTAAATTTCCCTTTCGGACAAATGAACACGCGAGTGTGAAATTTGCGGGCACAGCCCAATGAAATGTCTTTGAGGACGCTCTCTGCCAGAGCAGGATCTGCGACATGGCGTCTGGGCCATAAATGAATGTGAATCAGTCGATTTGGATTAATTGATCTTTTCCATTGCGGATTCTGGGATGATTCTTTATTTTTTGAATGAAAGGATTGAATTCGTAACTCGCCTTTTTATTTCCTCGAAATGAAGCGACTTTTCATCCCCTTTCTCATTCTGATTTCGGTTATGTTCTGTGACCAGGCCACTGCACAGGATAAATTTTCAACCAGTGGCCGGATCAATATTTCTTTAGGAACGGGTTTTGGTTTATACAACCTCAGCACCAATCAGTATGACGATCCAGATAATGGCGCACTCAATGGCAACCTGCAATTGGCGGCTGATCTTGGCTTTATCCCTCTGCTTACGGGTGGTGTGATGGTGTTCCGAAATGGGTTTGCCACTGATAAAGACAGCAATCAGCGGGCCACCATTGCCGGACTGGGTGTGTATGCACATCTCAACTTTGCCCGCCGCCCTAAAACCACCTGGTTTCTGACAGCAGGAGTGGCAGGCACTGTTTTTACATATGAAAATTACGACAACAAAGGCAAGGTGTCAGCCAATGGGAGTCATGTCTTTGCCGGGCTCGGATTCAGGCGGTATTTCGGAGACCATGTGGGTATTTTTTCGGAAGTTCATGTGGCAGGATACAACTACAATACGTTTGTGTATAAGTCGGATCAAAACCTCAAAGACCAAACCTTGCTCACTTCGTCTGGAAATAAATTCGGAATTGCCCTGGCAGGAGCAGAAGTGAAATTCGGTGTGATTGTCGCCCTGGGTGCCAATTCAAAATAAGAAAAACCGGTTTTAATCGCTTTTTTTTCTGACTCTGGTCGCTTTTTGGAATCTGATCGGAAAATTTCTTTTCCTTGCCAACAGATTCTATTTTTTACCAAAAAACCAATCTATGAAACACCGTATTTCCTTCCTTGCCGTATGTGCATTGGTCGGCTCACAGGCATTTGCAGGCGGCTATCAGGTGGCTCTTCAGGGGCAACGCCAGATAGGCATGGCGCACACAGGAGTTGGCCTGGCTTATGATGCCAGCTCGATCTTTTTTAATCCAGGTGGGTTGTCTTTCACAAAGACAAACAATCTCACATTTGGAGGAAGCATCATTCGCTCCCGGGTTCGGTATCTGGCTCCGCAGGATGCCAATGCACCGAGTGACTACAGCACCATGACCAACAGTCCATTGGGTACTCCTTTCTCCTTTTACGCTTCTTACGGACCGAAAGAAAGCAACCTGAAATTTGGTTTGGGTGTATACACTCCATACGGTTCTTCGGTTAAGTGGGAAGACGACTGGAAAGGATACAGTGTACTTCAATCGTTGAAACTCCAGTCCATTTTTATCCAACCAACGGTGAGCTACAAAATCACCGAAAAACTGGGAATCGGCGTTGGCTTTGTGTATGCGATTGGTTCTGTTGAATTGCGAAAAGGAATCGGGTCTCTCAGCGGCGCTGATGGTTTCAGTTCGGCATTGTTGCAAGGCGATGCCTCGGGCATGGGCTTCAATGCCGGGATTCATTTCCAGGCATCCGATAAACTGACCATTGGTGCTTCTTACCGTTCTCAGGTAGATATGAAAGTCGAAGGCGGTGATGCAACCTTTAAAGTTCCACCTTCCACTATTTCTCCGTTGGGCCTTTTCCCGGCTGGTGGCGCAACAAAATTTGATGCAACATTGCCATTGCCCGCTACGGCTACAATTGGATTGGGCTATAAAGTCAACGATAAATTCACTCTGGCTCTCGACTACAATTATGTTTTCTGGAGTGCCTACAAAGAGCTGAAGTTTGACTACGAAAAGCCAGTGAACGGTTCAACTTCGACCGCATCACCCCGTAAATACAAAGACGCCTCCATCATTCGTGTCGGTGCCGAATACATGGCCACCGAAAAGCTGGCGGTTCGTGCCGGTTATTATTTCGACCAGACGCCTGTTCAGGACGGATACATGACACCGGAAACACCGGATGCCAACCGGAATTGTTTTACGCTCGGACTCGGTTATAAAATCACCGACAAATTCTCAGCCGATGCCTCTTTCCTTTTCATCGAGGGAACCGAAAGAGAGCAGAAACAATCGGATATTGATGCAAACTCTGCTGCCGGTGTGGCCGGTGGTGGCAAATCATCTCAGGATAGTTTCCTTGCCGGAACGTACAAACTGCGTGTTTTAATCCCAGGACTTTCACTTAGCTACCGCTTCTAAACCAAATTGGATATTCGTATGAAAACTTTGTTTAAAAACATTGGGATTCTGGGCGCTGCAAGCATTGCACTGATTTCCTGTGATCCGAAAATCGACACCCCTACCCCATCGGTGGAAGGAAAAATAGATGTGAGCAACTACATCGCCATTGGCAACTCCATAACAGCCGGATACGCCAGCAATGGTTTGTATCTGGAAGGTCAGAAAGTGGCATATCCCGTCCTGATTGCACAGCAGTTCAAACTGGCAGGGGGCGGAGAATTCAATGCTCCGTTGTTTGCTGCCAATGAATCGGATGGAACCGGTTATCTTCGGTTGGATGGCTTCCTGAGCGCATCTTCCCCTATTTTGACTTCGGTGCCCCGAGATCCAGATGCAGTGGCGGGGAAATCAGCCTTTGCCTACAACGCATCTCTCAATCCGGATTCAATCATTTTAAAGCCGTACGTTGGATCGACAAACCACAACTGGGGAGTTCCCGGAATTCGTGTAGCCGATATTGAAACACCCGGTTACGGTTATCCGAATAGTTATTTCGGCCGGATGCTAACAGATGGAGAGAAGCAAACTGCTACCTATGCAGCGAAAGTGCTGGCACAGAATCCGACATTCTTCACCTGCTGGTTGGGGAACAATGATGTGTTGGGATATTCGACGGCAGGTGGAGCCGAACTTCTTGCCCAATTGACTCCGGAGGCCGAGTTCACTGCAAAATATAATAAATTCATTACCGACCTTACCAATCTTCCTACAAAACCAAAAGGTGTTGTAGGCAACATTCCGGATGTTACTTCCCTTCCGTTTTTTACCACTGTTGGACCCGGGATAAAATTAAGCCTTCCTGCTTCGGTGCCCGCTTTCTATGAATTTAAATTTGACTCTGTATTTGCGAAAGTTGCGGCTGTTATCCTCAACCCCGTAAATCCAGGAGTCACTATTTTGGACACAACAAAAGGGAGCCCTGTTTTAACGTCAAAAATTGCCTTCCTTAATCCTGTAACCGGATCGTTTGACGGCGATGTTTTTTTCACCTTTACATTTGCTCCTTATGCTGGTGATCTTGGAAAACCAAAAGGCGCTGCATGGAAAGCAATCATTAAATCGGTGATGAAGCAGTTTAATCTACCAGCGGCTTTAGAACCGGCCATCTGGGCAAATTCAGGTTTGGACACCACCCAACCTTTTGGATTCTCTTATCGCAATCCGGTTCCGGATGTGTTTGTGCTAAACAGTGCAGAAACAGCGAAAGCCAGATCTGCCGTAGCTGCATTCAACAACGTGATTCAGAAAGCCGCTGCCGACCACAATCTGGCGTATGTGGATGCCAATACGTATTTGAAAAACATCACCAAAGGAGCTTATTATGATGCTATTTCTACGACTTCATCCTTCTTGTCAGGTGGTGCGTTTTCGCTGGATGGTGTTCACCTGACTCCGAAAGGAAATGCACTGGCGGCAAATGAATTCATCAGAGCCATCAACAAAACATACGGAACGAAAATAACAGTTCTCAATCCGGGACAGTACCGGGGTGTGACATTTCCGTAATTGATAAAATACCAATTGAAAAGGCGGGCAAAAAATAGCCCGCCTTTTTTTTGAACCACTCTTGCATTTCCATCTGTTCGCAACATCAGGAATAGAACCACATTTGAAACTTTCCATTATTACCTCTAGTTTTACCTCCTCTTTGGGGTATACCTGATTCCGGTTATGAATCAAACCCGGAGGCCCTGAGGCTGACATGTCTTTCCGCATTGACCCGAAAAGGCATGCAGATCCATTCAGGTTTCACAGAAATAAGCAGACACGAGAATTAATTCATGCTTTTCAATACAATAAGTTACGGTATTTTTCTGCCAGTTATCTTCATTTTGTATTGGACAATGGGTGTCCGGTTCCGAAAGATCCAAAACCCCTTCCTTCTTATAGCCAGCTACTTTTTTTACGCATGCTGGGACTGGCGTTTTTTGTTTCTTCTGATGTTTTCAACGGTGCTTGATTATGTCACCGCATTGAAAATGGGAGATGCCACAACGCTATTCCGGAAAAAATTCTGGTTCTGGCTGAGTATTATCGTGAATCTTGGTTTCCTTGGAATTTTTAAATATTTCAACTTTTTCACACTCAGTTTTTCACGCCTTCTGGATTTGTTTGGGTTTGAAGTACATCCATGGACTTTGTCTGTCATTCTTCCTGTTGGGATTTCATTTTATACATTCCATGGACTGTCGTATGTAATTGATATTTACTACGATCGCATCAAACCCGAACGAAACTTCGTTGACTACTCTCTGTTTGTCAGCTTCTTCCCACTCCTGGTAGCAGGTCCAATTGAACGTGCCACTCACCTGCTTCCACAAATAAAAAGTCAGCGCTCGTTTGAATTTGAAAAGGCAAAGTCGGGCCTCCGTCAGATTTTATGGGGCCTGTTTAAAAAAGTAGTGATCGCTGATCAGTGTGCCGAATTTGCCAATATTGCCTTCAACAATTCAGATCACCACTCAGGAAGCACTCTGGCATTGGGAGCCTTATTTTTCACATTTCAGATTTACGGTGACTTTTCCGGCTACTCAGATATTGCTCTTGGAACCGCGAAGCTATTTGGGGTCGAACTGCTCCGGAATTTTGCATACCCCTACTTTTCACGAGACATCGCCGAATTCTGGAGAAGGTGGCATATTTCCCTTTCGTCCTGGTTCCGCGATTATTTGTACATCCCTTTGGGCGGGAGCAAAGGATCGACCTGGATTCAGGTTCGCAATGTCTTCATCATATTTATTGTCAGTGGATTCTGGCATGGCGCTTCTTTCACATTTATCATTTGGGGATTCCTCAATGCCTTGTTCATTCTTCCATCTGTTCTGTTTAAAACGAACCGGAATAACCTTGAAATTGTTGCAAAAGGACGGCTTCTCCCAACTGCAGGCGAGCTCGGGTCGATGGTCCTTACTTTTATTCTAACAAACCTTGCCTGGGTTTTTTTCCGAAGCAATGGTATACAACATGCCTTTCAGTTTCTCGGTGGCATGGCAAATGCATCCTTTTTTTCAGCCCCGGATTTTGCAGGCAAAGGTCTTTCCGTGATTGGCTTGTTGCTCTTCTTTTTTATGCTGGTCGAATGGATCGGAAGGGAAAAGCAATTTGCCATCGAAGAACTGGGCACCCGTTCTCCCCGATTGCTGCGATGGTCATTCTACTACGCATTGGGATTTCTGATTTTTTACTTTTCCGGTGTGGAACAACAATTCATCTATTTCCAGTTTTAAGATGAAACCATTTATCCGCACGCTCCTTCTGTTTTTTGCCGCTCCTGCCTTATTGGTTACGATCGTAGTTGCCTTGTATTTCCGAAAAGATGTTTACATGGATTTTGGTCCTTATCCGAATTATTCATGGAAATACTATTTCCAACAACTGGATGATCTCTCAACCAAAAAGTATTTGCAGTCAGAAAAAAACTACAATTCCTTTATTCTGGGAAGCAGCCGGTCGGTTGGTGTTTATGGCTGTTATCTTCAGACAAAAATTCCGAACTCCAGATTTTTCCACTACGGGAGCTGGAGTGAATCCATCGGTGCCATTCACCAGAAACTCTGGTTCCTCGATAGTACCGGTGTTGACATCCGAAATGCAGTCTTGTACATTGACACAGACAACACCTTTCACAAGGATGGAGCAAGCTTCTCGCAACACTTTGTGTTCACCGGAGGAAATGAAACCATGTATCGGTTAAAGCACATGAAGACCTTCCTCCTTGCAAAAGAACCCGAGTACATGAAAATTCTACTGGGGATAGACGTTCATGGAGAAATCTTCCCCAACTGGGAATCTGACGTAACAACAAATGATTGCCAGCACAAATGTTCATCCGAGGTCATTTCTGCATATGGATTTCGCAATCAATCGCATCAGGATTCTGTAAAAATCGACTCGTTAATAAAGGTTGATTTTCTTTATTCCCGT
>CAMCXM010000087.1 GCA_945883425.1 Spirosoma fluviale
CAGAATAGTCTGTAAGCCCGGTGAAGAACAATGCCAACCCAATCAGGGAAGACAACAGGCTGGTGATAACACCAAAACGAACCCCGGTTTTTAATCGTAAATTACTCATTGTTGCAAAAGAACTATTTCCGTCTGAATATTAATGACACTATAGGTACCAAAATTAAGGAATAGCCGATCTTTATTTTCATTTCATCCCAAATCAAAAACGAAGGTTGTGTCTGGCGGATTTCCTCGATGACAAGCGGAAGGTTTTTCATCTTCATATTCTCCGGACCATTCTTTTCGCTTTCAATAAGATACTTGATACTGGACTGTAGGAAATTCTGAAACGCCGACGGTTCAAATGAAGACAATTGCCATAAAATGAGTCCGGAAAGCAGCCCGCCAATCCAGCACATCAGGTTGCCTGCAATGAGGCTTTCCCAGAAATGAAAGGTGTGTTCTGTTTTGGCACCCCGAATCAGGATGAGCATAAAAACCACTACCACCAATGGAATCCAAATGTCAAAAAAACGGACCTGGGGTGGAATCAATCGGCTTCTAAAAGTGAAATAAAAGAAAGCAGCGCATCCAATTCCAATGATCAGAGCGCCGGCCAAAATGAAACGAAGACTTTTTAGTGAACTCATGAATGCGCTTCTGCCAGATGTGGATTTGGGTGATATCCGGTTGATGTGACGACCCCTTTCACAACTCCTTTCAAAGGTCTGTCTAAAAAAGGAGAGTTAAGGGAACGGGATTGCCAGGTTTTTTGAGTAGGGATCCATTCTTTATCAGGAGAAAAAATGGTGATGTCAGCCAGGGCACCAGGTTCAAGACGAATGGTTTCCAATCCCAGTATTTTTCGTGGACCGCTGGCCAGAAGATTTACCTGAATTTCAGGAGAAAGGTCTGGGATGGCAGTCATCAAAGCCGAATAGGTTGTTTCCAGGCTGCTGATTCCAAAGGATGCGTTGCCAAACTCAATCACTTTAAAATCTTCGTTTAAAGGATTGTGGTCAGATACAATGGCATCGGTTTCTCCGGCTTTCACCGCATCAATCAACGCCTGCCTGTCGGTTTCCAGTCGGTATGGCGGGAATACTTTGTGAACCGTTTGAAAAGAATCCAGTTCTTGTTCTGTGAAAAGCAACTGGTGAGCGGCAATGCTGTAGCTCAATCCGGGAAGATTCTTTTTCGCTTCAAACAATTTTGCAACGGACCCTGCTGCTGAAACACAGGGTACATGCAGTTTTCCGCCTGTATATTGTAAAATGGAAATATCTCTTTCCACCATAATCTCTTCGGCCAAAGATGGAATCCCTTCCAGTCCCCGGTTGTGAGAAACAAGTCCTTCGTGAATTTGGCCGGTTGCCAGAACAGGATCCCAGCTGCTGTGAATCAGGACTGCCTCTGCGTGTTGCATGTAAAGAAGCAGATTGGTCATGAACCGGGCATTGGTGATGGGAAATACACTGGAAAACGAAACCGCGCCTGCTTCGGCAAGCGTCAGGATTTCAGCCATTTTATTTCCCTGAAGGTTCTGAGTAGCAGCGCCTGAAACCAGAAAACGGATTCCATTTTCATTAGCAAAATTCCGGTAGTACGAAACCGATTCAACCGACTGGATGATGGTCTTTTGATTGGGTGAAATTTGAACGGATGTAAAACCACCAGCTGCTGCAGCAAGACTCAGTGTTTCTGCTGTTTCATTCTGCGGATTCGAAGGCACACCGTTACCACATTTCAAATCGATCCAGCCGGGTGATGCGAAATATCCTGTTGCATCAATCAGATTTTCATTGTTTTCAGGAGTCAGGAGATGACCAATTTCTGACACTTTTCCATCTTTTATACGAATGGAAATCGTTTCGCCAGAATGTGGTTCTCCCGGTTGAATCCAGGTGCAGTTTTGAATGAGAACTTGCATATCAGTTTATTACGCCGGACTTTCCGAATCGGATGATCAGCATTTCGAGTGCAAACATCAGAATTGCCAGGCAAATGCAGTATTTCCAGAATGAAATTTCATTGATTTTTTCTCCGGTCAGATGTTCAGGTGATGAGTTGCTGTTCACTCCGGCTACGTCAACCCAGGGCTTGTCTTTGAATATCTCCTTCAATTCATCTTCTGTATGAAAGGACGGTACCGATTCTCCTTTTGCCAGATTCACTGCCAGAAAGCCCAGTGATTTCTTGTCTTTCCGGATTTCCCAGAATCCTGCGGATAGTGAGGTTTCCGGTAAGGCCAGTTTTATCGATTTCTCCGAGCGGATAACGTTTGCCAGTAAAGTTTTTCCTTCCTGAATCAGCTCAACGGCGGATTCATTGCCAATAGGCATAGTGTCCAATGGCAAGCTGATTTCTTTTGCACCAGGAGAAAGATACAGGGTTTGATTGCTTTGTTCTCCTGCTGAAAATGCCATTCGGTAAAAAACAGGAATCATGAGAGGATGGGATGGAAGACTGCTGTTTTTTTCATCCAGTGAAGATCCCATAATAAAGAGGGAGCCTTTTTCTTTTTTACGAAGAGACAGAAATGCTTTTCCGGATTCGTATTTCAAAATGGGTGTTCCGTTTGAAACATCCAGAAGCAACTTTGCCCAAGGCTTGATTTTGTTCTGTCCGCCCTCTTCAAAAACATCGCGGAAGAAAGTATTTCCAGCATCCGGCAAATTGATTTTCCAGTCCGTAGGTCTTGAGTTGTCCTGCACTGATATGGCATCTAATCCTGTTTTCTTACAAAAAGATGTAACCCAGTTTCGATCATTTCCTGGTATAGCACAGACAGATCCTCCTTCGCTTAGAACTTTCAGAACGCTTTCTTCCAATGCTGCACCTGGAGACTCAGGTCCTTCCAGAATGACAAGACCGGCATTCTGAAGGGCTTTGTAATCCGGATTCGAATAGTCGGATCGCTTGAACAGGAAAAGGTCTGGATTGGAGTAAACCTTTGGAATATAGGATTTCGAATTTCCAGAGATGAGATAAATCCGGGTTGGTTTGGGGGCCTGCAGTGTAAAATAAAAGCGATTGTCAAACGAAATGTCCTGGTCGTCCAGTAAGACAGAACAATTCAAACGCACACCCGGCTTGATCTGAAATGGCAGAGAACAAATCATGGAGCCACCTTCCACAACTGTGATTACTTTTCCACTGAGAAGATTTCCATTTGCAAACAACTGAATGCGGGTAGATTTCTCCTTGCCGGTTCCCAGTGCTGAAACTTTGACCTTTACTTCATTTTGCCTGATATCGGATGAGAGAGGTTTTGGCAACCAGACGGAATCAATCCAGACGTTGGATGCCTTTTCGTGTTTCATTGAAACCAAATGAAATCGAATGGAAGAGTCGAGTGGAAGTTCAGATAGATTGCCAAAACTTGATTTCTGGAAATCCGAAAGTATGAAGAGATGTTTTTGCCCTTCTGCTGACTGAAAATCAAATTGCCTGGAAGCTCTGTTTATCACCGTTGCAAAAGACCGCGGTTCATTTGATTCATTTATTTCAGTGAGCTGATCTGAAAATCCAGACGAAGAAGTCCATGTATGTCGGGACAAAAAGTCGTTGGAAATCAACTCGAACCAGCCTTTTTTCTGGAACTGTGAAGGTATTCCTTTGGCAAAGGCCACCGACTTTTCGAATGCACGATTTCCTTCATCGGGTAGAAACATGGAAGCTGAATTATCCATGTACACACACACTTTGGGCAGGCCACCTGATTGATTTGTTTGGCCATTGTTTCTAACCGGCTGAGCAAATGCCAGAATGAGAAAGGCCAGTCCAGCCAGTCGAATCAGTAGAAGCAAGAGATTTTTAAGATTTCGGGTTTTGTTGGTTTGCTGGACAACTTCAGTCAGAAGTTTTGTGTTTGCAAACACGATGCGTTCGGTTCGTTGAAAATTGAAAAGGTGAATCAGAACCGGAATTGCCAGAGCCAGGAGTGCCCAAAGGAATCCGGGGTTCAGAAAGTGCATGTATGTTTAGTTGAAATGTTTAAGAAAATTTCTGCAAAAATGTAATTAACAATAGAATCTTTTGTTCTTTTGATTTTGAATTTAGAGAAAAAAAAGTAGGTCGTAGGTTTAAGTCATTGAAAATTAAAATGGTAAGAAAATTACTTTCATTGTTATTGTTTGCTTTTTGCATAAACGGTACGTTCGCTCAAAACAATCTTGTAGTAAAGAGAGTTGATCCGGTGACCAATCCTCTTGTCGATTCTCTGGTGGGATCACTTGTAGGATCAGGAGTTATTGTGGAAAATATCCGCACGAACCTCGTTGAAACGTCCCGTGCCATCGGAACTTTCAAAGCACCGCAGAACCTGTTCGGTATTAAGGAAGGACTTGTAATGGTTACTGGCTTCGCCGATACCGTCGCTGGTCCTAATTCAACTCCCACAATGTCGAATCAGATTCCATATGAAGATACAACTGATCAATGCTCAATTGGTCGCCAAATGTTAAATTCCGTGTTGGAGTATAGTAACACAGGAACCGTTCCACGTTTGGCAACGGATTGTGCTACGATTCAGTTCGACATTATTCCTGCCACCGATTCCATCAAGTTCAATTACGTTTTTGCATCAGAAGAGTACAACACATTCGTATGCTCCAACTTCAATGATATTTTCGGTTTCTTTATTAAAGGACCTGGAATCGCTGGAGATGTGAGTCTTGCTCCGACCTTTGATAACACAAAAAACATTGCCCTCATTCCGGGTACTGACTTACCAGTGGCCATCAATACAGTAAATAATGGTACCGGAACACCCGCAGAAAACTGCACTTTCACACCGGAAGGTATTGCGGCTTATGTTGATAATACATTAGCCACCAATAATCCTCCTATTTACAATCGATTAAAGTTCAATGGACTCACCAGGGTATTGACAGCCAGCGTGAAAGTTATCCCTTGTCAAACTTATACCTTAACACTTACGATTTCAGATGTAACAGACAGATCATGGGATTCCGGCGTATTCATCGAAAAGGGGTCTCTCCGTTCCTCCGGTGTTACAGCCGTACAATCTTCTGTATTTGATGTCCGCTTCCCATATGCGATTGTGGATTGCAACCCTGGTAAATTTATTTTTGAGCGATGTGCAGCCAATACAATTGATCCACTGACAGCACGGTTTAAATTATCAGGAACAGCTGTGAATGGGTTTGATTACCTCCAGCAACTACCTGGTGGTGGAACCCAATTGCTGGCCGATAGCTTCACATTAAGCTCAGGTACAGCATTAGACAGTCTTATTCTGATTGGAGTTGATAATCCAACCTGGGCGACACAGCCAACCAAAACTGTTGTGATCAAATTCCTGAGCTCTGTAAAGCCTTATATCAATGGAGTTCCAAACTACAGAGGTGATTCTACCACTCTGACAATTAAGCGGAGATACACCTACAATGCCAATCCTGGTTTTTCTATTTGTCAGGGAACAGATTCCACTTTAAAGCCAGTTACGCCATTTGATAGCCGCGATCGTTACCGTTGGGTTGAACTGACGGCAAATCAGGACACAACTGCCACTACTTCACTGTCATGTACGGATTGTTTCAATCCCCGTACGTCCGCCGATACCACCACCACCTACGTTCTTTTCGTGAATGACTCCTTGTCTGGTTGCCAGACTTCGGATACGGTAAAAATCAAAGTGTTTAATGTTCCAACTCTTAGTATGGCAACAAACCGGACTGGAAATTCAGTTTGTAAGGGAGATGAAATCCGGTTGTTCGCCAACCAGACGAATATCAATCCTGCCTGGAAATATTTGTGGACTAAGCCACTCACTGCGAACAATACGGGCGTGGATCCGGATAGCCTGAAGCAAAGACAATTGCTCATCATTGCGCACAACCTCAATCAATTCTATAAGGTTAAAGCAACGAATGAATTGGGATGCAGTATGATGGATTCCATTGAAGTTAGGATTCTGACCCGTCCGATTTTTAAATTACCGGAAGTCGACACGGTATGTTACAAAGCTCCGTTCCGGATTGTTCCATCACAGCTTTCAGATACATTAAACACTCTTTACTCCTGGTTGAGTTCTGATAACTCTGTTAATCTTTCTGATTCCATCACTCCATACTTAACCATTTATCCGAAGGTTTCAGCCCGCTATATTCTTTCTGGCCGTAACAATTGTGCAACTGGCGGGGTAGCTAAAGATACTTTCAATATTCATGTAATTGATTCTATTTCAGCAGGTCATACCTATACCTATCTAAACGATAGTTTAACAGTCGCACCTGTGAAATTTCAATCCAGCTTTTATCCGCCAAGTTTTGCCCGTACATGGGATTTGTATAATGAAACCATGACGTGGGACACTACCCTCACTGGGACTTCTCCTGAAGTGAAGTTCCGGAAAGGTGGAAACTATACATCTGAAGTTGTGGTGTATTCACGTGAAGGAACACGCTATTGCAGTGACACTGTAAAACAAAAGTTCACCATAACACCGTTAGGGCAGGTATTCATACCCAATCTGGTTACCGATAATGAAGACAGCCGCAACTCTGCTTTCGTCATTACAGCCCGTGATGAAGATGGTAAAATCCTTCGGGAAATTAAGGAAGGTAACTTGTCCGTTTTCAACCGTTGGGGAAAACAAGTTTATCAAAGGGACAATTACAACAATGAACTGAATTTTGATAAACTGAAAGACGAACTTCAGGACGGTATTTATTTTTATGAATTCTCTGTTGCCCGTTACAATTACAAGACCGGCGGCTGGTTTAGAATTACAAGATAATGAAACAGAAGCCACGCCAAAAGCGTGGCTTTTTTTATGAACTCAAACTGGCGTAATGCATGGATCCTTATGCGGATTCCATTTTCGGTGTACTTAATGCCTGTGTTTTGGCTCAGTATTTCCGTTCTACCGGCTGCTGGCTGGTCATGGAGTTCAGTGGCTGCTGTATTTGCCGTTTTGCACCTGATTCTGTATCCTGCCAGTAACGGCTACAACTCTTTGATTGATCAGGATACGGAGCCCGTTGGAGGAATAAAAAATCCACCTCCGGTCACCGTTCATCTTCGGATTCTGGTGCTCATTTTTGATCTTTTGTCTATCGGGTTGTCTTTTTGGATCGGACTCTATTTCGGTTTTTGTGTCTCGGTTTATTGGTTGGTCAGTAAAGCCTACAGTTCTCCTTCGATCCGTTTGAAAAAGATGCCATTGGTATCATGGCTGGTGGTGTGTGTGTTTCAGGGAGGTTGGTCCGTTTATATGATCTGGTGTGGAATTCTGGGGAATGATGCGATCCTTGACACCCGTTCCATGTGGCTTTGGCCCGTAATCGCCACATTGTTTCTTGCCGGTTCCTATCCTATGACGCAGATTTATCAGCATGAAAGTGATACAAAGCGTGGAGACAGGACTTTGTCTGTTTTGCTGGGAATTAAAGGCACCTTCCTTTTTTCATTTGCCTTCATTTTTCTGGGAGCAGGTCTTTTGATCCTGACTTTTATCCAATCAGGTGAACCAGAAGCCATACTGATCCTTCTGGCATCAACAGGACCATCTTTTTATTATTTTTTTACCTGGGCAAAAAAGGTCTGGAATGATGCACGGTTTGCTGATTTTGAGCATACTATGAGATTTAATACTGTGTCATCTCTTGGGTTGTCAATTGGGTTTATTCTGTGGACCTGTTTAAAATTCTTCAGCATTTCTCTTGATTTGCATCCTTAATCTACTTCTTATGCAGCAATACGAAATCAAAGGCAATAAAGATACCCGCTCAGGATTTGGAGCAGGTATGATGGAATTGGGTGCGACCAATCCTGATGTCGTTGCCCTTTGTGCCGACCTTACCGGTTCTTTAAAACTGACCGATTTCGCCAAGCAGTATCCAGATCGGTTTTTTCAGACCGGAATTGCCGAAGCCAACATGATCGGTATGGCAGCGGGTATGACGATTGGAGGGAAGATTCCATTTACAGGAACATTTGCCAATTTCTCAACTGGCAGGGTGTATGACCAGATCCGTCAATCAGTCGCTTATTCCGGGAAGAATGTCAAAATTTGTGCTTCCCATGCAGGACTTACCTTAGGTGAAGACGGTGCCACACACCAGATCCTGGAAGACATTGGGATGATGAAAATGTTGCCACACATGACCGTCATAAATCC
This sequence comes from Spirosoma fluviale, assembly GCA_945883425.1. GTDB lineage: Bacteria > Bacteroidota > Bacteroidia > Cytophagales > Flexibacteraceae > CAMDMI01. The sequence goes on from CAMCXM010000087.1 coordinate 8,129, forward strand.
ATGCGACTTCAACCAAACAAAACAGGCAACGCTGGCTATTGCCAAATGGGACGGTCCGGTTTATCTACGTTTTGGAAGACCCGTTGTGCCAATCTTCATTCCGGAATCCATGCCATTCGTTATAGGAAAAGGAATTCTCCTGAGTGAAGGAACTGATGTTTCCATATTTGCAACCGGCCACCTGGTTTGGGAAGCTTTGCTTGCTTGCCAGCAACTTGAATCAGAAGGTATTTCTGCTGAAGTTATCAATATACATACAATTAAGCCATTGGATAATGAATTGATTCTGGCATCTGTTCGTAAAACAGGTTGTGCAGTATCAGCAGAAGAACACCAGCTAAATGGTGGTTTGGGTGACAGCATTGCCCAACTTTTGAGCCGAAATTATCCCAAGCCATTGGAAATGGTAGGGGTGAACGATCAATTTGGAGAAAGCGGGACGCCGGAAGCCCTGATGGAGAAATATGGACTCAATGCCGCCAGCATCGTGGAAGCTTCTAAACAAGCCATTCAAAGGAAAAAAGTTTAAACAATTTTGAAAAGTATCGGTCATTAATTCAGAAACTTTGCTGAAAATTATTTCCGACAATTATTATTTTGAATTCGACCAGTTTTGTAGAATAATCTTCGGTGAAGTATCGAAAAAGAAATTAGCTTTGCCTCCTTCATAAATCTCCTTCATGAGCACTCAAAAGTTCGATTCGATCGACAGAAAAATACTTAGCATATTACAGGACAACGGTAAAATTACAAATGCTCAATTGTCTATTGAGGTTGGTCTTTCTCCTGCCCCAACTCTGGAAAGAGTAAAAAAGCTTGAGAAAAACGGCGTTATAGAAAGCTATCATGCCAACCTCAACAAACAAGAGATCGGTCTTGGTGTTACCACGTTTGTTCACGTTGCATTGATTGGTCACCGCAAAAGCATTGTAGATTCATTTGTTCTTCAGATCGTCAATATTCCGGAAGTCGTAGAATGCCACCACATCACGGGTCAGGGAGATTTTATTCTCAAAGTTGTTTCAAAAGATATCTCGAGTTACCAAAAGCTTCTGGTTGAGGTGATTAATGAGATTCCGGAAATTGACAACACACAATCTACTGTGATACTTTCCACATTCAAAGAGTCACGGGTGATGCCGATTCCGGATGAAGAGAAAGAATCTGAAGATGATTCCGATTCCACTTCGGATGATCGCAAAAATCGCAAAAACCAGCTTAAAGCGAAGGTTTAATTCTTACGTTCCGGATGATTCCGTTTCAGGTACTGCAGATTGCCCGTTTTTGTAAGGAAGCAGGAATACTGAATATTGTAGCAAGCCCGGGTTCCAGATCAGCCCCAATGCTGTTAACTTTTGTGCGCATGGGAGGCTTCTCCATTCACATGGAGATGGATGAACGATCTGCTGCCTACAAAGCGTTGGGACTTTGCCTCGGTTCGAACAAACCCGTCGCCATCTTCTGCACATCCGGTACTGCGGTTCTTAATTATGGACCTGCCATAGCCGAAGCCTTTTACCAAAACCTGCCTCTGTTTGTTTTTACTGCCGATCGTCCACCGGAATCCATTGATCAGAATGATGGACAGGCCGTTCGCCAGAATGGAATTTTTCATTTGCACACGAAGTTTTCCGGCACATTACCCACCACAGAAACTGGGGACGAAGCAGTGGTTTTTACTCGTCGCCTTTTGAACCAGGCATATTATTGTGCAACCAGTCTGCCAATGGGTCCGGTTCATCTTAATGTTCCTCTTCGGGAACCTCTTTATCCGGAACAGCCCATCGACTTCACAAAAATCAATTCAAGTAATCAATGGATGGAGCCCATGGTTTCACACCAGAAGCTTGAAAGAGAGGTGCTGAGTCCATTGATTGAAATCTGGAATAAGACCGGAAGCAGGCTGCTTGTAGCAGGACAGCATCGTCCTGAGCCAGAACTGGGCAACGCCATTAAGGCGCTTTCTGAATATGGGCACTGCCCCGTTGTTGGTGATTTCCTTCACAATCTTCAGGACCATCCCGGCCTGATAAAACTGGCGGATTCATTTCCGGAGCCATTCTGGAATTCCCAAGATTTACAGCCGGAAATCCTCCTCACCATTGGAGCCGGATTGTTGTCAAAATCAACCCGTGCATTCCTGAAAAAAGCAAAACCCCGGTTTCACTGGCATGTGCAGGAAAAGGGATTTCCAGCAGATCCGAACGGCACTATAACACATCATATCCAAGCAGATCCAGTATGGTTTCTAACCAAGCTGGGAGAAGCTTCCTATTTTACAGTTGAAGAAAAGCAGAATGAGTTAAAGCAGTATTTTCAGATCTGGAAGGACGCTGAACACAAAGCCAGGGAGATTTCATCTGAGTTTTCTGAAAATGTGGCCTGGAGCGATTTTTCCTGCATCGAAATTCTGGCCCGGTCACTTCCGGTGAATCTGGCATTGTTTGCCGGCAATAGCATGGCCGTCCGGTATCTGCAATGGCAGTCGTTCCGGATACCTTCCGAAATTCCGGTGTTTGCCAACAGGGGGACGTCTGGAATCGATGGATGCCTTTCAACCTCAGTGGGGCTGGCAATGGCCTTTCCTGAAAAAACGATTCTGTCCGTGATTGGTGATATGAGTTTTATTTACGACCGCAATGCCCTTTGGACGAAATCGGTTCCATCCAATCTTCGGGTGGTGGTTCTGAATAATGCAGGAGGAAACATTTTCCGGATCATTCCTGGTTCCGGAACGATGCCCGAACTGGATGAATATTTTGAAATGAACCAGCCCTTCTCTGCCCGAAACGCCACTCTCGAATGCGGAATGGATTATTTCGAAGCCAGAGATCCATTCTATCTTTCCTCTGTCTGGAAAGAATTTATGTCGAACCCTGGCCCGGCATTATTGGAATGTTTCACCGACAAGGGAGATAACGCGGTTGTGGTGAAGCAGTTTAAGCAATTTTTGAAGTCAAAATGGTAAATCCTTCAGAGGAAAATCCCTGGCAAACTCTGGATGTCAGGCAGGTATATGACAATCCATGGATTCAGGTGAATCACCATACCGTCCTCAATCCGGCAGGAAAAGAAGGAATATACGGTGTGGTATCGTTTAAAAATCTGGCCATCGGGGTTGTTGCTGTTGATGACAATCTCAATACCTTTCTTGTCGGACAATATCGCTACACACTGAAACAATACAGCTGGGAAATCCCCGAAGGAGGCGGTCCTTTTGGTGAAGAACCTTTGGCCACAGCGCAAAGAGAACTTTTAGAAGAAACCGGACTTTCGGCAACAAACTGGTCATTGCTCACACCGATCCATACATCAAACTCTGTGACAGACGAAGCCGGATATGTTTTTCTTGCCACCGGATTGATCCAGGGAGATTCTGATCCGGAAGAAACCGAAGATCTCCGGGTCTGGAAATTACCACTTCAGGAAGCGGTTTTAATGGTTGAAAACGGACGGATTACCGATTCTCTCAGCATCGCCGGTTTACTTCTGGCTGCCCGAAAACTGGGAGTCTAAGGAATAATCTCGTTTGGAGAAAGAAGGAATCACCCCACAATTCCTACGATACATGAATGGTCCAGCCGCCTTGTGTAAAACTCGTGGTTTTTCTTGGTTCGGGTAACGTTTCTGGTTCGGGAGCGGGTGTTTCATCAGGATGCAGTTCCTCCTCAGTTTTGAGTCTGGGTCTGCCATTTTCCCAAACCAACATTTCCGGATGTATTACGTTTTTGTTGGCATCCACAAAATGTGGAAAAGGAAACTGCCAGTACGGATACGGAGCTTCTGTTTCAGGAGGGCGCTGAACGACAGGATTCGCATTTTTTTCTGCTTCCTTAATTTCGTTTTTCCAGTAAAATGCCGCCATAGATCCCGCCAGTAATCCCATCAGGTGGCCTTCCCAGGAAATGTGCGTTTGGGTAGGAGCGAGGCCATACACCATTCCACCATATAAAAAGGCCAGTCCGCCAGCGATCACCATCGTTTTGCGACCCAGTCTGGCAAATCCCGCCACCAGCAGAAAGCCCAATAAAGCGTAGACCCATCCCGATGCCCCAATTACAAGGCCGGGCCGTGCAAAACACCAGGTCCAGAAGCCGGATAACAAAAATGTGAATCCATATACCTTCCAGAATATTTGGGGTACAATGTTGTAAATCAGAACACTCAGAAAAATGAAAGGCAACAGATTCGACATCAGATGGACACTGTCTGCATGCAGGAAAGGGAAGAACAAAATGCCGGTTAGCCCTTTTAATTCTCGTGGCTCTAAACCGAGAAAAGCAAAGGACTTGTGCGAAAGCCATTCCGTCAGTTTCACGATTGTCATGAGCCCCGCAGCCAAAAGAGGAGGAGTGAGCGAATACAGAAACCTTTTTTGGAAAGGCTTAGTCGCTGATGCTGATTGATTTGGAATACTGCTCATGAACAGAATGAAAATTTGCCTTCCGGCTTTAAAAAATTACTGGCAATATTGAAGCCAAATTTCAGTCATATGCATATTGCGGTTGCAGGAAACATTGGTGCCGGTAAATCAACTCTGGCCCAAAAGCTGGCCCAACATTATAAATGGGAAGTCTTCTATGAATCGGTTGACGACAATCCGTACCTGGAGGATTTTTATTCCGATATGCACAAGTGGGCATTCCATCTTCAGGTGTATTTTCTGAGTACCCGCATTCAGCAGGTGCTTGATATTCAGGCGGCTCAGCACACCATCATTCAGGACCGAACCATTTATGAAGACGCCGTAATCTTCGCTAAAAATCTTCATGCTTCCGGGCACATCAATCCCCGCGACTATGCTAATTACCTGAATCTGTTTGAAACGATGACGGGTTTCGTCAAATCTCCCGACCTTCTCATTTATCTGAGGGCCGGAATGCCAACGCTGGTAGAGCGAATTGAAAAACGTGGCCGGGATTACGAAAACAACATCAAACTGGAATATTTGCGAAAACTAGGCGATGCTTATGAAGACTGGATTTCGAAATACAACAAAGGCAAGCTTTTGATTATCAACGCAGATCAGCTTGATTTTGTAGCCCGTCCTGAAGATCTCGGTAAAGTGATCGAAAAAGTTGACCGTGAACTCTACGGTATTTTTTCGAACGATTAAGTCTGACGAAATTTGTAGAAGTGATTTCTAATATCTGCCATTCTGCCATTGAATCGGCAGATTGAATGGCTTTGTTAGCCTTTCGATTTCATTCTTCTGATCGGCCAGCCGATTGCCTGATTGAGAAACGCACCAAACGACAATCCTGATTGCAGTGCCTGGAACAGATATCGGTAGCCATTTAAGACATTTCCCGTAATGAAATGATAGTGTGCCAGCTGACTTTGTAACCGGGCCGTCAATGAACGGACGGTATCTTTTGAGAGATCCCCGGAAGACCGAAATCTTTCAAGTAGCTGCATCTGGACCGGAAAAATATAGGAATTGATGATCAGCCTGTTTTTCAAAACCGAATACTTGGTTCTTACTTTGGAATTCTGCAAAAACCGGTATTCGAAACAAAAGACGTTCAGGTATTCAAATTTCCAACCTTTACCAAGCAGAGCCAGCCAGAAAAACCAGTCTTCTCTCGTATGGAAGGGTGCGTTTTCGTCGTAACCACCAACTGTTTCCCAGGCTTCTTTTCTGTAGATGGTGCAATTGTCGATGTAGTTCTCAAAAATAATCTCATCCAGCTGCAAAGGGTGATTCACCCAGGTCCCACCTTTTTCTCCAAATATCTTTGCATCCCCAAACACAACCGCTGTTTCCGGATTGGATTCCAGAATCTCTATTCCGCTGGAAATGTAAGGAGGCAGTATTCGGTTGTCGGCATCCAGTGGGATGATGTATTTTCCTTTGGCCTGACGGATTCCAAAATTGCGGCTGGATGCCACGCCCTGGTTTTCACGAATGAAAATGTTGTAGCCTTGATCCTGAAGTTTTTTCGAAATGGCTTTCGAGGTTTCATCTGTTGATCCGTCATCGACCACGATTATCTCAATACGGTCATCGGCCAGATTTTCGACACTCCGGATGGCTTCTTCTACAAACAACCCGTGGTTGAATGTAGGAATGATGACAGAAACAAGCGGATTGGCCATATTCAGTTAGGTGCCGCAAACTTACAGTTTCATTCGGTATTCAGATGATTTCCCGCTTCCAATTCGACGTTGGAAATGCAGGATCAGGAAAGAAACTTCCGGATGGTGTTCACCAGAATTTTCTCATGCACCATTGGCTTTTCTGGTATTTCCGGAACCGGTAGCTCGCCTTTCATCGCATCCACACAATCTTCATCGTGTTCGTACACCTTGATTCCCGGCACATTGTGAAAATTTCGTGCGGCATCTGAATTCAAAAGGACCGGGACCCCCGCCATCATGAGCTCCGGGATTTTGGTCAGAGAACCTGTACTGATGTTCTGGTGAATCCAGCAAAAGGAGCATTCTTCCAGCATTTCGGCCAGTCGCTCATTGCTCAAAGTGCCATGCAAATGAATGTTGGCATTGTCCGGAATGTGAGGAGCCAGACTTTCGGTCAGGTATCCGGCCACATGCAATTGAAGTGGACTGTCCTTTAAATGACGGTGAAAAAATACAATCCGGTTCAGCATCCCGTCAAAAGTTGGCTTGTTTCCGGCTGTGCCCATCAGGAAAATCATGTTCTCCTTCGCCTTTTTCTTGCGGTTTTCGCGGATCTGAAGCAGGTAGGTTGCCACCTCAGATGTTGGATAATACGGCAGGAATTCAGCATCCAGACCGAATAGTTTCAGAAGGTACTGCTCTTCCCTCGAAATGGTGAAAATGGAATGGCATTGTTTCAGACTCTGCAGCTCTTCTTCGAACCAGTATGGAGCCAGCCTTCCGGTAAAGTCCGAAGCCTGACCCTGAACCAACGATTCAAGATTATGAGGAAGACCAATTACCTTCAGGCCCATGTCACGGGCCGCATAACTCATCAGGTAATTTTGCTGGCGACTGCTTTCCCACAACAGAAGTTTATGCGTTCGGGCATAATACTCCATGGTTTGCTGCCTTTTATAGTAGTTGAATCCCAGCTGAGTGAGAGCCGTTTTATTGAGACTCGACTGGATTTTGTGCTGATTGAGAAGCCGGAGACCTTCCAGCGCCGCAAATTTCTTCTGGAAAATCTGGGTAATATCCGGCTGGTAAAACTCCTGACCGATCTGGTTACTGTCCAGGATTTCGGAAATCTGGGCGGTTCGTTTACAGCCGCCGTCTCCCCATGGATCGGCTGCAAAATGCGAATGTCGGAGAACCTGTATTTGCTTCACGGTGATTTAATGCCGCAAGGTAATAGAAATTGATGGTTTGGTTTTTTTAGGTTTGCAGCACCAAACAGACTCCAATTTGTACCGATTCTTTTTTAAAGGACTAATCGATAAGGCAATCGCACTGCTGGTATTGCTGGTGGCCAGTCCGGTTTTTGTTCTGGTGACCATTGGTTTGTATTTTGCCAATCAGGGAAAGCCATTTTTCTTTCAGAGAAGACCCGGCCTCAAGGGTTCCATTTTCTCCATCATCAAATTCAAAACCATGAACGACAGAAGGGGAGAAGATGGCCAGCTTTTGTCTGATGCTGAACGGTTGACAGCTGTCGGAAAGTTTGTCCGCAAAACATCAATGGACGAAATTCCTCAACTCATCAATGTACTGAAAGGAGAAATGAGTCTGATCGGACCCCGTCCGCTTTTGGAGGAATATCTGCCGCTTTACAACGACCGCCAGCAAAGGCGACATGATGTGAAACCTGGCATCACCGGTTGGGCGCAGATCAACGGACGGAACACCGTTAGTTGGAAAGACAAATTCGAAATGGACGTCTGGTATGTA
>CAMCXM010000088.1 GCA_945883425.1 Spirosoma fluviale
TCGCCTGTCCGCAGTTGGTTGGATTCTGAAGAGTGGCCGTCACATCCGGAGACGTGGTATTCGAAAGGACAAATGTTTGAGAAACCGCCTTACAACCCACAAGATTGATCACCTGAACGGTGTAAGTACCAGCTGAAGTAGCATCATACGTGGTATTGTTGGCACCTGTAATTTGAGTTCCATCCAAAAACCAGATATTTCCTTCAGCGGATGACGAACTGAGTGTATTGGTTCCTCCCGGACAAATCAGACCAAGGCCCGAAATAACCGGAGTGGCAGGGCTTTCCTTTTGGGTAACCGAAAACGGAAGTGACGTGGATTTGCACCCTCTTGGAGAAAGCAGAGTAACGGTGTACACACCAATACTTTTTACAATCAATGTCCGGAGGGTGTCATTCAGCAATGCGACTCCGTCCTTGAACCATTGGTTTTTCCAGGCCGGATTTTGATTTTCGGTTGTGAGAATAATTGAATCGCCGGCGCAAAAACTATTGACACCTGAAATGGTTGGTATCGGGTTCGCTGGAATCCCTTGTACATTGTACACGTTGGATGTCGCAGAGCAACCATTCGCATCTTTAATGGTGACCTGAAAATTCCCACCATTGGTGATGGTCAGATTCTGGCTCGTTTGATTTGCAATAGGGTTATTATTCAAAAGCCATTGCCATGAACTCGCGGATGAAGCCACCAGCAATCCGGTATCCCCAGCGCACAGGAAATTGTTACCTGTGATTGTAGGCTGAGCAGGTGCCGGAAATACCGATACAAAGAAAGTATCAGACACCACCGAACATGTAGAATTTGTTAGACGAACCGTATAAGCTCCCTCAAACTGCGCCGTCAGGACGGTATCGGTTGCTCCTGTAATATCGGCTCCGTTAAGCTGCCATTGGTTGCCGATGGTTGCCGATGAACGCAACCGGGCTGAAGTTCCCGCACAGAAAGCAGACACACCGGAAATCACCGGTTTCGTTGGCACCGGAATTAAATTAATTCGGGTAATGGAGGATGCGGAAGAACAACCATTTGAATTGGTGAAAACTACTTTATATGAGCCAGAATCCGATACAACAAGCGACCGATTCGTTCCAGTTGGTGGTGATACTGCAACTCCATTGATATACCACTGATTTCCAAAAAGCTGATCACTGGTGAGCGTAAGGCTTTGGCCAGGACAAATTGGTGATGCTCCACCTTGCACAGATATAACGGGAGCCGCAGGAAATGGTTGAACATTGATCCGGACTGTCTGCGGTATTCCGGTACATGGTCCGCTTTGTGGTGTGATGATGTAATCAACAAATCCAGAGGATGCAGAACTGATCAATTGAAGTTTCTGACGTATCACCGTTCCAGTTCCCGCTGAAGCACCGGACACATTGGAATTCGACACCGTCCAGCTGAAGGTTACGCCTGAAGCAGGTCCGGAAATCTGAATTTTTGCTGTATCGCCTGTACACAGATTACTGGAAACTACGCTCGTAGAAAACGGAATATCCGGATTGGCAACATCGATGGTATCTAACCGATTTCCGATACAACCAGCCCTGACAGCTGATACATTGTACACAACAAAACCCGCATTACCCGAAATCAGGCTCAGCGTTTGATTGATTTGATTTCCTGTCCCGGAAGAAGCACCGGTTACATTGGAAGCAGAAGCCGTCCAGGAAAAAGAAACCTGATCGGATGGCTGTGACGAAATCAGAATCTGCGTATTCTGTCCTGAACAAATGGTGTCATTTGCTGCAGTGAAGGAGATTTGCGGAATGGCTTTCACCACAACTTTGAGGTATAAGGTATCAGACAAACATCCCGATTGGGTGCCGAATACTTTATACGTGACGGAATCGTCATTGGCTGCTGTCAATCTAAGTGTTGCAGCAAGCTGACTCCCACTTCCGGATGTCGCACCAATGATCGGACTATTTCCGACAATCCAGTTCCAGGTTCCAGCTGGTGTGAAGGTGACAGCGACATTTGAACCTGAACAAATAACTGGAGTCAGATTGGATGCAACCGGAGCTGCCACTCTTCTCACATACGCTTTTGCCAGAGTCGTTTGTCCCGAACAGGAACCTAGACTTGACTGGATGGAATAAATGGCTGAATCCAATCCAACTGTTGGTTTTGTCAGAATTTGATTAATGGAATTTCCGGAACCTGCACTTGCTCCAGTCAGACTATTGGGCTGAACTGTCCAGCTAAATGATGCACCAGAAACCAAAGATGAGAGTGAAAATTGAGCCGCTGTTCCGGAACAAATGGTTCTGGTTGCAGGTGTAACTAAAATCGTAGGACGCGGATTGACAAAAACCGTTTTTGTCTTTGGCAATCCAGAACAGGTTTGGGCCGTTCCGATGATGGAATAGTTGACTGAACCTTGACCGTTTGTAGTTGCTGTCAGGGCATTCCGGATTGGTGTGCCGGAACCAGAGGTGTTTCCTGAAACTCCTGTTGCTGATGAAGTCCAGACGAAACTGGTACCCGCAAGATTGGAAACCAGATTAATCCGGACCGAATCGCCGGAACAAACTGTGTCCCGAACCGCTGTAGCCGTCACCACTGGAAGAGGTAAAACCCGAACCCGGTGTCTCTTAACTAGTGATGTACAACCATTGGCAATACCAGTAACAGAATAAGTTACCCGCTGAACGGTTGATCCTGCATTGGAGTAAGTCTGCGCATTCACAGCCCCGGTTCCATTTATGGCGCCCACTGAATTAGCAGACGCAGTCCAGCTGAAAGTGGTTCCCGAAATACTGGAAGAATAGTTCTGTGTACTCAACGCACCGGAACAGGCATTTACCGTATCAGCCGGAGACACAGATACAACGGGACGAGGTTTCACAACAACGACAACACGGACAGTATCGCTTACACATGAATTCACTGTTCCGGCGACTCTGTATACGACTCTGCTGTTTGAACCGGTTGAATTCAAGGTCTGACTGATGGTGGTTCCGTTGCCGGATGAGGCTCCGGTTACATTGGTTGGAATGGCCCTCCATGCAAAACTGGCACCTGTAATATTGGAATTGAGAGAAACAGCGCTGGCTGAACCAGAACAAATTTCAGATGAATCAGGTGATGATGTGATAACTGGTTTTGGGCGGACGGTGACCACCGATTGAAACACGGTTCCAACGCAACCACCGGAAGAAATCGGCCGGATGTTGTATGTAGCGGTTCCGTTCACTAAACCCGTGGCCCGTACCGTCTGGTTAATGGTGGATCCGGAACCAGCAAGTGCACCGGTTGTTCCACTTTGGCTGACCGTCCAAATGAAGGTGGTACCAGTTTGGTTGCTGCTCAAAGAAATTGAAACGGGGCCGGAACAGATGCTTTGCGATGAAGGTGATGATTGGCCAACCGGAGGTGTATTGACCGTGACAAAAACCTGATCGGTTGCATTACAGCCGCTTGGATCTGTCACCTGAACTGTAACATTGGTGCTGGAAGTGAGGGCTAACGGGGAAGGATTGGCCGGAATCACCACACTTTTACCATTCAGGGCCTGAGGGCCGTTCGCATTTGTGTATGTCCAGGTATAGACAGAGCCGATTGCAGCATTTGACGTTGCCGAAAGGCTGATTGGCTGACCAAGACAGTTGGAAATATCATTGCCTCCATTCAAGGTCAATGGCTGTGAATTGGCCAGATTTGCCTGAACAGTGGTATCAAATCCGGAATTCAGATCCAGGATAAAAATCGAATATGTGCCGGCTAACAAGCCCGTCTGGCGAACGATTCCATTTCCAGTTGTAGGGTTGCCATTGGTTGGGAGATTTCCACCTGACCAGGAAAAGAAAAAATCCGTGGAATCGCCCTGAAAGCTGAAAATTATGCTCCCATTGATGCTCCCATTACACGTCGGATTTATGGTTTGTGGGGGAAAAAGGATGGTTGACTGGGCAGAGACCGTCCCATAAACAAGGATGGAAAACCACAATATCAAGCCCAAGCGTAAACGCTGTAACATACAGAATTTCAGTAAATTATAAATAGGATTCGAACAGCATCCCGATCCCCGTAACAAGCCCGGAAAATGCTGTAGTAATGCTACCTACGGATCTATTATGAAAACCCTGCATTCCATTCAGTTCCTTACATAGAAAGAATTGCGGCAAAAAGTGACAAATACCCGTTTAAGTCAAAGAAAATGAGCCTCGTATACATATTTCTTCAACATAAACCCAGATTATGCAATAGGATGTAAATGATTGATTTTCTATGTTTTGTAACCTCACCTAAATCCTCCCGAAGCCAGTTCGGGATAGGTTCCCGAGGCAGGCTCGGGACAAGCTCTCCAAGGTAGAGGACTTAAGGTGAAAAACGAAGTTGGAGCTTTAGCAACATCAATCATTTATGAACCAAAAGCTATTTCAATTGCGGAATTTGGGATAAAAAGGGCAAAAAAAAAGCGGTCCGAAGACCGCCTTTTCAAAATCAGTATTGAGAAAACTAAACCAGCTTTGAAATAAACCGCTCGTCCATCCGGATGTGTTTGATGGCTGAGAAATGAGGGATTTCAACAAACCGGAGTTTATCGATGAGTCCCTTGATTTTCACAGGCTTTGTCTTCTTGTTGTCACCCAGAGCGGTCTTCATAATTTTGATGAAAATCTGCACATGCTCCATTGTGTCTTTATCCGAAATCCGGATCGAACGCTGAATGCTGTTCACACACTGATTAAACAGATCATAATCATTCAGAATGCAATACTGGAGGGCAAGCAAAAGTTTAATCTCAATCTGGGCCTGAGGATATTTTTTCAGACTCAGTTCATTGAGAAGATTGTTCAGATAACGGGCCGACTCATCGTACTTCTCTGCATAGAAACAAGACAGTGAACGATACACCACATAAATGATGTGCCGGGGAACATCATTCATGTCCACTTCATAATCTCCGAACAAGGCTTTGTTTTCCTCGTACAGTTGCGCTTCGGCATCCATTCGTACAGCACGATCCAATTTGGACAAGAGGAACTGTGGTGAGAAGGTGTAGAGATTGTAATTCGAAAGAAGAAGGGCGGAATTGAAATTGACTTCGTCAAAATAACGCTCTGCCTTTCTGTATACTTTATAGAAATTGTAGTACTCCAGTTTCAGGAATTCGAATACAATATTGAGGTTGAAGTAAATCGAATCACGGTTGTAATCCTCAAATATCTTCTCCACACTCAACAGGATATCCTCAATCGGTTCCTCATCAACATTCTCGTTTTCACGGGTGTCGACAAACAGACGGTGGTAGATATTCACCAGACTGAAATACACGTACAGTCGGTGCGATTTATACAGGTTGCACACATTGGTGATCTCCTTGTACAAAATCTCAAGGCCAAATTTCTCCACATCCGACCCGCTCATAAAAAACTGGCCAAACTTCTTAAAGTATTCCGCTACCAGATCTTCGGCTTTGTCCATGGCAAGCATGTAGGCCACGTGCCGGTTGTACTGCTGACTGTAGGCGAAGTTGTCTGGTGTGTTCAGATGAAGCTTTTTCAGCGTCTTGTACACAATGGTCAACTCATTGGCCAGATCATAATCCAATAGTTCTTTCTCCAGTTTCTTTAACGTGGCCGATGCAATGGCCCTCTTCTTGGTAAAAACCACATCGTTGATGTTGGCCACTTTTTTCAAAAGGTCGGTCCGCGGACTTTCCATCTGAGCCAGCAGATACTCCTCGATTTTCTGGTTTAACCGGGAACGAAGTGTGTAATACGCGTTTGTATTCACGTCGAGCTCTTCCATCACTTTGGCATCGCTCATCTGCCGCTCACGAATAAACTTTAACAGATGCGCTGACTTTTCAGCGTTACTGTGCATCAGCGAATCATGAATCGCCTGATAGTCAGACGCAGACAGCTGCTTGATGATGTTTTTCAACTTGGCCATATACTGGAGAAGGGGTAAAGATTTTTTATCAGCTAGAAACTTTAAAAAGTTGCGGCAATATAGGACAATTCTGAATTTTCAAAGTGATACAAAAAAGAAGATTTCTATCCATTGTTATTTCTGATTATCATACAGTTAACTGATTTTTCGACTCAATTTTATTTCCAAAATGTTCGAAAAACATGTCGAAAAAGCTCTTTTTTTCGTTAGAATTGCCCCTTCAACTAGGTCATTCATGTACAAAAAAATACTCTTCGTCTGTTTAGGAAACATCTGCCGCTCGCCTTTGGCTGAGGCCATTTTCAAAAAACAACTGGAGATCCGCGGAATTCAGGACCGTTATTCTATGGATTCCTGTGGAATTTCAAACCAGCACATCGGAGACAGACCTGATCCACGGACCATCCGGAACGCACGCCATCACGATGTCGAAATCGTCCATACCGGCCGGCAGCTTGTTCCTTCTGATTTTAATAATTTCGACCTGATCCTGACAATGGACCGGTCAAATTTCCAGAATGCAACCGAAGTATCAACCAAAGCATCCGGAAAAAAAGGAGATCTCAAGATGATGCGAAGCTTTGATCCGGAATCTCTCGGTACACAGGATGTTCCTGATCCATGGTATGGAAATGAAGAAGGTTTCGAAGAGATTTTTCAGATGCTCTGGAGAACCTGCGAATCCCTGATTGACTTTCTGGAGAAGCAACAGCAAACCGAAGTTAAAAAGGAAAGAACTCCCTCCAGCCTTTAATAGCTAAAAATCTCATGGTTGCCCCGGCACCTACAGGAAATATTCTCCTTGTCTGGGACAGGCTCGGTGATTACCATGCTGCCCGTTTCGAAGCACTCCGCAATCTCCTTCCGGACGGTACCGTTTTTATCTCAGACCTGGGTGAATCAGATGGATTGTATAAATGGAAAAATCCACTTGCTAACGATCCGTCATACCTCCCGCTTTCTTCCAAACCTGTCCAACAGGCAGATGCATTGGCTCGTTTTGAGGCCTTTAAAAACAGGGCCATCCGCCACAATATCAAAATAGCCGGAATTGCCGGTTACGGACGGCTGGAATACAATCTGATTCTGGTCTGGTGCAAATTGAAGGGGATCAAGGTTGTGCTTTTTGCTGAGTCATGGTATGGAGATAAGCCTGTTTTCAATCGTTTGAAAGGACGGTACCTTTCTTCTGTTTGCGATGGGTTTCTGGTTTCAGGTGTAAAGGCCAGGTATCACTTTTCTCAAAAACTGGGCATCTGTGATCGGCCAATTGAAATTGGTTATTCAGTTGTGGATAACCAGCACTTTGCTTCAGGATTGAAAAACAAAAATCAAAAACAGATACTGTGTGTGGCCCGTTTTAGCTGGGAAAAAAATCTGGTCCGCCTCATACAGGCATTTCAAAAAGCGAAACTCCCGGGCGATTGGGTTCTGAAATTGGTTGGGGGGGGTCCGCAAAAAGAAGAGCTTCAAAAAATGGCCTCTGGCAGCGACAATATTTTATTTTCCGACTGGCTGTCGTACAACGAGTTGCCAGATTTGTACGCCTCGGCATCCTTTTTTATTCTTCCCAGTGTTTTTGAACCCTGGGGGCTGGTGGTAAATGAGGCCATGTCGGCTGGTCTGCCAATCGCATTGTCTATCCAATGTGGCTGCGAACCTGATTTATGTTCGTCCGCCAACGGATTTTCATTTGACGCGAATAAGGAAGACACCATCATCGAAACATTCCGAAAAATCAGCCGGACAACAAATGAAAAAAGGCAGGAAATGGGCGAATCAAGCAAACAGAAAATCGCTTTGTTTTCACCCGAAACCTGGGCAAATAGTTTTATTCATCTCGCCTTTCAAACAAAATGAAGTCCCGGCTGTTCCCAACAAATTCTTCCGATTTGAGTTACCATTTCTGAATCTCTGCACGCATTGAATAGCAACCCCACTTTTATCGCTCTTTCTGAATCATGCTGAACCAACCATATTGTCCGAGTCTCATTTCTTACCACCGGAGAGAAACGATTGAAGTCAAAATCGGAGATCTTCTTCTCGGTTCCGACCACCCGATCCGGGTACAGTCGATGACAACCATTGATACGATGGATACGGAAGGATCTGTGAATCAGGCCATCCGGATGATCGAAGCGGGCTGTGAACTTGTCCGGATCACGGCACCAAGCGTAAAGGAAGCCCAGAATCTTGATCTGATTAAAAGAGAACTCAGAAAAAGAGGCTATTTCACTCCTTTGGTGGCCGACATCCATTTCACTCCAAATGCCGCTGAAATTGCTGCCCGACTGGTGGAAAAGGTGCGGATCAATCCGGGTAATTATGCCGATAAAAAGAAATTCGAGACCATCGACTATACGGATTCTGGCTATGAAGCCGAACTGGACCGGATCCGGGAAAAATTCCTTCCATTGGTTAAAATCTGTAAAGACTACGGAACCGCCATGCGGATTGGAACCAACCATGGTTCTCTCTCCGATAGAATCCTGAGTCGTTATGGCGATACTCCTCTGGGAATGGTGGAATCGGCCCTGGAGTTTCTCCGGATTTGTGAAGCCGAGAATTACCACAATCTGGTGATTTCCATGAAAGCCAGTAACACCCAGGTAATGGTTCAGGCGTACCGTCTTCTTGTACAGAAGCTTGATGAAGAAGGACTTAAACCCTATCCACTTCACCTCGGAGTAACCGAAGCAGGTGAAGCAGAAGATGGCCGGATCAAATCTGCGGTCGGAATCGGGACCCTTTTAGAAGATGGTCTGGGCGATACGGTTCGTGTTTCGCTCACAGAAGAACCTGAGTTTGAAATTCCTGTGGCCCAGGCATTGGTAAACCGATATTCCAAAAGGGAAGGCCACGATGAAATCCGCCCCATTCAACATTATCCGATTGATCCGTTTCAGTATCACCGCCGGGAGACCACCGAAATTTTCAATTTTGGAGGAAAAAATGTTCCAAGGGTAATGGCTGACGTTTCTCAACTCAACATCACAGATAAAAAACAACTCAAAGCCATCGGTCACCACTATCTTCCGGAACCAGACAAATGGCATCTGGACGATCAGGGTGCAGATTATCTGTATTCAGGCGACCGGGTTGTTCCATTCATGGTCGCAAACGGAAGCCGTGTCATTTATTCATATCAGACCTGGCTCACACAACAATCGGTTCAGAATTGCTTTCCGGCTTTCACATTGGAAGAGGTTAAATCGGAAGGTATCCAATTTCATCCGGAAGCGAATTTCCTTTGGATGAAAGCCGAAGAATTGAGCCCTTCCCGGGTTGAGATCATCCGGAAACTGGAGAATTTTATATTGATTCTTCATACAACGAATGAACATGCGATGGCATCGCTGCGGAAAGGATTTGTGGTGCTGATGGAAGAAAAAATCAATCTGCCGGTGGTAGTTTTCAGGTCGTTTGACGAATCGGAAGAATCCAATCTTCAGCTCTTTGCCTCCACCGATGTGGGCGGCCTTCTGGTTGACGGATTGGGTGATGGCCTGATGCTCAACTGGCAGAAAATCAACGATGTGGACAAAAATCAAAGTGAGATTCGAATTGTGAATCAGCTTTCATTCGGAATATTGCAGGCCGCAAGAACAAGAATGTCGAAGACCGAATACATATCCTGCCCGAGTTGCGGACGGACACTCTTCGATCTTCAGGAAACAACCGCCATGATCCGCAAAAGAACCGATCATCTGAAAGGTGTAAAAATTGGCATCATGGGCTGCATTGTAAACGGACCCGGCGAAATGGCCGATGCCGATTATGGCTATGTGGGTGTAGGGAAAGACAAAATCGCCTTGTATCGCGGTCAGAATGTGGTGAAGAAATCCGTACCAGCAGGACAGGCCGTAGATGAGCTAATTGAGCTAATCCGCGAGGACGGAATCTGGTTTGAGCCTTCCGAAGCATTTTCTGCTGCCGCATATTCATAAAAAATCAACCTAAAAAAACTATGGATTTAACTGCCAACGATCCGGAACTGAATGGAAAGTTTCTGGGAACCATCACATCTGACTTTGTCAAAATAGCCGACCAGCTCAAGGAAGCGGGTTATCAGATGAAATCCCGGCGAATTTCCGACTATCCGGTTTTTGTAATGTGCCGTCAGGTGCAACCCATCGGTGGTTTGCTCTACGATAAGCTCAACGAAGATTTGGATTGGAATTACTTCATTGCCATGGCGGAAGAATTTGTGGCCAGAGAAATTCTCAGTGCCGAAGGCTATCAGACATTTGTTTCGACGTATAAAGATCCCGAAGAATTCTGTTGCCTGTTTGTAGTGGATCCGGAATTCACCAATTTTGTTTTCGTTCCGTATCCGGAAGACTAACTTTTTGGCAACTCATCATTCTCAATAAATCCGAACTATCTTTTTCAATGACAACTCCGTTTCTGAATTGGTTCGAAATCCCGGTTCTGGAATTTTACAGAGCCAAAGCTTTCTACGAATATGTATTCCAGACGGAACTCACCATTTCGGCTTTGGGCGCTTACACCATGGGCTTTTTCCCAACTGCTTCAGGACCATCCGGCTCGATTGTTCAGGGCGAAGGTTACCAGCCTTCCGTATTTGGACCCCGGTTATATCTCAACTGCAATCCTGATTTACAGGTTTTTGTGGACAGAGCCCTGGAAGCTGGCGGAAAACTAGTGGTTCCGAAAATGCTGATTACAGAAGAAGTGGGATACGTTTCCTTCATTCTGGATTGCGAAGGAAATGCACTGGCGTTTCATTCATTGTCGTAAACAAAAACAGCCCTTATCTCCCTTTTACATTCGGATTTGAATGGTTCCGAATCCAGATTGATTCAAAGCAATTTTGAATTCAATGAAGCTGGCTTTTCCAAATCTTAACCAAAAGGATATTTTAACGCATTTTATGCAATTGATGTGGAACTTTTTGATTTTCACCTCTTTCGTTTCTCCTCCGGAGAAACCACGGAAGAGGTTGCAAGAAAAAGAAAATCAAAAAGTTAGCATCCAGTGTAAATTTCCAATGCATGAAATGGGTGTAAGAATCCCTGATTCCCTAAATTTGCCTTTCCATGATAAAGACTACTCACACCGTCCGGATTTTAACTGTCATTTTTCTATTGCTGTTCACCCGAACTGTTTTCAGCCAGGAAATCGTTATCAACGAATACTTCAACACTCCCAGCCAGAGTGACGAATGGACCGAACTGGTTGTAGTAAAAGACAACCTTGATTTAAGAGGTTGGTTTTTAGGAGATAACAATACCGGAACATCCAGCTGGCAGCCTAAAATTAAATTTAAAGATCATCCTCTATGGAACAATCTTAGGGCAGGAACCGTGATTGTGATAGACCATGCAACGAATGTCACAGAGTGTGGCAACAACACCGATTCTGACAAAATTGATGGTTTCATCCGGGTCTGTTGCCGGAATACAACCTATTTCACTGGTGGAACAGGCAACACATTATTCATTGCGGATGGTGGTGATTTTGTTCAGATTGTCAATCCTTTAGGAAAAATGGTGCATGCAATCGGGCACAGTAATAATCCGGGAACCAGCGTCGTTGGAGGCAACTGCTTTACAACCAGCGGAAACTGGACCGATACAACAACAGCCAGAACAGCAACCCGACCATGTGGCAACTACACCTATTATAATTTCAACATGACGGCGCCAGAATCATTGATTATGACAGCAGGTATCAATTCGGACTTTTTTTCAGGTATGCAAACCAATGCCAGTAATTCTTTTATTGGAACCACTGGAACCGCTTTTGAAGGCATCGGTAATGGGGGATCAAATGACCAGTGGCTCATCGATCTTCGGGCTCCGGACATGGCTGCTCAAACCGTTTGTCCGACCAAAGCGGCCGATGGAACCATTTCCTTTTCCTGGCAGGCGGCCACGGATGTTTTTCCTTCTGATAACACAATCGGATACATGGTGGTGCGGAATACAACCGGCAATTTTGGCTTTCCGCAACAAGGCAAAGAGTATGCTCTCAATGGCTCGTATGACAATGGTGCACAGCAGGTTAAAGTGGTGAAAGTGATCACTGGATCTGGAACCACAACGTTTTCTGAAAATCCAGGACCCGGAACCTTCTTCTACCGGGTGTTTCCTTTTCGTTATAAAAATACGGTTTCGTTCGAACACCCCACCAGAGGCCGGACTTATAACACAACCAATTATGTAAAAGTCAATGCCCAGAATTCACTAAGTGTAACCATCACCAACGATACGTTGTGCGGTCCGGGAGAAGCGAAACTGGTGATAAAATTTCCGGCCGGAACCAATTTCGATTGGTACTTATCGCCAACTTCAACAAGTTCTATTCTGAGCAATTCTGATACACTCACATTTCCGGTTACGCAAAATCGCTCGTTTTGGGTCGGTGTTACGAGCTCAAATACCTGTATCGATGCCCGCTTTGAAGTCAAAGCCGTCATCAAACCCCTTGTTTGTACGCATTTTGGAGCCGACTCAATTTGCGAAGGCACCCCTGCCAATTTTTATGGATTAAGTACTCCGGGGATTTCATATCAGTGGAATCTTTTGTCGCCTCCGTCTGGTGTCACAAGCTCAAGATCCGATTCTAACATTTTCTCCATTGAGGTTCCGTATTTCCCAGCCAAAAAATGGATCTATTTCAGGGTACGTTCTCTCAACGATGAAGGTTGCCTGAGTGCTTATGTGAAAGACTCTGTTTACACCGTTCCGTTTGATCCAAAAATTGTTTCGACACCTTCCACTCCGGGTGCTGGAGATTCCATCCGCTATGCGATTCAGAGCGATATTGTTTCGTGGTTTGTGAAAACCTGGACAGTAGCCAATGGTAGCATTCTTTCCGAAACTCCAAGACTTCTCATCGCTTCTTCCACCAGTGACAGCATTCGCGTATCGGCTGTGATTCAAACATTCTTGCCAAATGACGGTATCTTTTGCAAAGTCAACCGATCTCAGATTTTAGCTGTGATACCAAAAGTTGTGCCACCAAAAGAGGAGCCCCTTTTGCCAATCAACAATCTGATTTCAGCCAATGGCGATGCTCAAAACTCAACCTTGGATTTCGACCGGAGAGAAGTGAAAAATCTGACCGTCTACGACCGCTGGGGAAAGAAAATTTATGCAGCCGATTTGTACAAAAACGACTGGAAACCAGGTTCTAAAGAAACAGGAACCTTCTTTTATTCCGCCGAAATGAAAGTGCCCGGGGCTACCGATTTTGAAAAAATTTCAGGTTGGATTGAAGTGGTGAAATAGTCTGGCGATTCAGTTTTCTTCGGATTTCGTTTTGATTCCCTTTTCAAATTGAAATAATTGCAGCTTCATTTTCTTACGAGACATGCGATATCAGTCCATTCCAGCCAGCTTCTACATCCGTAACCGGAAAAATGTCAATAAACACCTGAAGCCCAATTCGGTGGTCATCATTCAATCGAATGATATTCAGCCCACAAACGCCGACGGGCACATGGGTTTTCACCAGAACAACGATCTGCTTTACTTGTCCGGAATTGATCAGGAGGACACCATTCTTCTTCTGTTTCCGGACTCTCCGGTCGCCGAGTGGAAGGAAATTCTTTTCGTAAAAGAAACTTCTGAGCATATCCGGATCTGGGAAGGGTATAAATTGAGCAAAGATGAAGCATCGGCAGCATCAGGTGTGAAAGTCGTGCGATGGAATTCGGAGTTTCAGTCTGTATTGCAGCCCATTCTCAATCTGGCCGAACATGTGTACCTCACTACAAATGAGCATCCCAGAGCCGTTGTGGAAAGTGAGTCGAAAAATGACAGGTTGATCAAAGAAATGAAGGCACGTTTCCCGTTGCATCATTTCGAGCGGCTGGCCCCCATTATGGAAATCCTGAGGGCTTGCAAATCGCAGGAGGAAGTGGCCCAGATTTCAAAAGCCATTGACATTACCAAAGCTGGTTTTGATGCCGTCCTGAAAGCCACAAAGCCCGGAGTGCTGGAATATGAACTGGAAGCCGAATTCATCTATCAATTTGTAAAAAGAGGATCCAAAGGATTTGCCTACGGACCCATCATAGCATCCGGCGCCAATGCCTGTTCGCTGCATTATACCGATAACGACAAACCTTGCAAAGACGGAGACGTCATCCTGATCGATGTGGGAGCCGAATACGGGAATTACAACGCCGATATGACCCGCTGCATTCCGGTAAACGGAAAGTTCAGCAGCCGTCAAAAAGACGTATACAATGCCGTTCTGCGGATCATGAAGGAAGCCTCCCTCCTACTAAGACCCGGCATTACGTTGCTGGAATACGAAAAAAAGGTAGGGTTAATGATGGAAAAAGAACTAATCGGACTGGGCCTTCTTCAGGCTGATGCCGTTGCCGCTCAGGATCCTGAAAAACCTTTGTACAAAAAATACTTTATGCACGGAACCAGCCACCATCTGGGTCTGGATGTGCATGACCTCGGCTCGAAATACAGGGTGATCGAGCCTGGAATGGTTTTCACTTGTGAACCTGGAATTTACATTCCGGAAGAAGGATTGGGCATTCGTCTGGAAAACAACTTTCTGGTAACAGAATCCGATCCGATTGACCTGATGGCATCCATCCCGGTGGAAGCCGATGAAATTGAAAAACTGATGGCTTCAAATTAAAAATAGGATGGAACTCAACGTTAAAATCATCAACCAATCTCCCTTTGATCTTCCCTCCTACCAGACACCGGAATCTGCCGGAATGGACCTGAGAGCGAATCTGATCGAAACCGTCCGCCTTGAGTCGCTGGAAAGAAAACTGATTCCGACTGGTTTATTTATTGAACTGCCGGTTGGTCATGAAGCCCAGATCCGGCCACGATCCGGTCTGGCATTCAAACACGGGCTTACCGTTCTCAATTCACCTGGTACCGTCGACTCTGATTACCGGGGAGAAATCAAGGTTTTGCTGGTTAATCTGTCATCAGAACCATTTGATGTACAACCCGGTGAACGCATCGCACAGATGATCATAGCCAAACATGAAAGAGTGAGCTGGTTACCATCTGAAGCACTGGCAGACAGTGAAAGAGGTGCCGGAGGTTACGGCAGCACAGGCCGATCCTGATCCGAATCAGAAAGTTATTTTCCTTCGATTCCGTCAATTTCTTACGAAAACGGGAATCTGCTCAATTCAGAAAGTTCTCGTATTTCATTTGTTTATCTTCGCATAGTCATGTCTGAATGGTTTCAATCGAAAAGAAAACACTATGAAAACGCTGAGCAAAGACTGGATCACCGAAGGCCTCATTGATGCAGAATACAAAACGTATCTTCTGCTTGCCTACCTCTCAGATGTGAAAAATGAATTCCAGGAACGAAAAATCTATCCGGGATTCACTGATTTATATCAGCATTATCAGAACATTCTGTCCGTAAAATCAGGCAGAGAAATCCTTCGCAACTCGTTTCCGAAAGCGATTACTTCGGCTGACTGGGAATCGATGAAGTTGGAATACGAGCAGAAAGTAAAGGACAACGATTTCTTTGCTGTGATGGATGAGATCATCGATTATTCCATCCCTGTAATGAAGCAGCACCTGGACGAAGGCACGGAACTATACAAACATGTGGAACAGAATCTGCACATTTCAGAGGTGGGCCTCACTTCACCTTTTATTGAAAACGGTTATTTCTTTTTATGCGCTCCACCAAAACGGGAAGCCAGTGTGTATGAATATTCTCTCACCCGTGTGCATCTGCCCGACGGCAATTACCGTGCATTGCATGTGAGCCACCTCAGTAATTTCAACCTTAGCTTTACACAGACGTTTGAGAGCATAAAAACTGACCTGATCCGATCAGCCAAAACTGCCTCCCGATATGCCACCTATCTGATCGAATCTGAAGTGTACGTACCCTGGGAAGAGAGCCTTCTTCCGGTAGCGAAACGGAGATTGGTGGAATATCTTTCAAAAGAAAAACGGGCTTAATCTTCGCCGTCAAGCCAATCTTTGGTGTCTTCTTTCCATTTGCGGAGCTTTTCTTTCCAGGCTTTGCGTTCTGATTTACGGACGATCCGGATGGCAAAAGAAGATTGAAAACCAAAGAT
>CAMCXM010000089.1 GCA_945883425.1 Spirosoma fluviale
ACCACATCAATGTTCAATAAACTGAATGATGTTCATGAGCGATTAAACGTTAGCTACAATGCGCTTTTAGCTAATTCCAGTACGGATAAAGCGACGACAGAAAAAGAGCTTCTGAAAAAGGAGGAAGATCTGGCCAGACGTGAAAAAGAACTTGCTGATGCTAAATCTGAGATGGCTGCAACGCAATTAGAGCTTGGAAAAAAGAAAGAAGAAGCAATGCGTTTGAATCAGGACCTTGGAAGTAAGGATAACCGCATCAAAGAAATGGAAGCCCAGATGGCCGCTAAAGACAAAGCGATGATGGACATAAAGGCTAAAATGACATCGGCCTTGCTTACACTGGGAAACTCCAATCTGCAGGTGAGTCAGAAAGACGGCAAAGTGTTTGTGGTCCTTCCGAACCAGACCTTGTTCTCCACAGGTAGTTATTCATTGCAGCCTGCAGGGAAAGACGCCATTTCGCGGGTCGCCATGGTGCTGATGCAAAACCCCGATCTGGAAGTTTCGGTGGAAGGCCATACCGATGTGAGCCCATTTAAACCAAAAGCAGCGCCAGTGGCTAAAAAAGGAAAGAAGCCAGTGAAGGCAGCAGCACCGTCCGTGATAAAAGACAACTGGGATCTCAGTTCGCTTCGTGCGGCCACTGTTGCCCGGGAAATGTATCTGCAAGGAATAGCAGGCAGCCGGATATCGGCCACTGGCAAGGGCGAGTTTTATCCGTTGGATCTTTCTTTCAGCGAAGAAGCCCGGATGCGCAATCGCCGGATTGAAATTGTGATCTCACCCAAGTTATCTGCCTTGTACCAGATGCTGGATAACAGTGGACAAAAATAAGTGAACATCAAAAGGACCTGGACTAAAATTACCTGTGCTGGCTCATTTACCGATACAGTCTGCAAAAACAATTGCCAAAGCTATTATGGCTATGATTTGGAAGGCGATTTCTGGAAATCAAAAACTTCACAAATCATTTTTTTCAATTGTTTGATTCTTCGCAGGTATTTTCTACTTTTGCAGCCCGATTTTAAAACCGACATAGAATAAGTCTTTTAAATGCCTACCATTCAGCAACTTGTGCGTAAAGGCCGTGAGCAATTGGTGTTCAAATCCAAGAGCCCAGCCTTAGATGCATGCCCCCAGCGCCGGGGCGTTTGTACACGTGTGTACACAACAACTCCTAAAAAACCGAATTCTGCCATGCGGAAAGTGGCCCGTGTTCGTCTCACGAACGGTAAAGAGGTCAACGCCTACATTCCAGGAGAAGGTCACAATCTTCAGGAGCACTCCATCGTATTGATTCGCGGAGGCCGGGTAAAAGATTTGCCGGGTGTTCGTTATCACATCGTACGTGGTGCGTTGGATACTGCCGGTGTAAAAGGCAGAATGCAGTCGCGTTCTAAATATGGTGCCAAGCGTCCTAAGCCAGGTCAGCCGGCAGCACCTACAAAAGGTAAGAAATAAGACATGATCTCCAGATAGATATAAGATGCGTAAGTCGAAACCAAAAAAGAGATATCTGTTACCTGATCCAAAATTCAAGGATACACTGGTAACCAAGTTTGTAAACAGCCTGATGTATGATGGCAAGAAATCCATCGCATACAGCATCTTCTATGATGCCTGCGATCTGGTAGCCAAAAAAACTCAGGAAGAAGGACTTGAGGTGTTTAAAAGAGCATTGAATAACATCATGCCCGGAGTTGAAGTTCGTAGTCGCCGTGTTGGTGGTGCAACCTTTCAGGTTCCATCCGAAGTACGTCCGGCACGTAAACTCGCAATGGGTATCAAATGGATGATTCTTTATTCTCGTCGTCGCAGTGAGAAAACCATGACCGAAAGATTGGCAGGTGAAATCGTAGCCGCCGCTAAAGGTGAAGGTGCCGCTGTCAAAAAGAAAGACGATACCCATCGTATGGCCGAAGCAAACAAAGCATTCTCCCACTTCAGATTCTAATTTACTAAAATGGCAAGAGACCTACGGTATACCCGGAACATCGGAATCGCTGCACACATTGATGCAGGAAAAACTACTACAACTGAGCGTATTCTTTACTATTCAGGTGTTAGTCATAAAATCGGAGAGGTTCACGATGGAGCTGCTACTATGGACTGGATGGCCCAGGAGCAGGAAAGAGGTATTACCATCACTTCAGCTGCTACAACAGTAAGCTGGAAATACAGAGACGAAAGTTATCACATCAACATCATTGATACTCCGGGTCACGTGGATTTTACCGTAGAGGTAAACCGCTCACTTCGTGTATTGGATGGTCTTGTATTCCTTTTCTCAGCGGTTGACGGTGTTGAGCCGCAATCCGAAACCAACTGGCGTCTGGCAAACAACTACAATGTTGCCCGTCTTGGTTTTGTAAACAAAATGGACCGGTCTGGAGCCGACTTCCTGAATGTTTGCAAGCAGGTAAAAGAAATGTTGGGAAGCTACGCAGTACCTCTTCAGTTGCCAATCGGCGCTGAGGATAACTTCAAAGGTGTGGTTGACCTGGTGAATTTCCGCGGTATCCGCTGGAATGAAGCCGATAAAGGAATGACCTATGAAGTTATTCCAATTCCAGAAGATATGCTGGAAGAAGCCACTGAGTACCGTGAGAAATTACTTGAAGCAGTTGCTGAATTCGATGATACCCTCATGGAGAAGTATTTCGAAGATCCGACTTCTATTTCAGAAGATGAAATTCTGGCCGCTCTTCGTGCTGCTACTATCAGTATGAAAATCGTTCCAATGCTTTGTGGTTCATCTTTCAAAAACAAAGGTGTTCAGACAATGCTTGACTATGTGATGGCTTTGTTGCCTTCACCAATGGACAAAGAAAGCATCACCGGAACCGATCCAAAGACCGATCTGGAAATCCAGAGAAAGCCATCTGTTACTGAACCATTCTGTGGTTTGGCATTTAAGATCGCTACAGATCCTTATGTAGGTCGTCTTTGCTTCGTTCGTGCATATTCTGGTGTATTGGAATCAGGTTCTTACGTTCTGAACAACCGTTCAGGAAACAAGGAACGTATTTCCCGTATCTTCCAGATGCACGCCAACAAGCAAAACCAGATCGAAAGACTGGAAGCTGGTGACATCGGAGCGGTTGTTGGATTTAAAGACATCCGTACAGGAGATACGCTTTCAGTTGAAAATGCTCCGATCGTCCTCGAGTCTATGGACTTCCCGGATCCGGTAATTGGTTATGCCATCGAGCCTAAGAAAACAGCCGATCAGGATAACTTCTCTAAAGCGATTGGTAAACTCATCGAAGAAGATCCAACCCTTACAGTTGAATCGAACGACGAAACCGGCCAAACCATCATTCGCGGTATGGGCGAGCTTCACCTTGAAATCATCATCGACCGTATGCGTCGTGAATTCAATGTGGAAGTAAACCAGGGTGCTCCTCAGGTAGCATACAAAGAGGCTCTTACCAAGAATACAACGCACCGTGAGGTTTATAAGAAACAAACGGGTGGTCGCGGTAAATTTGCCGATATCAACTTTGATCTTGGACCTCGTGAAGACGGTAAACCAGGACTTGAATTCGTAAACGCAATCGTTGGTGGTGTGATTCCAAAAGAATTTATCCCAGCTATTCAGAAAGGTTTTGCAGATTCAATGAAAAACGGATCCCTTGCAGGATACCCAATCGATTCAATGCGTGTCCGGATTTTCCATGGTTCTTACCACGATGTCGATTCCGATTCATTGTCATTTGAATTGGCTGCCCGTATGGGTTTCAAAGAAGCAGCCCGAAATGCCGGTGTTAAAATTCTTGAGCCAATTATGGCGGTTGAAGTTTTAACACCTGATGAGTACACTGGTTCTATCACAGGTGACCTTAACCGTCGTCGTGGTATGATGAAAGGTATGGATACCAAAGCAGGTTCACAGGTGATCAAAGCCGATGTTCCTCTTTCTGAATTGTTTGGATATGTTACCGATCTGCGGACTATGTCTTCTGGTCGTGCAACAGCCAACCTTACTTTCTCTCACTATGAGTTCGTACCTCAGAACCTTTCTGAGTCTATTATCACAAAAGCAAAAGGAGTTAACGCATAAGATACAGCATCATGAATCAGAAAATCAGAATAAAGCTAAAGTCTTTCGACCACTCATTGGTTGATAAGTCTTCTGAGAAAATTGTACGTGCCGTGAAGGCAACAGGTGCAATCGTAAGTGGTCCGATTCCTTTGCCAACTGAGAAGGAGATCTTTACCGTTCTTCGCTCTCCACACGTGAATAAGAAATCAAGAGATCAGTTCTCTTTGTCAACCTACAAGCGTTTGGTTGATATCTACAGCACAAGTTCCAAGACAGTTGATGCACTTATGAAGCTTGAACTTCCTTCTGGAGTTGAAGTAGAGATCAAAGTGTAACGGCTTTGCCAGATTGCTAGTGTTTTTCATGAAAGCCTCGTCTTGTACGGGGCTTTTTCATTTTATCCCTTTCTGAATTCAAAAGGAATCAAACCATAAGACGCTAAGAGGAATTCTGAAATAACAGTCAGAAATGCTGAACAGGAAATGTTAGATTATTCTATTTACGGAAACCCGGTCGTTAATTCAGTTTCCAGGGAATCATCATCGAGAATTCTGGAATGTGCACTTCAAAAGAAGTGCCGTCGACGATGCGCTGCATCTGATAGGTGCCCACCATTTTGCCTATTCCGGATTTGAGGTTGCAACCGCTCACGTATTCATGAACCTGTCCTGGTTCAAGCACAGGTTGCTGGCCTACAACTCCTTCCCCTTCTACTTCACGATGCTGGCCTAATACATCATAAATCCACCAGTGGCGACGAAGTAATTGAATGGTATAAGGTGAATTATTCTCAATACGGATCTTATACGTAAACACATAGTGGTCTTGTCCGGGATTGGAATACTCACCCTGAAATTCGGTTTGAACCGCCACTTTTACACCTTCGGTTATCTGGGCAATCATTTTCTGGATTGAGGTAATTATTGACGAATTGAGGGTTACAATAAAGGAAATGATTCAATACCTGCCAAAGAATTCTGGCAAATTTAACATTTGAAAAATTCATACGTTACGATCTTCTTTACAGCCACTTACAATTATGACAGTTGAAAAATTTGAGGCAGGTTGGGGACGTGTTTTACAAGCGCAGTTCAACCAGGCCTATTTTGAAGAACTCTCCTGCTTTGTTCGGGAGGAATACCGGACTAAACAAATTTATCCTCATGCTAAGTTTGTTTTCCAGGCCTTTGATGCCTGCACGTGGGACCGACTCAATGTTGTTATCCTTGGTCAGGATCCCTACATCAATCCTGGTCAGGCCCATGGTTTGTCTTTTTCAGTTCCGGACGGCATTCCCAAACCGCCCTCTCTTCAGAATATTTTTAAGGAAATCCGGTCGGAGTTTGGTCAGGAAATTCCGGTTTCTGGCAATCTTCTCAGATGGGCAGAACAAGGCGTTTTGTTGTTGAATTCGGTACTCACTGTCCAGGCAGGTTTGTCAAATTCCCATGCAGGTAAAGGTTGGGAGCGATTCACCGATGCCGTAATCCGGACCATTTCCGAAGAAAAGGACGGTATCGTCTTTTTGCTCTGGGGAAATTCTGCGAAAAGTAAGGCTGTTTTTGTCGATGAAAAGAAACATTGCATTCTTACTTCAGCCCATCCTTCACCCATGAGTGTCACTCGTGGTTTTTATGGCAACCGTCATTTTTTGCTGGCCAATGAATATCTTCAGGCCAATGGTAAAACCCCCATTAATTGGTAAATTGCGACCATGTTAAAGCGAATTTTTTTTCCGGTTTGTTTGCTGTTTTTCAGCCTCATTCCAACTTCCTGCGAGAATATTCAAAGCCTTGGTTTAACAGAAACTGAGATTGTTTCAGCACTTCGTGAGGCACTGAGTCTGGGTGCTGACTCGGCATCATCCCAGCTAAGTGCTGTCAATGGATATTATGGAAATCCTGTTTTGAAAATTTTGCTCCCAGCTGATGCCAAATCGATGATTGAAAAAACCTATTCAATACCGGGTGCCCAAGCATTGCTGGAGCCGATTCTGGCAACCGTGGTAGAGAAAATGAATCGAGGTGCAGAAAAGGCCGCTGTGAAAGCCGCTCCTATTTTCATCAATGCCATAACAGGCATGACGGTAACCGATGGGTTGTCTATTCTCAAAGGTTCTGATTCCGCAGCCACTGCATATCTTCGGTCCAAAACTTATTCTCAACTCTCGTCTGCTTTTGCGCCTGAAATCAATACCGCTATGGATGAGGTAGGTGCAGCAACCGCATGGAATTCACTTTTTACCAAGTACAATTCGTATGTCAATCCTCTTACTCAACTAACTCTTGGCCTGCAGCCCATCAATCCAAATTTGGGAGAATACGCCACCGGTAAAGCATTAAATGGATTGTTCGTGAAAGTGGCCGATGAGGAAAAGGTTATTCGAACGGATATAACAAAGCGAACGACTGAACTACTTCGCAAAGTGTTTGCTGAACAGGATTAGGAATTCGGTCAATTAAAAAAGGACAAGCATCAAATGATCAGGGTAGGGATAATTTTCGGTGGAAAATCGAGAGAAAGGGAAATTTCATTTGCCGGCGGAAGGACGGTGTACGACAATCTTGACAAAGCACTTTTTGAGCCGGTTCCCATTTTTGTGGATTCTCTCGGCAATCTCACACTCCTCGACTGGCACTATATTTACAAAGGAACCATCCGTGATTTTTTTCCAGGCCCATCCATTAATGATGGAAGCAAGCCATGGCAGGTGTATGCCGATTCGCTCGGCGCCTTAGGCAAAGACGAAATTCACCAGATTCAATGTCAGGTGGGTACTCCTCTTGGGTTTGATGATTTACCCGCTCTGATCGATTTCGCATTCCTCACGCTTCATGGCCCGTTTGGTGAAGACGGCAGTGTTCAGGGAATTCTGGAATGGCTGGGAATCCCGTATTCCGGATGCGGAATTTTTGCTTCCGCATTTGGAATCAATAAGATTACACAACGAAAACTGATGTCGTCCCTCGGATTTGAAGGTCCGGCGCACAAAGTTGTTACCCGTGCTGAATTTATCCGTTCGGTACAAGAGAATTCCGATGATTTATTTGAATCTGTTCGTAGTTCAATTGGTTTTCCAAATGTTGTGAAAGCCCCTCATCAAGGTTCGTCAATTGGAGTTTCTGTTCTACAGAAAGCAGATTCGAAGCTGTTCCGCCAGGCTCTTTCGAAAAGTCTTTTTCTTGAAAGAATTACGTCTGCTGATTGGGCTTCTGTCACCGATCATGAACAATGGATGGCAGGTTTTCTGGATGTCCGGACAGGTACTGGTTTGCCCGTCACCGTCTATTCTGACGATCTCAGTCAGGTCATTTCCCGTTGCTATATGCCGGATGAGTTGCTTTCCGTCCTTAATCGGCCCGATTGGGATTCTCTCTGGCTGGAACCGGATGATGCCGAAGAAGAAGTGCTCATTGAATCGTTTATTAAGGGTAAAGAATTTTCATGCATAGTCATCGAAAACACGGACGGAACCCCGCTCGCTTTACCTCCAACAGAGATCATTAAGTCTTCCGACTTTTTCGATTATCGTGCTAAATATCTACCGGGTATTTCCCGTAAGGTTACCCCGATTGACGTTCCGGAGCAGCATCTGGAAAACATTCGGGTCGCCTGCGAGAAAATGTACCGCACGTTTGGTTTTCAGGTGTATGCCCGATTGGATGGATTTATTAAAGAGGACGGAACCGTCATTCTGAACGATCCCAACACAACCTCGGGAATGTTACCCTCTTCATTTTTCTTTCATCAGTCGGCAGAAATTGGACTTAATCCTTCTCAGTTTCTTACCTATATCATTCACAGTTCTTTGAACAGTCGCCTTAAAAGCGGAAAGAAGCGCCAGAGTACAGATTCATTGATCCATAAACTGGAAGAGCTGATGAAGGCCAAGGCTGCATCAACGCAGACCAAAACCCGGGTCGGAGTTGTGATGGGTGGTTATTCCACCGAGCGACATATTTCCATGGAAAGTGGCCGGAATATTTATGAGAAGCTTTCATCCTCTGCGCATTATCTGCCGGTTCCCATCTTTCTTACCGGTAACGATGAGTCCTATCAACTCTATCGTCTGCCTGTTAAAATGATGCTGAAGGACAATGCGGATGATGTGAAACACCTGGTGGAACATCCGGCACCTCGGCATTTGTTCATAGAACGTGTGATTCAGGATGCCAGACAAATCACCAAGACTTTTGCCTCCGATGCCATTTTTGAGTCAGGGGAAATACAACCTTCCGACCTGAAAGATCTGGTGGATGAGATTTTTATCGCCCTGCATGGTCGTCCGGGAGAGGATGGCTCGTTGCAGGAGAAGTTGGAGGAGTTCAACATTCCATACAATGGCTCGGGTGTAGACAGCTCACGAAAAACCATCAACAAATACGAAACGAATGCGCTTCTGAGAGAAAATGGTATTCTGGTGGCCGATCACCGGATGGTGTATAAATCCGACTGGATGGATGACGCCGTCACCTTATTTGATGAAATTGAAGCGCAGTTCCCTTATCCTTTTATATCCAAACCTGCCGACGATGGCTGTTCATCAGCTGTGAAGAAAATCAAGAACCGGGCAGAATTACAGGCTTTTACCGAGCTGATGTTCCGGGATTCAGAAGAAAAACCTGCCGGACCATCCTCTGTCCTGAACCTGAAACCCAGCGAAGAGTTTCCACAGAAAAGAGGATACCTCATTGAAACCCTGATCGGGAAAGGAGAGGCCGTTCATTTCCTCGAAGTAACCGGTGGGATGCTCACCCGGCTTGATGCAAGCGGTAACCGTGTGTATGAAGTATTTGAACCATCTGAAACATTGGCTTCTGGTGAGGTACTTTCTTTGGAGGAAAAATTTCTGGCAGGGGAGGGGCAGAATATAACGCCGGCCCGTTTTAGTAAGGACAGTATCGAACAACAACGCATTTCAGCTGAAGTCCGTAAGGTCCTGAAAAGAACGGCTGAAATCTTGAATGTAGAAGGCTATTGCCGGATTGATGCGTTTGTCAGGGTGTACGCAGATGGCAAAGTGGAAACCCTTGTCATTGAAATCAACTCACTTCCTGGTATGACACCGGCCACCTGTATTTTCCACCAGGCCGCCATTCAGGATCTGAAGCCGCTCGATTTTATTGATGCCATCCTTGATTATGGCAAGAAAAAATCGATGTTGCTGGTCTGAGACTTTCTGTTTTTCAGGTGTTAAACTGAATGCTTTTCGAAAGTTCCTGATAGAGCTTTGATAACTCCGGATTGGCCTCGATCTGGTCAAGATGTGATTTCATTGTTTTATAATCGCCTCGCCGGGCAGGCCCTGTTTGGGCCAGTTCGGGCATCAGGAAAAATGCTTTTTCAACTGTTTCCTTAGACAATGGTTTCAACAGGTTGAAATCCAGACCTTCGGCATCGAGCAGAGTTTTCGCCCAGAACAACATATGGTTAGTGAAATTATTGGCAAATACAGCCGCCAGATGAAGTACTTTCCGTTGGTCTGAATCCAGAACCACCACTTTTGATGAAAGAGATCGGGCTATGGAAAAAAGCACTTCGTGAACCCGGGAGGAAGATGCTTCAATGCAAAACGGCACGTCGGAAAGATCGATGGCTTTTTCTTTTGTAAAGCTTTGAAGCGGATAAATGACTCCATAATTCTCCTTTAGAAATTCCAGTGTTTCCATAGATTTGGCTCCGGATGTGTGCACGACAATGGTGTCTTCATTCACCAAAATCTCTTCCGACAATCGTTCAATGGCATCATCCGAAACCGCCATGATCAGAACTTCCAGATTAAATCCGGAGAAATCCGGTTCGGAAATCACGGTTGTGTCGTAAAGCTGCGAAGCCAGAAGTGCGGCATTTTCCGGGTTGCGGCTGTAGATGACGGGGATAAAATGTCCTGCCTTTTCCAGGTCCTGAGCCAAATGCCAGGCCAGATTTCCTGAGCCTGCAAATCCGATGCGATGGTATTTCATAGTTCTTTCTCTCATGCAAAGAAATGGAAATCGCCATTTGCATCCTTATCGAAAAAATCTACTTTTGTGAAACCTTCAGAAGCCAAATCCTTATGGCCTCGAATATCAGGGAACTAATCCGAAATGGTGAGGACTCAAAAGTTGAGTTCAAAAAAACCTTGTCTCATCTGGAAAAAATAGCCAAAACTCTTGTGTCCTTTGCCAACAGCAGAGGCGGGACGGTTTTGATTGGTATTCAGGATGATAAACAGGTGATTGGTGTTTCAGATCCGGAGGAAGAATTGTACATGCTGGATAAAGCTGCTGCGTTTTATGCCCGTCCGGAAGTGAAATATTCCACAACGGAAGAGGAAATTTTTGGAAAGAAAGTCCTTGTTGTAGACATTCCCGAGAGCCAGAAGAAACCACACCGGAGTCTTACCACAAACGGAGAATGGTGTTTGTATGTACGAAGTGGCAGCCAGTGTCTGATCGCAACACCTTTGGTGGCCCGGTCTCTGGAAATGGAAAAGGAGGGAAGAGAGAAAGTTTCAGAAGGGAAATCCACAAACAATGAAATGGCTTTGTTTCGCTTCCTGGATCAAAAAAGGAAAATTACTCTGAAAGAATACGCAAAATTGATCAATGTGTCCAAGCGACGTGCTTACCGGATTTTGATGGAACTCACACTGTCTGGTAAACTATACATGCACGATTTTGAACACACCATTTTTTATACAAAATCGTAAAATCGCGTTTAACCCCAATTCCGCAATAGAAAAAGCTTTGGGTTCATAAATGATTGATTTTCACCTTAAGTCCTCTACATTGGAGGACCTGTCCCGAACTGGCTTCGGGAGGATTTAGGTGAGGTTCTATAGCATAGAAAATCAATCATTTACATCCTATTGCATAATCTGGGTTTAACTGGAGTTGGACTGCTTTCATTTCCAGATGGTCCACCTGAGTTGGCTGAGGTGCAAAATTTGAGATTGGGAACATTCATTTATGAATAAGTGTGCCTGAATTCCGAATGTTACGTTTTAGGTTGCAGGCAGGAATCCTTGCGTATTCTTTCGTTCAATCAATGATTGATCTTCTTCATATCCTCTATCACTTTTTTGAAAGAGCAATTGTCAAGAGCCAGCCGGGCATATTTCTTCGCAAAATCCCTATTTCCTTCCTTCTGCGCAATTTTTGCCAGTTCATTATAGGTCAGTCCTATATAGCCTTTGGTCAACCTGTCTTTGGCCTTACTACTGAGTAGTGCTTTCTGAAAAGCCCATTTGGCGCCTTCTATATTTCCGATGATCCTCTCGTGCAGGCCTTTTAGGTAATACCCTGCCAGTAATGCGGAAGATTCATTTCTTCCAAGGATGCGATTGATGATGGGTTCTGCCAGCTCTGGTTTCTGGGATTCCAACAAGGTTTCGGCATGCACGATGGAAAACATCCAGTTACCTGGAAAATTATCGTACAATGATGTTGAGTATTTGAGTGATGCTGGAATATTATACTGATCCCGCATATGAATCATGCATAAGAAAATATAAGATTCCGCTTTTGAGAAAACGCTTTTCTGTGTGGCTGTTTCGAGATCTTTCAGACCGGAAGCTTTGTTTCCTTCCGGAAAAAAAACGGTGAATGAATTGTACAGGGGGTGGTTTTCGGGAAAAGCGACCCGATAGTAATTGTACAGGCCAGTGGAGAAATAATATTCCGGGTAGGCAGTTTTCATTTCAAACCCTTTTTTAATAAAACCATAGGCTCTTCGGGTTTCATTCACTGCTTTGATGTACTCACCTTCTTCTGAATGATGACGTGCCAGAATCAGGTTTGCCATCATAATAAAGAATCCAGGCTCCGGACTTTTGGGATGCTTTGCGGCCAGTTTTTGTCCCTGCGAAATCACCAGATTCAGATTCCGGATGTACGCTGAATATTCTTTTGGCTTATTGCCAATGGGGAATGATCGCCAGAAATGCGAAATGCTGTTAAATAGGGTGAGGGCGGGATGATTTGCGTACTTGCTTTTGTATTTCACCAGACAGTGATTGGCCTTGTCGAACTGAAAATTATAAACCAGATTGACGGCTTTCGTCATAGAATCCATAGCTGGTTTGTCATCCATCAGAAGAGTCTGGCCGAATGACGAACACGAAAGCCCAAGAGAAATAATGATCCCCAGGACTGCCATTTGAAAACGTTTCGCTATTGTTGAGTTTCGGTCCATTTTTGCCTGCGGTCAAAGTAAATCCACAAATTCCGGATTACCATAAAACCCAAGCGAACTTCATGCCTGAATTCTCATTGAAATGAAAAAATACCCGATTGGCCTGCCCGCTCTCCTGATTTTCTGGCTGGTTGTGTATTCTTTTGGAAAGCATCCGGATGTTCCCTGGGGGGATGGCCTGGGTTATGCGATGGCCATTGAATACGGATTTGATCTGGCCACCAACGCGAACAGCCATTTTTTGTACCTCAATTTTCATCGGTTGCTGATGTTGGTTTTTCACGTTCAGGATCCGGTTTTTCTTTTGGGCTGGGCTTCCGTTGGCTGGGCTATGATTTGTCTTTTCCTCACATACAAAATCAGTTCTGTCTGGTCAGGGAAAAACGCCGCCGTAATCTCAACAACTCTTCTGGCTTCGTCGTTTCCTTTCTGGCGACATGCCTGTATTCCGGAGGTCTATACCATGGAACTTGCTTTTTGGGCAGGGCAATTTCTGTTGATTTATTTCTGGACAGAACGACAGGACCAGCAGGCCCGCAATATTTTGTTTTTTGTACACGCCCTTTCGCTTCTGGTGCACATCCATTTCATCCTAGCCTTTCCAGTGCTTTTCATCATTTGTTTGGTTCGAAAGGAATGGCCGGTGGTTGCATGGCTATTCTATTGCATTCCGGTACTTGTAGTTTTGTTTTCGGTGTTCTATCTGGAAACCAATACAATATCCCAGATTTTCTTTGAAAATGTTCAGGATAAAATGCTCTCCTTCAATTGGCAAGACAAGCTGAAAGGTCCGTTTTTTACGTTGTTTCTCCTTCTGGCGCTGTTTCCATTGGGAATGGGATTGCTGGTTGTTGGATGGTTTAAGGATCGGAAATTGATTTATTCAGGTTCCTATTCAAACATTTTAATCGGCACCTTGATTCCGTTAGCAGGCTTTGCTGCGCTCTTTCCCGAGCCAGGCATATATGTTTTCCTCTTGCCCGTGATTTTAATTGTAAGTCTTATAAGTGGCCGGATTTTGGCAGGATATACAGAAACATTGACAGCCGTTTCCTGCTTACTTCTTTTTCAACTGATGTTTTTTTATTCTGGCAAACAGCTGTTCGATTCCTTCGCTGGCGATGAACGAATTGCCGGACAAGACATAAAAGGAGGAACCGGGTTTTTATTCCTTCCCTGGGCGAAAGGAAATGTGGCTTCCGTCCTTGATAAAATGAAGGTGATTCCACTCGACTCGTTTCCAGAAAATGAACGATGGAATGCCCGGCAGGCAATTGAGTGGAATCAACGTCACACGGATTACAATTTCCGGAAGCGGTAAGAGGATTGATCGTCGCACACAATCTGGTAAATTCCCGGGGCCAGATCTCTCAGATCAATTCCATTGTTTTCTTCCCGGTTGAATTTGGCTGACGCTACTTTTTTGCCATCTGCCTGAAATATCTCATAAGATTGAACGGTGGAAACACCATTGAGAAAGAGTTTATCCGTTGCAGGGTTTGGGTAGCAGTGTCGGATTTCATGCTGTGGTTTTTGCGTACCCGTCTGGATTTCTGTGGCGATGTGGTCAATACAAAAATAGGCCGGAGTATTCATTCCGAAGGTTCCGTTGTCGCTGCTCGTAAGGCGGAAGGCGATGCTGTCAAACGGATTCGGAAAATTGGGTTCAGCCAGTCGCCAGCCTTTCACAATGTTATCTTCCGCGTTGTTTGCAAACCGGTAATCCGCAAGAAAGTAGGCAGCCGAATCAGTTATGGATCCTCCGGAATAATTGTACACCGTCAGTAAAAAAAAGTCAGGATCATTCCCCGAAATGCCGCCGAATTTTTTCGAAAAAGCATCCCCGTTTTTCATGCTCAAAGCTGCGTATGTGCTGTTGGTGAACCGAAATGAAAGCAGTCGTTTCGGAGAAGCCGGTTCTTCATTCTTTAAGAACACAGGAGAAGATGCATAGGCGAGCCCGAATTTTGAACCATCGAACGCAGCTCCGGCGTAGGCACTGTACTGATTCGAAAATCCACTTGTAATTGTGTCAGTTTGTTGGGAAGCGGCAAATCCTGACCAGAAGGAAAACTCCGTGTTGTACTGATTTACAAACCGCAGTCCGCCGGAAGAATATCCACCCGTTGTATCTGATCCGTTGTTGAATCCATTTGAATTCAATGTTACTTCTTCAAAATTGGAAATGTTCTGAGCAAATGCCTGATGGTAAATCAAAATGGCGAGAGCTGCGGCGAGTTGTTTGACGTTCATATTATTTGTTTATTTATTAAATTGAAGTTCCATTCCAATGGCAAATTGCCGAAGTGGCATAGGATACCCCACCACCATTTGAAAAGTAGTGTTTGTGAGGTTCCTTCCTTCGAGAAACAGGTTAAATCTATTGACTGAAGTAACAGGAAAATGCGTGCCTATTCTGGCGTGGAGAAGAGTGAAAGCAGGCAATGTGTGCTGTCCGGATGGATCCGTATTCCGTTTTCCGGTTTGTTCTACGGACAGTTTCAGATCCATCCATTTCAGTTGAGCAGAAAGGTTTATTTGTGATTGAAGCATTGGGATATAAATGAGTTGCTTTCCTTTGGCGTCATCTCCCGGGAAACGGTTAGCGGTAAACTCTGATCGGCATATTCCGATATCATAACCCAGGGTTAGGTTTGCTTTCGCGTGTTTATATTGGAATTCTGGTGTCAGGCTCATTCCCTGAATCCGGATATTGCCAACATTGGAAGGCGTCCAGAAATTACCAGCCGGGAGCCATTGGATAAAGTTTCGGACGTACGATTGATAAATATTGATTTTACAATCAAGTGAAAGCCTGTTGTGGAGTTTTTGAGATTTTTTCCAGGATAAATCCCCCGTATATCCACTTTCCGGAAGAAGGTCAGCATTGCCGGAAAGCGGCCAGAATAAGTCGTTTAAAGTAGGGAAACGGTTCTTCCTGTGCCAACCAGCGGTGTATTCGCCCCAGATTGGATCTGTCCACTTACCGGTAAAAGAAGGCAAAAGAGAGAATCCCGAAGCCCGGTTTCGATTGTATTGCACATGGTCCGTTTTCAGATTGCTGACAATCTCGAGAGGAATTTCACGGAACCGATACGAAACAGTACCATTGGAAGAAAACCGATTCATCGAAGTTTTCTGTGAATAAGCGTTGGACTCCACCGCAAACGCTGCAAACATTCCTTCCAGTTTGAAGTTGAAATTTCTGGCTTGTCGTGAAGTTTCAAACCAGTTGAGGTTCTGGTGAATCCGGCTGTCTGAGACGATACCAGATTTCGGATCTGTGTAGGTGAGCCGATCAAATGAAA
The DNA here is from genome assembly GCA_945883425.1 of Spirosoma fluviale. GTDB lineage: Bacteria > Bacteroidota > Bacteroidia > Cytophagales > Flexibacteraceae > CAMDMI01. The sequence continues at coordinate 15,529 of CAMCXM010000089.1, forward strand.
GTCCGGACGAAAGCTTCCACATCAGAAAGTCTGTCTTCCCGGAGCTTTGAGCGAGGAAACGATGGTTTTCGTCCTCCTGCCGGGCTTCGGAATTGGATTCAAAAAGCGTAGGGGCAATTTCTCGTTCTGATGCCTGTGACCAGATGGAAACATCCAGATTGATATTTTTACAGAGGGGAATTTCGATTGATGACTCGATTCCTTTAAAATTCCGTCGATTATGCGTTTGCCTTTTTCTGATTCCGTCCTTATAAAAGATGAAATTGTTTTCTGCAAACTGATTCCAGACGGAAGCGGAAATCCGGCATCGGTTTAATTTACGAACCAGAGTTCCCCATTGATGAAAGGTGCCAAAACTTCCTGCAGAAGAACCCATTCGGATTTCATTCTCTTTCT
>CAMCXM010000090.1 GCA_945883425.1 Spirosoma fluviale
ACGATAAAAAAGACGAAATTCAGAAACATCATCTGGAGCAGTGGCTCGATGTTGGCCTTGCAAAGCTGGAAGTAAAAGATGCTGACGGAGAAATTCTTGCTAATTGGGGAAAGAACCTCCAAGGACCCCATATAAAAATTGAAAATGGAAAGCGCAGTTCCACCATTTATGACTTCCGGAACCGCCCCAAATTTCTGATTTCTGCTGAAACCGGAATCCCTGAAATAACAGATTATAAGCCAAAACCGATCGACAATAGCCGTCCGGCACCTCTTCAATCGGACGAAAACGAACTACTTAACACTCTTCCACAAAAAGAAACTTCCGAACCTGTCCCGGATATTTTACCAATCGACAAACTGAACAAAGAAGAAAAGTGCGTGGCCCTAACGCAGTGGCTGGGACAGTCTCTCGATGTTCAGGTTTCGGCCATCGGTATTTTCGATGGGAGCAGATTCGAATGGAAGGCATGGTGGAAAAGTCCGAACCGATTCGCACTGCCCATAAAACGCTACGCCGGTGAATGGCTTCCTGAACTCGACTGGTTGGTTGATGTAGAAACCGATAATCAGAAATTTACAGACCGCTACTGGTGGCCGCAGGACATGCTTCCATTTCAGATTGCAGAATCCTTTGGAGATGGTTGGATGCTGCTTGCAGAACCGATTTCTACTAATGAAACTACTGTTTTCGCCATTAAAACCAATGATCCGGAATGTATCAAGGAGAAAACGCAACACGTCCTGAAAAGCCTTGACCTACTCAAAGATGCTCCTGTCCTCCCCAAAGTAGCCACTTTAGATGAACTTCATGCTGAGCTGGCACGTAAAGACATGCTCATCAAAGAAATGAACCACCGGGCCAAAAATAATCTGGCTCTCGCGGCCAGCCTTGTTAAAATGGAAGCTGGCTTTTCAGATGACATCAATTCCAACCACATACTCAAACAAACGCAGAAGCGACTTGAAACTCTGGCATCCATTCACGAACTGATGTATCTGAGCCCCAATGAAAGTGGATCAGTAGACATTAAAGAATATCTCAAACAACTCACAGACGGCCTCCTTAGTAGCTTTGGTAATCAGAATATCCGGATGGAACTTCACGTTGATTCGGTAAAAATAAGCATGAAAGTCGCCAACACAATTGGCTTGCTGGTAAATGAATTGATCTCCAATGCCTTCAAACATGCCTTTTCACTGGGAAATCCAGGGATTCTGAAAATAGATTTCCTGGAAAAAGGTGAGACATATAAACTTAGAGTATGTGACAATGGACCTGGTTTTAAGCCGGATCATAAATCCACCACTTCTCTGGGCAATATTCTCATCGATGAGTTTGTTAAACAACTTCATGGCACAATGGATATTGACACAACTTTGGGAACAACCTATCTAATATCATTTAAAAAGAGTATTATTGATGCTTAATTCTGTTTCGCTTTGAAAAAAATCCTGATTGTAGAAGACGAGCGAATCCTGGCCGTCTCATTAAAAATGGACCTTGAAGATGCAGGTTTCCTGGACATAACAATGGTCACTAATTGTGATGATGCCTGCCTGGCAGTGGAAGAAAAACATCCGGAATTGATTCTGATGGACATCAGCATTCAGGGCGAAAAGACGGGTATTGACACCGCAATTCTTATTTCAGGATTTTCTCGCGTACCTATTATTTATTTAACCGGCGAAACCGACGTCGAAACCAGAAGAAAAGCTGAAGATACACCAAACTGCAAGGGTTACCTTACGAAACCGGTTAAAATGGAAATCCTTCAACCTTTACTTCACGAAGTTCTGGGAGCACACGCCTTGCCTGTTCAGAATGCAGGCTCCTGCTGACTGAGGCAGTGAAAACTTCCCAGTCCCCAGATCAGATCGGTTGAATCAATCCCATATATGCGACGGTCAGGAAAACACTTCTGAATCGTCTGCAGCGCCACCGGATCATTCACCGGATCCCGGAATACCGGAACATATACAGCCCCATTTCCAATATAGAAATTGGCATAACTTGCCGGAAGCCGTTGATCTTCCCAGATTACAGGGGCAGGCATTGGAATCTCTACTATGTTAAGCGCTTTTCCATTCAGCAACCGGAATGATTTCAGCTTCTTCAGATTTTCCTGTAGAATTTCATAGTTTTCGTCCTTTGGATCTTTTTCTACCACAGTAAGGACGGTATCGGGTTTCACAAAACGGGTAATGTCGTCAATATGGCCATCGGTATCATCACCGACAATGCCCTCGTCCAGCCAGAGAATCTGTTCCACGCCATAAAATTCACGGAGGTACCATTCAATCTGTTCCTGATTCAGGTGGGGATTGCGATTTTCATTCAACAGGCAGGCTGTGGTGGTCAGCAATGTACCCGCACCGTTGAATTCGACGGATCCTCCCTCCATTACAATCCCCGGCTCAAACACCGGCAACCCGTATAAGCCACCAATTTTCGTAGGAATCACATCATCCAGATCAAAAGGCGGGTACTTTCCACCCCATGCATTGTAACCCCAATCAATGACGGCACGTTTTCCTGGTTCAGATTTATGCAGCAAAAAGGCAGGGCCATGATCGCGGCACCAGGCATCATTGGTTTCGAAATAATGAAACCGAATGTTGTTTCGGTTGGCGTCTAAATCCTTCAAACGGCGTTTGGCATCAGCTTCCATTTCGGGTCCTGATACATTGATATTCACCTGCTCATGAAAACTGAGTCTGGAAATAAACTCGCAATAAGCCGGGTATGCATCTTCCAGTTTGCCAGGCCAGGATTCCTCTTTCTGGATCCAGCTCAGCCATGTTGATGCGTGATTTGCCCACTCGGGTGGAAAAAAGTACCCAAGCTGCCTTGGAGTTGGTCCTTCAAACAGGGTTTTCGACATGCCGGTAATTATCCCTAGGAATCGCTAGGTTTGCCCCGCAAAACAAACAAAACAAAGCGAAGATGCAGTTTGATCTTTTGGCAAAAGATGAAAATTCTTCTGCCAGGGCAGGAATCATTCATACCGACCATGGCTCCATTGAAACTCCTATTTTTATGCCGGTTGGTACGGCGGGAACCGTTAAAGCGGTTCATCAGAGGGAATTAACAGATGATGTCAAAGCCCAGATCATTCTGGGAAACACGTATCATCTATACCTCAGACCCGGAACAGACGTTCTGGAAAATGCGGGTGGCTTGCATAAATTCAATGGATGGAAAAAACCCATACTGACGGATAGTGGCGGATACCAGGTATTTAGCTTATCTGCACAACGGAAAATAAAAGAAAACGGTGTTACGTTTAAATCGCACATCGACGGCAGCAGCCATTTGTTCACCCCCGAAAGGGCCATGGAAATCCAGAGAAGCATTGGTGGTGACATTGTGATGGCCTTTGATGAATGTGCTCCTTATCCCTGCACCTACGCCTACGCCCGCAATTCTATGGAAATGACCCATCGCTGGCTGGACCGCTGCATAGCCTGGATGGCCGAAAATCCACCCATGTACGGACATCGACAATTCCTTTTCCCGATTGTGCAGGGTTCTGTATTTCCAGATTTGCGTGAAGAATCAGCTGCTTTCATCGCCAGCCGGAATATGTTTGGCAATGCCATAGGTGGACTGTCCGTCGGTGAGCCAGCCGAAATGATGTATGAGCACACCGAAAGGGTGAATAAAATACTTCCTCAGGACAAACCCCGCTACCTGATGGGCGTCGGAACTCCGGAGAATATTCTCACCTGCATTGGCCTTGGAGTGGACATGTTTGATTGCGTGATGCCAACCAGAAATGGACGGAATGGAATGTTATTTACCACTGAAGGCATCATCAACATCAAAAACGAAAAATGGAAATTTGATAATTCTCCAATCGATGCAGGACTTGACGGATACGTAAGTCATAATTATTCAAAATCTTACCTCCGCCATTTGTTTATTTCCAAAGAATACCTCGGCCTTCAGATTGCCTCAATTCAGAATCTTTCCTTTTACTTATATCTTGTAAGACAAGCTCGTCAAAAAATTATGAATCAGGAATTTGCCTCCTGGAAAGACGGTGCAATTCGTCAATATATGAATCGGCTCTAATCAGGAAATTACATGAATTAAAACGGGCTGAATCCTTCAATATCAGCAAATAAGGTACTACTCTTTTGATTGGTTGGCAAATCGTGGCAATTTTTACAAAGTAAATGCCGGCCTCCGGAATGCTTGTTGCTTATCATCCTGCTTCTATCGATTTGAACACTTCTACCCTGCCAGGAATTCTTACTGAAATCTTTGCGAACTTCGGACAGATGGTTTGGAGCAAAGATATTTTAACAGGAAAAGTGCATTTCCTCACGGATAACTTTGGATCTGTGTTTGAGATGCCAATGGACCTGATCCGGATGGAACCCGCTATTCTGAAAAGTTGCGTTCACCCGGAGGATGCTCCTTTTATCGACCTTTATTCCAAAGTATTGCTTACAAACAATGTAGAAGAACTGGAATACCGCATTCTCACTCCTGCTGGAAATGTAAAATGGATCAGAGAACGGAAACAGTTGGCAAAAAACGATCTGGGTGAAATCATCCGCCTGGATACAATGCTTACTGAAACAACGGACCACAAATCAGAAGAACTCAAGCTGATTGATTCAGAAGCGACCTTCAAATCTCTTTTTTATAAAAATCCAAACCCCATGTGGGTGTACGATACCGAATCGCTTTACTTCCTGGCTGTCAACGATGCAGCGGTTAAGTTTTACGGGTACACACACGATGAATTTTTCCGAATGACCGTGCGGCAGATTCGTCCACAGGAAGATGTAGATGATCTCCTTCAGGCCATCCGCAACAACAATCTTGAGTCGAGGTCAGATAAAAACTGGCGACACCTTCGAAAAGACGGAAGCCTTATTTACGTAAAACTGATTTCCAATTCGATTCAGTTCAGGGGTCACAAGGCCCGGCTTGTATTGGCAAATGATGTCACCCAACAGGTTTCTGCAGAATCCCAGATGGAAAAAGTATACCGCTACCTGGAGCGATTTCAGGAAGCGGTGTCAAAAAATAGTTTATTGGCACTGCTGGACCACTCGGGCACCATTGTTTTTGTCAATGATAAAATTCTTCAGACTTCTGGCTTTAAAACCGAGCAACTGATCGGCAAACCCTGGTCCGCATTGCAATCCAGTATCTACAGAGAGGAACACAATCAGGAAATCAACCAGTTCATGACTGAGCAGAAAAGCTGGCGGGGAGAGCGGAAGTTTTTTCGCAAGCAAGGCTCTCATTTCTGGGTAAACTGTTCGATCATTCCAATTCTGGACTCCGAAGACAATCCGGCTCAGTATCTACTGATTGCAGACGATATTTCGAATCTGAAAGAAGCCGAGAAACGAAACAAGGATTATGCGATGAAACTCCATAACATTCTTGAAGGTGTGACCGATGCTCTTTTTGTTTTGGACAAGAACTGGCTATTAAGCAACATCAATCTGGAAGCAGAAAAGCTCTTTAAAAAGAAAAGAAACTCTCTGATAGGTAAAAATATCTGGGAAATATTTCCGGCTGATGAAGGAGCCAAGTTCTACCAGTTTTTCAGAAAGGCGAAAAAGCGACGCATTACTGTTCAGTTTGAAGAGTTTTATGCACCAAAAGATTTGTGGTACGACATCAGTCTGTATCCATCCAAAGATGGATTGGCGGTTTGTTTCAGGGATGTGACCGAGCGAAGAAAAAAGGAAAGCGAACACCGCGAACTCATGGAGCAGTTATTGGCGCAAAACCGTGATCTGGAAGAATTTACTTTTATCACTTCGCACAGTCTGCGTGCTCAGATTGCCAATATTTCGATGCTGTGCTCCGCCATTGATTTATCCGGACTCACGCCTTCCAATCATGAAATTTTCGAAAGACTTTTTCAATGCTCCGGCAATCTCGACTCCGTAATCGAAGATCTCAACACCATTCTTACTGTAAAAGATCGTCACACACTCATCTTCGAGAATGTAAACATCCAGAGTTCTGTTATTGATTCCATTTCAAAAATCGCATTCAGCTTTAGCCCTTTTAAGAAATTCATTACAACCGATATTGCGCCGGATGTCGAATTGTTTACTGTTCGGCATTATTTTGAGGCCATTCTGATTCAGATCATTACAAACAGTCTCAAATTCAGGGCAATGGACCGCGACCCTGAAATTAACATTAAAGGTTTTAAAGAAGAGAAACATGTGGTCATTACCTTTCAGGACAATGGCAAAGGACTTGATATCGCACTGGTAAAAAAGCAATTGTTTCACCTGTACAAAACTTTTCATCCAGGTGTAAGCGGAAGGGGCCTCGGTCTTTACCTATGCAAAATTCTGGTCGATGAGCTTAAAGGCATTATCGACATCGAATCGGAGGAAAACAAAGGAACCCTGATTACAGTACGCTTCCCAGTTATGTAATCCCAGAAGACAGATAACTATCCTTTTTTCTCCCGGACATTGTTTCCAGGCTCATAAATCTGCTTGCCGACAAGAGCATCCGGCATGTATTGTTGCGAGACCCAGTTGCCTTCAAAATCATGAGGATACAAATACCCCTTACCGTAATTAAGGTCTTTCATTAATTTGGATGGTGCATTCCGCAGATGGAATGGCACGGGCAGATCCGGATACTGGCTGACCAGTTCCATTGCTTTTCCTATGGCTTTATACGTAGAGTTCCCTTTTGGCGAAGTGGCCAGATATACAACCGCTTCCGACAAAATAATGCGGGACTCCGGCATTCCAATAACCGAACAGGCCTGAAAACAAGCTTGAGCAATAAGGAGTGCGTTGGGATTTGCCAGACCTATGTCTTCCGCCGCAAGAACCAGCATTCTTCGGGCGATGAAAATAATATCCTCCCCCCCTGCCAGCATCCGGGCCAGCCAGTACAAAGCCGCATCCGGATCCGAACCCCGCATCGATTTGATAAAGGCCGAAATGATATCGTAATGTTGCTCGCCTGTCTTGTCATAGGCCACCGTCCTTGTCTGAACCAGTTCTTCAATTGAAGAATTGGTAATCCGGATGAGATTCTGATTGTGTTGACTATCCACTGCCATTTCAAGAAGATTGAGCAACCGGCGACCATCTCCTCCAGAATGCAGAATGAGGGCTTCTTTTTCGGTTAGTTCAATGGGCAATTCCTTCAGGACGGTATCTTCCTGAAGAGCAAACGACAGCAACGATTCCATTGATTCCAGACTGTGCTCTTTCAAAACCAGTACCTGGCAACGGGACAAAAGCGCACGGTTCACTTCAAAAGACGGATTCTCTGTGGTCGCACCGATGAGAATAATCTGACCTGCTTCCACTGCGCCCAATAATGCATCCTGCTGCGATTTATTAAACCGGTGAATCTCATCCAGAAAGAGCGTAATTTTTCCTTCGTATTGTGCACGGGCAATCACTTCCCGAACCTCTTTCACACCCGCCGAAACAGCAGAAATGTGAACAAACGGAATGTCCAGCGAACTGGCAATAACCTGTGCAAGAGTTGTTTTGCCTACACCAGGCGGACCCCAGAAAATAACGGAGGGCATTCGTTTCCCTTCAATCCATGAACGCAGAGGCTTTTCAACACCTGTGATGTGCTCCTGTCCAACAATCTGGTCCAGGTTTTTCGGACGAATCCGTTCGGCGAGTGGTTTCAAAACAAAAAGTAACAGTCGGTGAAAGAAAATCTGGTCATCGCTCCAATAAGCAGAAGCGATACGCAATCTTCCAAAAGAACCGGATTTGACAAATACAGCCTTTTTGGTGTAGTTTCTGATCCGAATTATTCAGATGGAAGCGTTCGGAAACAACGCGATTCCGTCGTATCAAACGGTGAACAATGCAACCAAATTTTCAGACAGCAAATAAACCAATTGCCAGCGGCCAGACACTCTGGTTTCTCTTTATTTTTATCCTGATGATGCCTTTTTCTTTACATGCACAGCCCGCCACATCGGGTTCCGAAATGTTTGCCTTCCGGCTTTCACCTGGTCAGGACCTAAAAACGGAGATTGAAAAAAAAGTCGCAGAAAGTGGATGGAAAGCGGTGGCCATCGTCACTTGTGCCGGAAGTCTGAACAAGGCTCACCTGCGGTTTGCCAATCAAAATGAAGGCACCGAAATACCGGGAAAACTGGAGATTGTAAGCCTCACCTGAACCGTTTCTCCCGCCGGCAGTCACCTTCATATGTCGGTCAGTGATTCAACCGGAAAGACCACCGGAGGACATTTACTGGCAGGGAATCCAGTGTACACCACTGCTGAAATCGTCCTGGTTATTCTAAAAGATTTCGAGTTTACGAGAGAAACAGACCCAACCTTTGGTTACAAGGAATTGAAAGTGATCCGAAAAGAAAATCCAATCAGAAAATAACAGGTCGAACCCTATACAAAATCCACTTAGTGATGAAACGTCAAAGCAGCAGTTTATGAAGAAGCTTGGGTGAATTTCAGTTATGGGATCAAAGCAAAAAAGAAGAAATTCGTGTATTCGTGGCTGGATTTAAACCATTTACGATTTACTACTTCTCAAGTCACGGTAAAATTGCAGTTTTGCACCGCTAATTCCTGACCATTTGAATACGACTATTTTCCGGACCATTTGTCTGGCTGCTATTTTTTCATTTTTGGCTACCTGTGCTTTTGCGCAATCCACTTTTCAGTTAAAAGGTAAAATACTCGACCTTAATTCGGCATCAGGACTTCCCGGAGCGGGATGTATGGTTCTGAATCCTGGCGACTCCGTCCTTGTGAAAGCAGCCCAAAGTGATGCTGACGGCAACTTTCAGATTCCAGGTCTGTCTAATGGCATTTACCTTCTCAAAGTTCAGTTTCTTGGTTACAAAACACGGTTCAAAAAATTCACCATCACCAACCAGGACGCCGAGCTGGGATCTCTGGGAATGGAAGAATCGGCAGTCGATCTGAAAGCGGTGAAAATTGAAGGACGGATTCCTCCGGTTCGCCAGATGGGAGACACTGCTCAATTCAATGCCAGCGGATATAAAACCAATTCCGATGCAACCACAGAAGACCTGATCACCAAAATGCCAGGCGTTACCGTCACTGACGGAAAAGTAAGTGTTCAGGGAGAAGAGGTGCGAAAAGTACTCATCGACAACAAGCCTTTTTTTGGCGACGACCCCAACACCGCTTTAAAGAATCTACCAGCCGACGTGGTGGATAAAGTACAGGTATTTGATCAGATGAGCGAGCAGTCACGTTTCACCGGATTTAACGATGGAAACACGACCAAAACCATCAACATCATCACAAAAGCCGGAATGCGGAATGGCAATTTTGGCAGAGCCTTTGTTGGATGCGGAACCGACGAACGTTTCAAATCGGGGCTGACGCTGAATCGTTTTCAGGGTGCACGCCGCCTTACATTAATTGGACAGGCCAACAACATCAATGAGCAGAACTTTTCGATGTCCGATCTCGCCGGAATGATGGGATCTGGAGGCGGAGGTGGCGGCGGCCGTGGTGGAATGAGAGGTGGCGGCGGAATGGGTGGCGGCCGGAATGGCGGTTTCAATCAGGCAGGACAGGACTTTTTTGTCAACTCCAAAAAAGGAATTGTGAATACCAAAGCAATTGGCTTCAATTATTCCGACAATTGGGGAAAGAAAGTGGAGGTTTCGGCCAACTATTTCTTTAACCAAAGCCGCAATAATGTGAACCAGCGAACCATCCGTAACTACGTAGTCTCCCGAGACTCCGGACAAGCGTACACCGACTCAAGCAACAGGCTGACCGACAACCTGAACCACCGGTTCAACATACGCCTGGATGCCAAACTGGACAGCAACAATTCAATTCTATATACACCCCGGTTCACGTATCAGGATGTGCAAAGCACCAACAACACACTGGGTGCGAATGAACTTCTGGAAAGGCCAGTTAATTCAACCAACAACGACAACGTTTCGAAGCAGAAAACGTTCAACCTCAACAATGAGGTCTTGTTCCGCCACAAATTCAAAAAGAAAGGAAGGACCGTTTCAATCACATCAAATCTGGGGAACAATGGCAGCTGGGGTAATTCGACACAGAATTCCGCCAACCGTTTTTTCGGCGAGATTGAAACAGCCGACACCCTCCGGCAGCGAAGCGACCTTAACAGAACAGGATGGAGCATCCAGAACAATGTAACATATACCGAACCCATCTCAGACAAGAGCCAACTCTCGCTAACCTATGCGTACAACTATGCATACACGGAAAATGAGAGACTCACCTATCGAACAGAAGGAAAAGATTCATTGGATCCCAACCTTTCAAACAAGTTTGTGAGTAAAACACCTTCTCAATATGCCGGAATCGGGTATGCTTTCAATAATTCAAAATCCAACCTGAATGTAAATGTAAATTTCCAGCAATCGCAATTAAGCAACGATCGCACCTTTCCCTTGGACTACACATTGAACCGCACGTTTCAGAACATTCTGCCGACCTTTGTCTGGCGGTACAGCATCACCGACAAAAAGAACTTCCGATTGGTGTACCGGACTTCAGCCAATGCACCGTCGATTGAACAGCTTCAGGATGTGGTGAACAACAGCAACCCACTTCAACTAAGCACCGGTAATTCAGGTCTTCGGCAGGATTACCAGCATAATATGTTCTTCCGGTATATGGGAACAAATGCAAAAAACAATTCAAGCTTCTTTGCAATGATTGGCGGTTCGGCTACACGGCACTACATCGGAACCAGCACGCTGATTGCCAGAAGAGATACCGTTGCGGAAGGTGTGATTCTCAACAGAGGTTCGCAATTGACAAAACCGGTGAATCTGGACGGATATTATTCCCTCCGAAGTTTCCTGATGTACACACTACCTGTTACCAAACTGAAGACAAATCTCAATGTGAATGCCAACGCCAATTTCACCCGGACGCCGGGAAAAGTGAACGGCCAAATCAACTATGCCAACTCCCCTACTCTTGGTGCGGGATTATCACTGACGAGCAACATCAGCAAAGCAGTTGACTTCAATGTGAGTTACAACGCCAGTTACACTTCGGTGGCAAATACGCTGAACAAGACGCAAAACAACAGCTATGTAAACCAGATCATCGGGGCCAAACTGAACCTTGTGTTTTTTGAAAGTGTGGTTTTCAATACTGACTACAGTCAAACGATGTTTACCGGACTTTCCCAGGGTTTCAACACCAATTTTGCTTTACTGAATCTGGGAGTTGGATACAAATTCCTCAAAAACAAATCCGGGGAACTGAGAGCAACCGTTTTCGATTTACTGAAACAAAACACCAACATCAGCCGGACCATCACTGAAACATATACCGAAGATGTGCGCAGCAACAACCTACAGAGGTACTTTATGCTCACATTCACTTACACACTGAGGGCGTTTAAAGCTCCGGAAGGACAATCAGACAGACCGAATTTCCCGGGAATGATGCGGCCGGGAGTCGGGCCACCTCCGGGCGTACATCCGGGTGGGATGTAGATAAAAACCATAGGCTACTGTTTCGTTTTCCCGAACGATTTGATTTGATTTACGAATTCCGAGGAATTTCTACGAATCCGACTTCAAGGCATAGAGCAGGAAAGAGAATCACATATTTTCATTGAAGGAAAAGTTTCTTTATTAATTTTTCACGAAATTCGATTGAAAATTAAATTATTCATAATTTTGCGAGCATTTAGTTAACTTTTTATCAAAACCCTATGACGAAAACAAAAGTATTGATGCTGGGCTGGGAGTTTCCTCCTGTACTCACCGGTGGTCTTGGAACCGCATGTTACGGACTGGTTAAAGCATTAAGCAAATACGCCGATGTGCAGCTGATCATCCCGCAAGCCGACCGCAATCAAACTTTGGAAAATGTCAGTATAAAAGGATTGAACTATTATGGCGTAACCGGAGAACAATCGATTGAACTGCCGGAGCTTCCACTGGAAGAATATGCCAAAGTAAAAAAGGTACCCGCTGAATTCAGCAATCCATATCCGGTTGGAATTGGGTTTGCCAAAGAAGCCAAGGCCCTGGTTTCACCTGAAGCCATCCGTGCTTTGTACTCAACCAGCGAACCTTATGGCCCCAACATCATGCAGAAAGTAGCCACTTATGCCGAAGTGGTAAGCCGGATGGCACTGGAAATGGATTTTGATGTGATCCACGCACACGACTGGATCACCTATCCGGCAGCGGTAAAAATAAAGGAAATGACGGGTAAGCCTCTTGTTGTTCATGTACACTCACTCGAGACGGACCGTGTCGGAGAAAAAGCAAAAGGCGACTGGAACAAAGTCTACGAAGTCGAATACAAAGGCATGAGCAAAGCAGACCGGGTGATCCCGGTAAGCCGCTACACACAGGAATGTGCCATGACTCACTACAACATCCCCGAAGAAAAATTCTATCCGGTTCATAATGCCATCGACCCGGCCGAAACATTCCGGATTCCAAATAATTCAGGCGAAAAGCTGGTTCTTTTTTTAGGAAGGGTCACCTTTCAAAAAGGACCCGAGTTTATGGTCGAGACCGCATGGAAACTTCTTCAAGTCTACCCAAAGGTTATGTTTTTTGTGGCGGGAGTTGGCGATATGATGGATGAACTGAAGAAGAAAGTTCTCGAGCGTAAAATTGACCACAAGTTTGTGTTTGCCGGCTTCCTGAGCAAGAGCAACGTGAAAAAGGTCCTTGCCCAGGCCGATGTCTATTTCATGCCGTCTGTTTCTGAACCGTTCGGACTTTCAGCATTGGAAGCCGCCCAGTTTGATGTGCCTTGTGTCATTTCAAAGCAATCGGGAGTGGCGGAAGTTCTTCCCAACGCTTTGAATGCCGACTTCTGGGATACGGAGTCATTTGCCAACTACATTTACGGACTACTTAATTATGAGGGTATCCGGGAAGACATGATCAGCAAAACCAGGAAAGACATTGCCCTGCTTACCTGGGATGATTCGGCCCGGGATGTGATGGAAGTGTACGAATCTCTTGGAGTATAGCTTGAAATTGCCGGAAACCATTTAACATTGACCCCCGCAAGGGAAACCGATTCCACTATGGCCGCGATTTGCTTTTATTTCCAGGTACATCAACCGTACCGGCTTAAAAATTACAGCTTCTTCAAGATCGGAAAAGATCATGCATACGAGGCGACTGCACAGAATGTGGAAATCCTGAACCGGGTTTCGGACTTATGCTATCTGCCAGCCAATGCGATGATGTACAAGCTTATCCAGGAAAACGAAGGGCGGTTTAAAATCACATATTCCATAACCGGAACCTGCATTGAGCAATTGCACAGGCACCGTCCGGATGTGATTGATTCGTTTCGTCGACTGGCCGAAACCGGTTGTGTGGAATTCCTTTCTGAAACGTATTATCATTCACTGGCTTCTTTGTATTCGCCAACCGAATTTGTCCGCCAGGTAAAACTGCATGAAAAAGCCATGCAGAACATTCTGGGGGTAAAAACCAAAGTATTCCGGAACACCGAGCTGATGTATCAGAACGGGCTCTCCGATCTACTGGACGAAATGGGCTACAAAATGGTACTGGCAGAAGGTGGACGGAAATTTCTGGGAGCTGAATCTGCTAATCAAATCTTTCAGTCGAAAAACGAAAAAACAAAAGTCCTGCCCCGGAATTTCATCCTTTCTGATGACATCGCGTTTCGTTTTTCAGACCCAACCTGGTCAGAATATCCACTGTTGGCAGATACGTTTGCCTCGTGGTTACATAATGTAGAAGACCCAAACGGATGCATCAACCTGTTTATGGATTATGAAACCTTTGGTGAGCACAGGAAACAGGAAACAGGGATTTTTGATTTCATGAAACATCTGCCTAAACAAATCCTGAAAGACAAAAAAGCCCATTTCGCGACACCATCTGATTTACTGAAAATCAAGAAAACAAAACCTCCTGTGTACGATTCTCCTGCCTGGAGTTCCTGGGCTGATGCCGACAAAGATGTATCTGCATGGACAGAAGACCACATGCAACGAGATGCCCTCCGCAAAATTTATGCACTGGAACCGGTGGTTCTGAAACTGGGGAAACCCGATATTCTGGATGTCTGGGGAAAGCTTCAGACCAGTGATCATTTTTATTATATGAGTACCCGGTACCGGAATGACGCCACCCACCAGTCATTTACTCACTACAATTCGCCTTACGATGCCTACCTGAATTTCATGAATGTTCTGAGTGATTTTCAAGGAATTCTATCTTCTGGTTTGTAAGAAAATACCGATACCGTCCTTTCAAATAGCGGCTCAACCCAAAACGCAGGTTTTGAATCTGCCGGGGATTGGATAGTTTGCACCCTCAATTATGTCAATACTAGAAGTTATCATCCTCGCCATCGTCGAGGGAATCACGGAGTTTCTGCCCATCTCATCTACAGGTCACATGATCATCGTGTCTACCTTAATGGGAATTCAGCAGGATCCTTTTGTGAAAGTGTTTGAAGTGTGTATCCAGTTTGGCGCTATTCTGGCGGTTGTGGTTCTGTATTTCAAGCGGTTTTTCAAGGATTTTAAGTTTTATCAGACCCTTTTGGTTGGCTTTATTCCAACAGGAATTCTGGGTTTGCTGCTGAAGAAACACATTGATCGCCTTTTGGAAAACGTAGAGGTGGTTGCATTTTCTTTACTGATGGGAGGAATCGTTCTTTTATTCATTGACCGGTTGTTTTCAAGCGATGAGAAAGACGACAAAACCGAAGTAGATTATAAAACTGCCTTCTGGATCGGCACCATTCAGGCCATATCCATGATTCCAGGAGTTAGCCGTTCTGCAGCTACGATCATAGGTGGACTAACACAGAAACTTACCCGTAAAACGGCAGCTGAGTTTTCTTTTTTTCTGGCGGTACCGACCATGTTTGCGGCCACTGCCAAAAGCCTTCTTGATCAGCGGGACTTACTGATGGAATCACTCGATAAACTATGGTTACTGGCCTTAGGAAATGCCATCGCTTTCGTTGTGGCTTATTTTGCCATGAATGTCTTCGTATCCTTTCTGAACCGCAATGGATTCAAAGTATTCGGGTATTACCGGATTGCCTTAGGCATTACCATTCTCACACTTCTTTACATGGGAGTTCCTATAAAGATTGTCGACTAATTTCAAAATGACGACCCAGGGAATGGTACAGGAAACAGAAGGAGGGTATATTTTTCTGATCGACAAGTCACTGCATTGGACCTCTTTTGATGTGGTGAACAAGATGCGGTATGCCCTCAAAATCAAAAAGGTTGGACACGCCGGAACACTTGATCCTTTGGCTACCGGCTTGGTGATCGTGTGCGCCGGAAAAGCCACGAAACAGATCGAGAGTTTTATGGCAACGGAGAAAGAATATACAGGCACTTTCCGTTTGGGTGTAACCACTCCGAGTTATGATCTGGAAACTGAAACCGACCAGGAATACCC
>CAMCXM010000091.1 GCA_945883425.1 Spirosoma fluviale
AACACCCTTGGCTGTCTGAATGGCCGCCCTCAAACGAGGGTTATTTTCAGGAGCCGGACCGGATTGTTTGACGGCGATCGCAATTTCTTTCCCTAAACGACTGAAAGCCTTTGCCATTCGATCGAATCGGGCAAACATTTTATGCTTTCTCTTTTCAAATACTCTTCCCATGGTGTTGTTTATCGGGCGGCAAATTCCACAACTGAATCAGAAAATCAAAACGCGATTTCCATTTCCGAAGGTGAATTGCCAGTTTCATGAATTATTGATCTCAATGATCAAAAAAAATCCCCGTTCCCGGGGATTGATCTGGTTTTTATTGTTTCCACTTGATGGCGCAACCTACTGCTTTCGTGAGTGATTTGGTAACCGGCTTTCCAGCCAGCAGTTCATCAACCGCCACTTCTACATATTTTTCTTTTTTCTCTTTCTGATTCTGAACATCATCATCGATGGCTCCGATGTAAGCCACCTTTAACTTACCAGCGTCCTTTTTCAGTACATAAGCATGTGGCGTTCTTTCGGCGCCGAAGAAATAGGAGGTTCTTTGCGTTTCATCGATCAGATAAGGAAACGTGAATCCTTTCTCTTTTGCCCGCTTTTGCATATTATCGAAACTATCATCAGGCTCACGTTCAGGATCATTCGGATTGATGGCAATGAGCGGATAACCCAGTGACTCGTATTTCTTATTCAGGGCAATGATCCGGTCTTCGTATTTCACAGAAAATGGACAATGGTTGCATGTGAACACAACAATAAACCCTTTGGCTGAACTGTACTTCATCATACCCATACTCACCATATTGCCATCGACATTTTTCAATTCAAAGTCTGCGGCTTCATCCCCGACTTTGTATCCATGCTCCAACGGCTTCATGGCAGTAAAAACGCCCGCAAGTCCAATTGCAAACAGGAAGGCAACAAATCTAAGTTTCATTTTCATAGTTTTAAAGTGTTATAAATGTATTACAAAGAAGAACTAATGTTTTGAATCAATTGTTCATAACCGAGTTCAGACGGTGCAAATTTTCGTATTTTTTTAGGATTGTTAAGAAAAAGCGTGATTGGAATAGATCCACCCCAGGTTGGTTCGACCTTATCAATCCAGGCGTTATAGTCTGTTTCATCCAGCAAATACACCTGCGCCCCTGGCATTTTTCTGGAAATAAAGGGCAGGAGACGACTCTTAAAATCAGACGCAAAGTCAAGGCTAATGTACCGGAAGCGCACAGGTTTGCCGGCAAATGCGGCTCTGGCTTTTTCGAAATAAGGCAATTCCTGCACACAAGGTTTACACCAGGTAGCCCAGAAATTTATGACGGTGAGTGAATCTGTGGAGTCTGCCAACATCGTCTGCATTTCCGGCCAGTGAATAATCCGGGCCGATTGCCCATTAGAAATAGCCGGCAACATACTGAACAACAGAACGCCTGCCAATATCGAGAAAAAGCCATGTCGGAACATAGCGGCAAGTTCAGGAAATCCAGGGGAAATCCAATCAAATGTGATCAGCGAATGATTCATATTTGTACCGTCCTCCAGTGCACAAACAATTTGACTTCATCAACAAACCTTCCTTTCATACAGGCCATGAAGGGCCATCTTCAGACCATAATTCCCTATCTGTTCCGAAAAGTGAAGCTTCCGGAATCAGAAAACATTGAAATCACTCTTTCAGATGGTGATTTTGTGGATGCAGAATTCTGGAAAGGGTCCGAAGAAGGACTCGTTATTCTGACTCATGGACTGGAGGGAAGTTCCAAAGCTGTCTACATTCGGGCCCTGGCACAATCGTACCTGAAACAAGGATGGAATGTGCTGGCGTGGAATTTCAGGGGATGCTCAGGAAGAATGAACCGATTAGAACGATTGTATCATTCAGGTGCCTATGAAGATTTGAAAGAGGTTATTCAATATGCCAATTCACTCAACTATTCAAAAATCCATCTGGCGGGATTTAGTTTAGGAGGAAACATGACTCTACTGGCACTAGGAAAGGAAAGTAACTGGCTGAAAATTCATGGTGTTGAACGAGCGATCATTGTGTCGCCTCCTGTGAATCTGGCGGCTTCTTCTGCCAAACTGGAAAAATGGTGGAACACGCCGTATCGGATTAACTTTTTACGCGACCTAAAATCGAAAATCCGTTTGAAAGCGAAACAGTTTCCTGGCTATTACCGGCTAGCAGAAATGGAAAAAGCCACCACCATTTTTTCTTTTGATGATGTGTGCACCGCGCCTGTTCATGGTTTCAAAGGAGCGGCCGACTATTATCACAACTGTTCCAGCATATACCATATCAGAGAGGTGACGATTCCCACGATGGTAGTTATTGCAAAAAACGACCCTATGCTGGCCCGGGGTAATTACGACGACATCGAGTTTCAGAATCCTCTTGTACAGTTTCAGATAATGGAAGAAGGCGGCCATTGTGGATTCTGGGGATTGAATGTTTACTAAGATTGGGCAGGCAGTCTGCACAAAAGACGGAATCTGAAAATAAACCGCCTTTTTTTACAATTCCTGCCTTGTTCTTCGGCCAAAAATTCGAATTTTGCGGCCCAATTATCAATACACTATGAATATTTTGGTTTGCATCACTTCGGTGCCCGATACGACCTCCAAAATTTCCTTTTCAGACAACGACACCAAATTTGTTTCGGCAGGAATCACCTTCATCATCGGACCGTACGATGACTACGCACTGGCCCGAGCGGTTGAATTAAAAGAAGCGGCTGGCAGTGGAAACATCACTGTTTTTCATGTTGGAGAGGCCGATAGTGAGCCGGTTATCCGGAAAGCACTTGCCATAGGTGCCGACGATGCCGTCCGCGTAAATTCGGTGGCAAAAGATGGTTATTTCGTTGCCGATCAGATTGCTGCATATGCAAAAACCAAGTCGTTTGATCTTATTCTCATGGGTAAAGAATCGATCGATTTCAATTCCGGTATTGTCCACGGTTTGGTAGGTGAACTTCTCGGGATTCCGTCCATTTCGCCGGTGATGAAACTGAATATTAATGGAAACGAGGCTACGATGGAAAAAGAAATTGAAGGTGGAAAGGAAACGCTTCAGGCTTCATTGCCTTTGGTACTCGGCTGCCAGGAACCGATCGCCGAATGGAAAATTCCTTCCATGCGTGGAATCATGAGTGCACGGACCAAGCCACTTCAGGTGATTGAACCAACCTCATTCAGCAGTGGGCTGGAGTTTGAAAAATACGAACTTCCTACCCCAAGAACCAATTGCAAAATGATTTCCGATTCACAGGTTGAAGAACTTGTGACACTATTAAAATCAGAAGCCAAAGTAATTTAATCAAACTACCCGATAACCATATACCAACTATGTCCGTCCTCATTTTTCTCGAAACTACCGATAATCAGATAAAAAAATCTTCTCTGGAAGCCCTTGTGTATGGCAGGACCATTGCCAGTCGCTCGGGAGGAAGTGTTACGGCTGTTGTGGCAGGTAACCCATCCAATCTTTCAGAGGCGGCTTCTCATGGAGCATCCTCCGTGATGCAAATATCTGACAGCCGTTTTTCACAGAACGATACCCAGGCTTTCGCTGAGGCTCTTTCTGAAGCTGCTAATCAGAAAAGTGCCAGTCTTATTGTGATGGCAAAATCTGTTTTCAGTGACAGCATCGTGCCAAAGCTTTCTTCCATCTGGAAAGCCGGTGCGGCAACCAACGTGGTGAGTCTGCCAGAATCAGATGCGAATTTCTCTGTAAAACGCAGCATTTTCACCGGAAAAGCATTTGAGGCGATGAAGCTGACTTCGGAACGAAAAATCGTATCGATAAAAAAGAACGCGGTTGCAGTTTCTCTCGCCCCAGCTGCAGGAGAAGTTGTGGCCTTTCAGCCTTCTGTTTCGTCCAAAGCATTCTCTATTCGGACGGTATCCACAGAAAAAGCAACCGGAGAAATTCTGCTTTCCGATGCTGAAATTGTTGTGAGTGGTGGCCGTGGATTGAAAGGTCCTGAAAACTGGGGACTGGTTACTGATCTGGCGAAAGTGCTGGGTGCTGCGACTGGATGCTCTAAACCTGTTTCCGATTTGCACTGGAGACCACACCATGAGCACGTAGGCCAGACAGGTATCAAAGTGAGCCCGAATCTGTACATCGCCATTGGAATATCCGGAGCCATTCAACACGTGGCCGGAATCAGTTCCAGTAAAGTGATTGTGGCCATCAACAAAGATCCGGAAGCACCTATTTTCAAGGCAGCTACGTACGGAATTGTCGGTGATGCATTTGACGTGGTTCCGAAACTGACACAGGCTCTGCGAAATTCTTTGTAAATCCCCTCAATTTGTTCTTTTTCTTACAGAAAAAAAGGTCAATTCAATTCCTGTCCTTACTTTCGTTTCATCTTCTATTGATTTCGTAGTGCAGAAAATAAAACTTGAAATTCTGGGTCTCAGCTCCAGTCAGTCACAGGCCGGTTCATTCGCTCTGGTACTAGGTGAAGAATCAGGTTACCGGAGACTTCCGATCATCATCGGGATGTTTGAAGCTCAGGCTATTGCCATAGAAATCGAAAAAATAATACCAAACCGCCCGATGACACATGACCTTTTTAAGTCGTTTGCCGAGCTGTTTGATTTTGAAGTAGAAGAAATCATCATCTCAGACCTCCGTGAAGGTGTCTTTTTTGCCAAAATCGTTTGTTCAGATGGTTTGAAAAAAGTGGAAATCGATGCCCGTCCTTCCGATGCGATTGCCATTGGACTACGGTTTAGTGTTCCAATTTATACGTACGAAAACATCCTCAGTGAAGCAGGAATTGTGTTGTCTGACTTCATCGAAGAAGAAGATGCTTTTGAAGAGAAAGTCCCGTCACCAAATTCCGGCAAGAAAGATAAGGATTGGGTGAAGAATGTGAACACAGATCAACTGAGGATAATGCTGGAAGAATCTCTTGCCGGCGAAGATTACGAAAAGGCCGCCCAGATACGGGACGAGCTCAATAAGCGAAACTAAAGTTTCTCCTTCTCTTACAGAATACATTGTTAAGATTCTGTAAGAGGCGTTATTTTGCACACCCAAATTATTGATACATTATATTGTCGCTGCATTTTTGGTGACGTTTAAATTTTATACTATGAAAACGACTATCTGTCTCCGTCCGTTTTGTTTGCTGTTGGTTCTGACACTTTTCTCCATAATTCATCCGGTTGCTTTTGGCCAGAAACGATGCTCCGTTGCCGTTTCAGACAGTGAATTCGAGCAATACAAAGGAGCCATTAAAGCAGAGAGCTTTTCAGATAACCAGATGGAAGTGGCCAAGCAGGTTCCTCTCTGCCTGAGCACAACTCAAATCAAAGCCGTTATGGCGATCTTTTCATTTGAAGAATCCAAGCTGAGTTTTGCCAAGTTTGCCTATCCCAATTGTGTGGATTTTAAAAATTACTATCTCATCAATTCAGCTCTTACCTACACTTCTTCCAAAACGGAGTTGAATCAGTTTGTTAAAAGTCAGCCCGCTCCAACAGAAGAAGAGCCTATCGTCCCTAAAAAAAATATTCCAGATCAAACCACCGATGCAGATCCTGTGGTGGTGCCTCCAAAGAACACGACACCGCCACGTAAAACCGGATGGGTACCGAAAACCACACCCAAAACGGTGCCAGCCAATTCTTCTGATCCGAACTACGATGCCTACATCAAGGCGCAACAGCAAATGCAGTCGTTTTTTGTGATGACCCTCGGCATGGGCGAAAATCAGATTGATCAATCCAGCGACGTTCATAAACCAGAAGAAGATCCATCAACTCTGCCTGCTAAAGCACCCAGAGTTGTGATTACGGCTCCGGAACTCAATCAGGAAAACAATTTCACCGCACGGACTACTCAGAAAAAAATGACGGTATCGGGTGTAATCAGTTCATCTGTTGGGATTTATGAAGTTTTCATCAATGATACGGAAGCCATCCTCAATCAAAAAGGGGAGTTTTTCGGGGATGTTTTTCTGAGTCCAGGAGAAAACCAGATTTCAATTAAAGCCAAAGACACCAAAGGACAGAACGCAAAAATCGGGTTTAAAGTGGTTCGGGAAAGTGGCCAGACAATTCCGGACACACCTCCAAAAGAAACAGTGAAAGAAGAAACGGTTGTTCCTTCGCCGGTTACCCCACCTGCTGCATTTGTTTCTGAAATCGATAAGGACATTCCAAAACTCGGCAAGACCAACAAAGACGCCATCGCCGTTGTAATCGGCAACCAACGGTATTCAAAAGCAAAATCAGTGGATTATGCAGAAAACGACGCCCGTTCGATGAAAGCCTATCTGATCAATATGCTGGGCTACAAGGAAGGCAACATTCTCTATTATGAAAATGCCAGTCTGAGCGATTTCAATACTGTTTTTGGCACATCTGAAAATCCGAAAGGCAGATTGTACAACACCATTAAGCAGGGGGTGTCGGATGTGATCATTTATTATTCCGGACATGGTGCACCGGGGTTGAAAAACAGCAAAGCCTATTTTGTGCCGGTTGAAGCCGATCCGAACTACATGGAAAATGGTGGATATTCGATTGATGTTTTGTATCAGAACCTTAAAAAACTTCCCGCCAAAACCATCACCTTGTTTTCAGATGCCTGTTTTTCAGGAGCCGATGTTTTCGACAAAATCAGTCCGATGGTAATCCGGGCAAAAGAACCGGTAAAGGAAGGAATGAAAAACACGACTCTGATCAGTTCCTGTACCGGTACCGAAGTGAGCTGCTGGCATACAGATGAACATCATGGCCTGTTTACTTTCTACCTGCTGCAGGCACTTAAAAACTACAAAGAAACCGACCTGAATAAAGACAAGCAGGTGAGCCTGGATGAAGTATTCAAGTCACTTGCCGATAACAATGAGGGAGTTCCATATTTCGCCCGCCGTAAATTTGGTCTTAACCAGACACCGGTGATTCAGGGCCCGAAAACACGGATTCTATTTAAGTACTAAACCACAACCAACTACGTGACCACGATCAAATCAATTCAGATTGTCGACCTGCAAAGTCAATATCAACGACTGAAATCAGAGGTCGATCCGGCTGTACAGGAAGTAATGACAGACGGGAATTTCATCAATGGTAAGCAGGTTTCACAATTTGCCGAAGAACTTTCGTCCTACACAGGAAGTCGTTTTACCATCCCATGTGCGAACGGGACGGATGCGTTGCAACTGGCCTACATGGCTCTGGACCTGAAGCAAGGTGATGAAATCATCATTCCGGCGTTTAATTATGTAGCCGCTGCGGAGGCTGCTTGTCTTCTGGGATTGACGGTTGTGTTTACAGATGTAGATCCGGTCAGCTTTAATATCGATCCCGCCACAATTGAATCGAAGATAACGCCTGCGACCAAAGCGGTTGTTGCTGTTCATTTGTTTGGACAGGGTTGTGATCTGGAAGCCATTTCTTCCATTTGTGAAAAGCATAATCTGTTCCTCATTGAAGACAATGCACAGGCAATTGGTGCGGAAATGATACAGGGAAAATTCGCCGGAAAGAAACTGGGTACCATTGGTCACATTGGAACCACCAGCTTTTTTCCTTCCAAAAACCTCGGTTGTATGGGCGACGGAGGTGCGCTCTTCTGCCAGGATGAAGAGCTGACAGCACGCATCAAAATGATGGCCAACCATGGTCAGAAGGTGAAATACCATTATGATTATGTTGGCATCAATTCAAGGCTGGACACCATTCAAGCTGCGATTCTCCGGGTGAAACTGGAGCATCTTGATGAATTTACAAAAGCCAGACAAAAAGCTGCTTCATCGTACACACGCATTCTGAAGGAGAAAAAAGGAATCACGCCCCCTGCCATCTCACCATTTTCCACACATGTTTTTCATCAGTATACCATTCTGTTTGAAAGCAACGAAACCCGTAACCGGGTGAAATCGCAGTTGCAGGAAGCGGGGATTCAATCGATGATCTATTATCCGTCTTCCCTTCACTTACAGAAAGCATATGCAGGAACTAACTTACCAACAGGCAGTTTTCCTGTATCCGAAAGCCTTTGCGAACGAGTGCTTTCGCTGCCAATGCATAGTGAAATGACAGAAGAAATTGTAGAATTCATTTGTTCAAAAATCGACTTATCTGAGATAGTCAGATAATTAAAATCCTGCGAACTCCGCCTATGCATGATTGCGGCCTACCTTAATCGGGCACAAAATCAAACCGAAGCTGGATTACGCACATCAAAAAAGAAACATCATACAAATACATTATAGAATATGAGCTTTATAAAAATCGGAGTCTTTTACGACGGTAATTATTTCCTCCAGGCAAGTAACTATTACGCCTATGGCAATGCCCGAAGAAAACGTTTAAGCGTTGCCGGAATCCATGACTTCATCCGGCATCAGGTGGCAGAACTGGAAAACATCGACGTGCGTTCCTGCAAAATTGTGGATGCGCATTATTTCCGGGGAAGACTAAATGCGTATGACGCATCCCAACGAGGCGATCTCCTTTTCTGGGATCGTGCCTTCGATGATATCCTGATGGCGGAAGGTGTCACCACACACTACATGCCGATCAAAATCAACAGCGAAGGACTAAAGGTCGAAAAGGGAATTGACGTTTGGCTGGCCCTGGAAGCTTTCGAAATGGCGGGTCTGAAAAAACTGGATGTGGTGGTCCTTCTCGCTGGCGATGGCGATTATGTCCCACTCGTGAGGAAGCTGAATTCACTGGGCGTGAAAGTGATGGTATTGGGTTGGGATATTGAATACGTAAACGAAAACAACATACGGATTGTGACCCGCTCTTCTCAGGAATTACTGGAAGAAGCCAGCTACCCCCTTTCGATGCACTCCATCATTGAGGACAGAGCCAAACGAAATGAAATGCTGATTAACAATCTGTTTGTTTCGAATGAGTCCAGGAAACCAGTGATGGTAGAGAACAGTGATGTGGGAGAAGGAAAAACCGGTGAAATTATGAGCCTGAAAAATGGCTTTGGTTTCATCAAGTTTCCTCCGAACAATGTGTTCTTTCACTTTTCGAATCTAATGGACAGCGACTTCCAGGATTTACAGGTGGGCGATCCGGTTCAGTTTGACCTTGAAAGAGGAGACGAAGGACAGGACGTCGCCAAAAATGTGCGGGTTCTGGCTGCGTATTAAACGACGGTATCGTACAACAAAAAAGCCACGCCTTCCAGGTGTGGCTTTTTTGTTGGCTCGAACCAGAACCAACTTCACTTCTAGGCATAAAAAAAGGCCAACCTTTCGGATGGCCTTTTTTGTGCTTTATATGGATTAAGCTGTCGCAATGCTTACGTAGCTCTTTCCTTCTGCCTTTTTTGAAAATGTAACGATGCCATCTACAAGAGCAAAGAGAGTGTGATCTTTTCCAAGACCTACTCCTACACCCGGATGATGTCTGGTGCCTCTCTGACGAACCAAGATGTTACCTGCTTTCGCTGTCTGACCACCAAACAATTTAACACCTAATCTTTTACTGTGGGACTCACGGCCGTTTTTGGAACTACCAACCCCTTTCTTATGTGCCATGGACTATGCTTTAATTTTTTCGATTGAAACCAAAGATAAATGCTGACGGTGACCAGCAAACTTGCGGTACCCTTTCCGTCTTTTCTTTTTGAAAACCAGCAATTTGTCACCTTTAGTGTGACGAATCACTTTCGCGGTAACTTCTGCACCAGAAACAGTAGGAGCACCTATCTGCACAGAACCATTATCGGAAACGAAGAGAACATTATCCAATGAAAATGAACTCCCTTCTTCATGTGGCAGACGATCTACGAGGATATTCTTTCCCTCTTCCACTACGATCTGCTTGCCTAATAAATCTACAATTGCGTACATACGATTTTCAAAACGGAGTGCAAAAGTAGAAGAAACTAAATAGCGAACAAAATATTCTTAAAGCTTTGACAGTAATATCTCCTGAAGTGCTTCCAAAGTAAAGCCCTTCTGCTCTGCTTCGTTGGGCTCAAACAGCTGATCATTCATCGTAGTCTTCTGATCCTGAAGCTGTACGATCTTTTCTTCCACCGAATTGCTCGTGATAAATTTATACACCGTCACCTTATTTTTTTGTCCGATCCGATAAACCCGGTCCATCGCCTGCGATTCAGCCGCCGGATTCCACCACGGATCCAATAGAAAAACGTAACTGGCTTCCACCAGATTGAGTCCTACCCCACCCGCTTTCAGTGAAATGAGAAAGACATTTCGATTATCCTCTTTCTTAAACAAATCTACCTGGTCTTTCCGGTTCACCGTTTTGCCTGTCAGTTTGGAATAGCGGATGGAACTCTCATCCAGATAATCTCCAATGATATCCAGGTGTTTCACAAACGAACTGAAGATCAAAACCTTGTTGCCTTCCTGGAGGACTTCATCCAGCTTCTCTTTCACCAGATCAAACTTTCCGGATGAACCTTTGAATTCGTCGTCCATCAGCACCGGATGGTTTGCAAGTAAACGGAGAGCAGTCAGCGCTTTCAGAATTCGAACACTACGGGCGGCAGGGTTGCCATAGGCCAGATCGCTGAGTTCGCCGGAAACAAGCTGGTTGTAGGCAAGGTATTCAAGTTCCTGCTCCTCCGTCATGGCGCAATGGATAATGGAAACCGTCTTTTCCGGAAGCTCTTTTAAAACATTCTGCTTGGTCCGGCGCAACAGAAATGGCTTCACCAAGGCCTGCATCAGATTGATATTCTGTTGAAAACGCACCAGATTGTCGTTTCGCTGTAAGCTTGCCGGCTTGATTTTCTGACTCAACAAACCGGGATTGCACAACTCCGACAAGGCCCACAAATCAGCAGGCGAATTTTGAAGAGGTGTTCCCGTAAGCAAAAATGGATGGTGTGCCGTGAGACTTTTGACTGCCTTGTACGCAACCGTTGAGGGATTTTTCAGATTGTGCGCTTCGTCAACAATGAGGGCATCGAAATGCATAGGCGTAAACAGCTTCACATCACGCACCAGCGTTTGAAACGAAACCAGAAATACGTTGTAAGACGAAAACGATTGTTTGAGATCCTGGCTCCTGTTTGGACCGGAATGCACATATACCCGGAACTCATCTGAAAACCGCTTCAGCTCGTGCTGCCAGTTGAAAATGAGGGTGCTCGGAACAATAATGAGCGAACAACTTTTATTTCCCTTCTGGTTCAGCTGAAGGTACCTTAGAAAAGCCGCTGCCTGAAAGGTCTTACCCAATCCCATATCATCGGCCAGGATTCCGCCCAGTTTGTTCATGGAAAGATGGATAAACCACTCCACGCCTTTCAACTGGTAATCGCGAAGTGAAAAATTGGGACTCAAAGCCGCAATATCCAGTGGCTCGGCCGATTTCTGCGATGCCAGAAGAGAGGTGATTTTATTCCAGCTCTCCGCAAACAAGCCGGAGTTGCTTTCCTGAATGGCCAGTGCCGTGGTTTTGGAAATGGCCAGTTCTTTTGTTCCGGACGACATCACCATCAACTGACTCAGAAAGAGTTGATCATCGTGATCCAGCGGCATAAATCGATCCCCAACCCGAAGCCAGCCATCCTGCAAATGAAACTGCGCTCTGAGTTTAAGAAGATCCATTTCTTCGCCGTCCCAGTCAATGGTTCCTTCAATCTGAAAATAATCAATCTTCTCAAAAATCCGGATGTTGAACTTCGATTTCCGCATCGTGAGTTGGTTGAACTCCGGAGAGAACCGTACTTTGACATCCGGCCCTAACTCAGAAAGTGCTCCCAGAATCTGATCTCTCAACTGTGCAAAACCTATTTTCGAAACGCCATTCTGAATATTGATTCCCAGGATGGTTTCGATTTTCTCCTGAATGACTCTCTCACGGACAGTATCGCGTTCGAGTACCTGAAACGTCGCCTGCTCTTTATCCTCGAAAATCCAGGTGGCTTTGTTTGTCAAAACATCCGCTTTCCAATTTCCATAATACCACTGAATTTCCGCCGTGAGAAAAGAAGGAAGTTTATAATCGGTGTTCTTGTTTTCAAAGATTCCCAGTTGGGCTCCTTCAAACTGAAAAGAAAAATAGAGATCGGCATGCGACAACCCAATCTGGTCGAGTGAATATTCGCCCCGTAGTTTGGCAATGCCCAGCGTAAGGTCCGGAATGAGGATTTTGCGTGCATACTCAGCCGAAAATTTTTTCTGAACTTCAATAAAGCGTTTGGCGCCAAATGGCTTGAGGCGATTGGGCTTGAGTCCGTCCGGAAGGCGAACCAATTGCTGACCCACCAGAATTACCGACGTACTTTCATCAAACACCTGCACCGGAAGACCACGGAGCGATGAATCTGAAAACAGCGGCTTCACATCGATGCCTTCCGGATGAAAGGTGTATTCCAGTTTCAGGCTGGTGGATGGATGAAACGTAAGCTGGGAAAGGGCCGGATATCCATCTTTGCCCATTTCAAACAGCTTTTCAGTACCGTTCAGCAACCTGAAAAATTCCTCTTTGGCATCCGAAAGCCGGGTGCGGACATGTTCGAGAAGGGTCTTGCTTTTGAGATCTTTTGCCTCGGATAACTTTTGAATCTGTGTTTCAAGATTCACCGGAAGGACCTTAAATTCTTTTGCCAGCTGCTGATTGGAAAGCCGTTGCAAAATGTTGATCAGCTTTTTCTCATGGGCGTTTACCTGTGGGTAAAAATCGTCGACATTGGCTTCGGCCACCTTTTGAAAAGACAGCGACCGATTCCCGTTTTCCAGCAACTGAACCAGATAAGGCTCGAACAAAACCCCGAAATAGGGATGCGAATAAAGAGAGAAAACGAGTTCAAATTGTTTCGAGGCCATACACCGGTTCCAAAGGCAAACCTCAAAAGTAGGCAGAGAATCCGGGATGAGACGGAAAAATCCGGCATCAACCTTAAAAGAATTCAGACAACTATTTCACCCGCTTCAAAACAATGCCCGAGCTGGCGTTCCGGCTGGAAGTAAGCGTGACGGTGTAGTGTTTGTTTCCCGTGTAGATGGTAAGCTCAGCCGTATTGGGCGGAACTTTTCCTTCGCTTTCGGAGTGAAGAATAAACGACGAACCTTCCGGACCAAGCGATACCAGCAGAAACAAACGAATCGGATGGCGGGTCACCTGAATGTTTTTGCCAATCCACTCGCGGTCGTAGTGAAGCGAGACCATGTCGCCGTCTTCTTCCTGGTCGTCTTTGAGTTCCAGATAAACGGTATCGCTTTCAATGGGAATTTCTTTGGTGTAGGTCACCGGGCGTCCAGCGAGTTCCATCGGACGGATGCTTTTCCGCAGGTATTTCAGTTCAAAGTTGAATTCGTTCTGGTTGGGCTCGGCAATAAAGTTGAGGACATTCCGGTTCAGCTTCCAGGTTCCCTTCCGGTTGCATTTATAACTGACGGGTTTCATGGAAGCCGGAAATATCCAGGCACGGGCATAATTTTTAAAATCGCCCGGGTGCGTCCAGTCGTAGCGCTTTCCGTAGGGATTGTCCACTCCGTTGGAGTCAAATGGTATGATGATGGTATCGCCTTTGTATCGTGCCACTTTCGACCAGTTGAATGCCGATAAAATATTCTCACCGCCTGGAGGATAAATGGAGATCACGCCATTGTTTCGGACATCAACCGAATCTTTCATCGGTTTCGGAAATTCATACAAATAGCTGAGGGTGTCGTTGTTTGCTTTCCAGAAGGCATCGCTTTCGAAGGACGTTTTTTTACTGGTCTGCAATTCGTAGCCCGTCATTCCATCTTCGTTGATGAACTTCACTTTCTGGTGGTAATCCGATTTGCCAAAATGTTCCTTTACCTGTCGGAGCATTTCGACAGCCCCGTTTCTTGGCGCCTGTGGTGGAGCTGGTTTTTTGGCTTGTCCAAATGAAAAGGCAGAGAGAAGAAGAAAAAAGACGAAGGCAAAACGATTCATAGGCAAAGGACAACACATAGATAGCGGCCGGAAAATACGCACATCCAAACGGAAAATGAAAGAGGGTCGGAATTTTTGAGGATGGACTTGAATTGAATAGAAGCTTTTGTTCTAAATCCCTTTCTCCGAAGACTATGAGAAATCGGGGAATTGAAAAAAGTATGCAATGCAGGAAGGGGAAAGTTGAATCCATATAAGTGGTTTGGCCTAGTCTTCTGATTAATTCATGGCGTGTGCGAATTATACATTTGCGGATCTTAAAATTCACGCGAAACAAAGATTCGCCATCACACGGACGTAGACTGGAGTCTACGCCCAGTTGGGAAATTTCAACTCAGATTCCAGTCTTCATCCCAGCTTTTTCCCATAGTTTTTTAAGCAGTTTATCTTCAGTTAAAAATAAATCAGCTTCATGCGAAATCAATAGGGCGGAAGCAAAGTGAATTGAATCAAGAGTCCTCAAACCTTCAGCACCATAAGTATCTAAACAATTGATGGCAAATTCTTCTGTCTTTAAAGAATGTTCAATCCATTCAAATTTAGGATAATCATCTCTGAAAATTCGAATGAGTTCTATTGCAGTCTCAACTTTGATTTCTTTCGTTCTAACTTTTTTCCAAATGGCAGATTCAAATTCCAGCTTGCTTATATAACTGAGAACAATTCCCGTCACAGCCAAATTGCTGAGGAAAGCTATGAATTCTTCCGTGCCTGGTTCGTGGTGATAGAGTCTGAAAAGAGATGAAGAATCCAAATAAATTTTCATCTGCTTCGGCGTCTTTCCTCGAGAATTGTTTTCGTAAAAGAACCTTTAAAATCGGCGAGTAACTCCTGAGCTTTAGTAAAACCAAATTGTGAAAAGTTAAGTAGCTCTTCTCCTTTCTGTTCAACTTCTGGAAAAACCACAATCACATCCAACGGTTTTTCAGAAGAAATTTCCTGTTGTAGTGTTAAGACGCCCTTAAAATATTTTCCTTTGACCTGGACCATTTTGGTTATCATTTAGTGATTCAAATATAGTTGTTTCATTTCCGAAAAAGCAATGAAATGGGAATCCAAATTGGCTATCTCATTGTAATTGCGAGCGGAACTTGTGCCGATTTCAAACGACCAATCATCATCTTTCAATCATAACAAATTCCCGGAAATTATCCCGGTCTATGAATTTGCCTTCTGCCTGATAACTCTCCATAAAAGAGGCCGGAATTTTCTTTCTACCGGAACTCTTCCATTTGAATTCAAAGGCCGAAATCTTACCACCGGCTTCTTCAATGAAATCGATTTTCTGTTTCTGCAGATTCCGCCAGAAATAATGACTCGCAAAAACCTGATGGTACGACTGACTCTTCATTCGTTCACTGATCAGGAAATTTTCCCACAACGCTCCTTTATCTGTGCGAAGCTCGATCGGATTGATATTATTGATCACCGAATTCCGGATTCCGTTGTCGTAAAAATAAACCTTCCGGTTATTCTTGATTTCATTTCGTTGATTTCGGCTGAAACTCGGCAACCGA
>CAMCXM010000092.1 GCA_945883425.1 Spirosoma fluviale
AAAGAAAAGTTGAGCCACCAACACTCCGGCAACGAAACCAAACTTCCAATGATCGGCAAATTGCGAAAACCGATACGTAGCCGCCAGTTTTCCGATTCCATATAAAAACAAAGGAAACAAGGGCAGAATGTAGTGTGGACGAGGCTGGAAAAGCAACCCCGCCAGAACGGACGGAATCGCCAGAAGTCCGAAGAGCAATCCATACTTTTTCAACCAAACAACCGCACGATTCCAGAAAGAAGCCAGGCCGTTGAAGCCATGAAAATACTCTCCCGCCAGCCACAACGCTCCGACACAAACCGAGACCGGAATCCCAAGCCAACGGGCTGGAAACAGACTTTCGAAAAAGTAGGTAAAACTGTTGTACAACACATACCGGAGATTGAACCAAAGGTGTTGAAACATGGCCTCGGGGTTGTGGATAAATGCTGAAACGATACCGTCTGCATTACCGAAAAGCCGGCCAAAAATCTCCCGCCAGTTCACCCAGTCTTCCATCAGGTCACCGCTGTTTTGTCCGGAAATATTCCGCCAGTTGTGCACCACGTGTTGTCCGAATGCCACCATTCCCCGGCCGCTTTGTCCCATCGGAAATCCCCAGAGAAAAAACAAAAACCCAGCCGCAAGCCAGGGCAGGAAAATCCAAATTGCAGCCTTCCCTCCAAGTTGAAAGCGACTTTTTAAAAGGTAAAAAAGGAACAGAACTGCGGCGGCAAGACTCCCTGCGAGGAATTCGGGACGGCACCAGGAAATCACCAGAAACATGCCGGCAATCCAAAAAGTAGCAGCGGGAGGTTTGTCTTTCAGAGAAACAAATCCAGCCAAAGCGATGCTCACCCCAAGCATGGCAAGATGACCGGCTTTCGGCCAAAGTGGAAGATTGATCTGGGCACAGGTGGAGGCCACAGCCCAAACCAATGCAAAACCGGGATGGCAACCCGAAAGTCGCAATACCCCAAAAACAACCAGCGACAAAACCAGCGACCAAAGCCTGTAATTGGCATAATACAAGGCGATTCCGTCCGACAAACTGAACTGGCTCAGGGCTTTGTAATACAAACAGTAAAGTGCAGAATAATCGGCGATGAAAGAACGGACGGGGTGAAAAAGTCCTTGCGTGAGGTAATAACTTTCGTCGTAAAAGCGAATGTCCATCACTGACTCAAGTCCGTAGGTTGTTTTCCAGACGGCGAACAAAAGGATCAGAATAGCAGCTACCCACGAGCAAACGCGGGCCATGGTTGAACTGAACGGATCCGTCGGTTTCATTGTGGATTCCGGGATTACTCTCTTTCCCTTTGAGCGAGTAAATCCGGGTTGCGGATAAACAAGCGAATGATGGGAAACAGCATAGAAACGGCCATCAAAATACCCGGTTTGTAAAACCAGCCGATGGCCGATTGGCTCCCTCCTTCATAATGAAATGTATCTTCGAGCACCAACATCCAGTACATCATAAAGTAGTTGGCGGTGGCGGCAATCACCCAGGTCCAGTTGGTGAGAATCTGGTTGGCCATGCCCCGGTTTGATTTTGAGGAAGTCCAGAAGTGAGCCTGAGGCACAATAAATAAAGGTTTTGGAATCGACGGAATCATTCTTCCCAACATTACAAGAAGAAGATTGAGCACCAGAAAAAAGGCCAGGAAGAAAAAGAAGTATTGATTGCGTGATATGGCGAATGTAAAAATCTGCATGTCAATCACTAAAACCTGTTGGATGTTGCCGTAGGTAGTGAACAGATTGTATAGAAAACCAAGGAGAGACAGAAACCAGGAAAACCGTGCAAAAAACTTCATATCAGCACCCTGCGATCAAACCACCAGGGCAATGGCCGGGCAAAGGTAATGCAAGAGGTTGTATGGTCGCCTTTTTTATAGTCATCAAGTTTCATTCAACCGATTCATTCCTAATTCTCAATTCCTAATTCCTAATTCTTTTTTAAATCCGGAATTGGTATTCGGCAAATTTTCGAAACCGATTACATTTGCCCGACCATTTGGACTTGAGGACCTGAAAAACATCTTTCCGGCATAACGTAGTTCTACGAAAATGCGGGCTGATTTCAGAGACTCGAAACCTTTGGCGACTTTTATTTACACCAAATTATAAAAATTCATCATGTTTCAGGAAACCACATTTCCTCTGCAAACCGACTCGCCCATTAAGGCCGATCTCGAAAACTGGGTACAGAATCTTTTCCGTCATTGTGGCGCCACTGACCTCGTCTGGTGCAATGGAAGTCAGGAAGAATACGATTCTCTTTGTCAGAAACTGGTCGACAAAGGCACCTTCATCAAACTGAATCCGGAAAAAAGACCAAACAGCTTTGCCTGTTTCAGTGAGCCCAGCGATGTGGCACGCGTGGAAGACCGCACCTACATCTGCAGCCGTGTAAAAGAAGATGCCGGTCCGACCAACAACTGGATGGAGCCGGGAGAAATGAAAAAGGTATTGTCGGGTCTGTTAGAAGGTTCCATGAAAGGACGGACCATGTATGTGATTCCGTTTTGTATGGGTCCTGTCGGTTCCGACTATTCCCGGTACGGCGTACAGGTAACCGATTCAGAATATGTGGTGGTAAATACGAACATCATGACCCGTATGGGCGAAGCGGTGATGCCGTATATTCTGAAAGAAGGTTTTGTAAAATGCATTCATACCGTAGGAGCACCATTGGCAGATGGACAGAAAGATGTTCTTTGGCCCAACAACCCAACGCTGAAATACATATCGCACTTTCCGGAAGAACGACTGATTGTTTCGTACGGCAGCGGATATGGTGGCAATGCTCTGATGGGTAAAAAATGCTTCGCTTTGCGGATTGCATCGGTTTTAGGAAAAGAAGAAAACTGGCTGGCCGAACACATGTTGATTCTCGGTGTGGAATCGCCTGAAAAAGAAAAAACGTATGTGGCGGCGGCCTTCCCATCGGCTTGTGGAAAAACAAACTTTTCGATGATGATCCCGGCCAAAGGTGTGGATGATTGGAAAGTAACCACTGTCGGTGATGACATTGCCTGGATTCACAAAGGAAAAGACGGCCGCTTGTATGCCATCAATCCGGAAAAAGGATACTTCGGAGTAGCGCCGGGAACGAATTACAAAACCAATCCCAACGCGATGGAAAGCATCAAAGCGAATACCATCTTTACCAACGTGGCCATCACAGCCGATGGTGATGTATGGTGGGAAGGTTTGACCAAAGAAGCACCGGCAGGATTGACCGACTGGCACGGAAAGCCCTATGATCCAGCCAGCGGGAAACCAGCGGCTCACCCGAATTCGCGTTTCACGGCTCCGTCATACCAAAACCCGGCCATCGATTCTGACTGGGACAACCCGAATGGGGTTCCGGTTGAAGCATTCGTTTTTGGCGGACGGAGAAGCAGCACCATTCCATTGGTGTACCAGTCCTTCAACTGGAACTTTGGTGTGTACACCGCCGCTACCATGGGAAGCGAAATGACGGCAGCTGCTTTCGGTGAAATCGGTAAAGTGCGGAGAGATCCATTTGCAATGCTTCCGTTTATGGGGTATCACATTGGCGACTACATCAATCACTGGCTGCAGTTTGGACGGAAACTTCCCAATTCACCACGGATTTTCGGTGTAAACTGGTTCCGGAAAGATGAAAACGGTGAGTTCCTCTGGCCTGGATTCGGTGAAAACATGCGGGTGCTCAAATGGATTGTGCAGCGTGTTCACGGAAAGGCATCTTCTGTGGAAAGTCCGATCGGTTGGATGCCTCGTTATGAAGACATGGACTGGACCGGCATGGAGAATTTCAGTAGAGACGACTTCAACGCGATCATGAGCATCGACCGTGAACCATGGAAACAAGAGTTACTGGGCCATGAAGAACTGTTCTCCCGCATGTACGACAAGCTTCCGAAAGAGTTTTTCTTCCTGAGAGAGCTCCTTCTTTCCTCTCTCTGGCGAAGTCCGGAACATTGGGGAAAGGAATCCGAAAAAGTTTAGACGTTCAAACATAAAGAGGGATTTCGGTCCCTTTTTTTTTTGACATTGCAAAACCGATTCTCCCAACAATGGGACCTGCTTTACATTTATCACTCATCATTCCTCATTCCTATACAACGAACGTGTTATTGCCGGGGACCAAACTTAGATGGTGATTTGCCCCTCTAAACAGACCAGATAAATCAATCAGTTATGAAATACATTGTACCTTTTCTTCTCGTCACATTCTTTCACAATGCTGTTGCCCAGAATTTCGTCGCTGATCCAAACTTTGGGAGCAATGGACTGGTAGAACAAAACCTCGCTGCCGGCACCACAAGGATGAATGCGCTTGCAGTGGCATCCGATGGCTCGATCATTACAGCTGGAAACAGCTCGAATTTCACCACTGATTTTGTGATTGCCCGGGTTTCGAATAGTGGAATTCCGGACAATCTTTTTGGCAATGCCGGCTATGCCTATGTTGATTTTACAAAAGGACTTGAAAACCTAAAAACCATGGCTCTCCAGAGTGATGGAAAGATTTTAGTTGCCGGCAGTTCCCGACTGAATAACACCACATCAAGTGTAGTAAGCCGGTTGCTCAGCAACGGAACCATCGATAATTCGTTTGGTGATAATGGATACCTCAAGTTTCAGGTCAACGGAAACGCCTCTTTTTCCATCATAGAAAAAATTGTGGTCCTTTCCGATGGGAGCATTCTGGTGGGAGGCTATTTCCTTCAAAGCGGAGTCTACCGTGGCTTCATCCGCAAATACCAGCCAAATGGCGTCCTGGATACAAATTTCGGGACAGCAGGACAGACCACCATCAATTTTTCAACCAACTCGGCCAGCAGTTATATTTTCGACATGGTCCCCGAAACCGATGGGAAAATTGCAATTCTGGGTCTAAACTATACCACCCGGTTTATTGTTGGAATGGCCAGAATCAACAGCAACGGAACGCTTGATACCGGTTTTTCAACGGACGGAGTCCTCACCTTTTCCTTTGCAACCGGCCAGAACGAAGCCACACGACTTTTCAAAAGAAACGACGGAAAATATGTGGCAACCGGTTATGCCAATACTGCCACCACCAACGATAAAGTGTACACCGCAAGACTGGAAAGCAATGGCAATCTGGACCTTACCTACGACAGTGATGGAATCGCAAGTCACGGTGTAAACACCAGTTTTACCTCCTGCCTCGATGCGACGATGCTTTCAGACGAATCGTTGCTTGTGACGGGTGAGGCCTATTTCACCAACATTTACCATCCGGTCATTTATAAAATAACGCCAGCCGGCATTCTGGATCCGACTTTTGGAACCAGTGGATATTCCCGGATCAATTCGGGAACAAATTCCGGATTTGGAAAAGCGATCCAGATGTCGGGAAGTACGGTTGTGGTATCCGGCGCTATTTATTCCACCGGATCGAATGCAAACTTCGGGCTCATCGCTTCCACTCAATCCAATGGCTCTGCTGTTTCCGGATTTGGCCAGAACGGCCTCGTATTGCTGACAAAAACAACATCCAACAACCGGGTGAAACACCTCGATAAAACGGTGGATGGCAAATATTTTGTATCCGGAGATGTCGAAAACTACGACCCCGATCAACTCCTAACTAAGTTTAATTCGGATGGAAGTCCAGACAACAGCTTTGGGGCTCAGGGCGTTTCGATTGCCGATTTTGGGAGTATCGAAACATACTACGACCGGGTTGT
Organism: Spirosoma fluviale; assembly: GCA_945883425.1. GTDB lineage: Bacteria > Bacteroidota > Bacteroidia > Cytophagales > Flexibacteraceae > CAMDMI01. The sequence continues at coordinate 5,691 of CAMCXM010000092.1, forward strand.
ATTGAATGACGGTGAAATGGTTCAGCTTTCTGCCCGAGATGAAGTGAGTCTCGCATTTACAAGTCTGGGCACCTTCACAGGTCCTTCGGATTACGGGCTGGTGAAAACAAACAGTCAGGGCATCCAGAATTCGACGGCTAAAAAGTTCCGTTTTGCCAACACCGAATTTACAAATCCGAAAGTAATCAGAAAGGACCAGGCCGGAAATCTATATGTTCTTGCCAACCGAACGCAACCAGTTCGCAGTTACGGTTACATTTCAAAACATCTAAGCGGCAGTCTCGCCCTTGACAACACATTTGGTACAGCAGGGAAATTCCAGATTCATGGTTTGAGCGCACCCAGCGAAGTAAACTGCGTGGATGTGTACATCGACAATGGTGGAAATATTTTCATTCTCCGGAACACTGGAAACTCGACTGTGGCTCCGTTTTCATCCGGATTCCGGATCCGTAAATACAATGCCCAGATGGTATCGGCTACCAATTTCGGAAATGCAACCCTGGGAGAACTCGCAGTGGAAGACCAAACTTCGGCCTCATTTTCTGCAAACCGTCTGTACGGCACATCGAATGGATTATTGGTATCCGGCAAGAAAGGTGGGGTGGCTGCCATCGCCCGAATATCACTCATCGGAGAAGTCCTTGGTTATATCCTTTTACCAGAACTCAAATCCATATCCAAAGTGGTGATTGATGCAGACAATGCCATCTATGTTTCCGGAATGGGCCAGAACGACAAGTTCCGGCTAGAAAAGTTTCAGGCCGATGGAAGTCCGGTGACCACATTCAACGGATCGGGTTTTATCTCGGACAACTTTTTCAGCAATGCGGTTTCCATTCAGGACTTTCTGGTAGAAAGTCAGGGAACCATCACGATTCTTACCCGGACACGTTCTGGACTGGAAGGCGAAAAGCTGGGTTTGGTGCGGTTGTTACAAACGACTTCTACTGCTCCGCAAACGATGAGCTCATCCCCATCTATTTTGGTGTATCCCAATCCTGCTTCTGATCAATTGTTCTGGCAATCAAGTGACGCTCGTGGCCTTGACGTTGTCACCATTCTGGATGCACAGGGAAAGACGGTAATTCCGGTACAACCCTCAAATGGAGAAGCCGGCATCCATATTGAAACCCTGACTCCCGGCATGTATTGGCTCTCTCTTGAGGGGAACAAAGACCGCAAAGTGGTTTCGTTTTTGAAAAAATAAACGGAACGGATTTTTGGCAAAGAGATTTATGATTAGGAGACAGGAAAGAGGAATTGGTAATCAGTAGCCAGGAATCAGGAGTCAGGAATCAGGAATCAGGAATCAGGCGGTACGTGGCGGCTTTAGCGCCAAATCAGTAGTCAGGTTGTTCATACCTAAAAAACGTTGACCTCTGCGGCTCCGCCTGGATTCGTGCCCCACGAATCAACAGTCGTTTTCCCGATTTCCTTCCTCCGCCTGGATTCGTGTCCCCACGAATCAACAGTCGCTTTCCCGATTTCCTTCTCTTTTTCCATAAACATCAGCTGTTCAAACTCTCAAAAATCTGACCACTTGTGCATAGTCTTTGCGAAGCGAGACTACGCACTTTGAATACGTATGCAGCTTGAAAACGAAGCCGAAGGCATCGGAACTCCATGCCTGCGGCCTGGCATGCCGTCCCGGTAGGCATAAACAAATTGTTCATGCCTAAAAAACGTTGACCTCTGCGGCCATTAATTCCATCGGATTTTTCGTCCGGTATAAACACAATTCCGGGCTTTTGTTTATCCCCGCATCTGGGCAGTCGATCGCGGTAAAGACCTCAAGTAGAAAGCACTACTGAGGAAGTTGTGCCAGATTCTATCATTTTAATACGCTGACTATCAGCTTATCTTTTATTTACAAGCTTGTAGAAATTCTCATTGAGGCAGATGAGCCTGCCACCTTTGTATCATCAAACGGCGGAAAGTCCGCTGAAAAAACTAAAAAAAATACATTTTTATGTTCGATCAGAATCAAAACAGGGTGGTAAACCGGAAAACATTTTACCACCTCATTCTCGACCGCAGCGGCAGCATGTCTGACTGTTGGACACAAACGATGAGTGGCTTACAGGATCAGTTCAGAAAGGTTCGCGATCTTCAGATTCAGCACCCTGAGCAGGAATTTTACATTTCACTTTGCATTTTTGATAATGTCATTGAGTTTCCTGTTCCGGTCTCTCCCGCAGCTGGAAATTATCAGCATCTGTTTCAGAGCGTTCAACCCAGAGCCAATACAGCTCTTTTTGATGCCATCGGCGAAAGCATCCGTCATCTGGAATTGCATGCCGGCGGCCTTCTGGAAAGAAAAGAAGCAAGTGTGGTAGTCGTAGTGCTCACCGACGGCCAGGAAAATGCCTCCAATCGCTATTCTGCCGAAATGATCCGCCGCGAAATGGATCGTTTGCAGGCAACCGATCTCTGGAGTTTTTCCTTTCTGGGTGCGGATTTCGATATCACGGCAACCGCAATGGCTTTCAACGCCGGCGCACATAGTTCGATGAATTTTTCCAAAGCCAACATGAGCATTGCCTTTGAATCACTGGAATCGAAAATGCATGAGTATGCTTCAGCAAAGGAACATGGAAACATCAAAAAAGAATTCCTGAACTAAGCGATGAATAATAACTCCATGCTGCAGCTCAGCTTGTATAAAAGCAATACCACCCGGGCCTTTGATGATGAAAGAAGATCAATTATTTCAGAGCCGTTTGTTATGGGCATGTCGGAAGTTATTACCCTTTATCCCAGATAATGCAATAGGATGTAAATGATTGATTTTCCATGTTTTGTGGCCTCACCTAAATCCTCCCGAAGCCAGTTCGGGACAGGTCCTCCAAGGTAGAGGACTTAATGTGAAAAACGAAGTTGGAGCTTTAGCAACATCAATCATTTATGAACCAAAAGCTATTTCTATTGCGGAATTTGGGATTATGTGCCGGATAGTGATCGATGTGAAATTATATTCAGCATAGAGAAATTTCCCGGCTGCAGAACTTTATAAATATTGAATGAGGACTGCAATGGCGGATGGTTCAGGGATCAAGACAGCACTTTGCAGGGATGGCTATGCCCTGTCACCCGAGTCTATCTGAATGGAATACCCAACAATATTTACTATTCAATAAACTACAGCAATTGAACGTTCCGGTCATTGAATTTTGAAGACCCGGATTTCAATGCCACCCGATTTCACCGTTCTTCCCTACATAAAGCAAGAGCCGGGATTATTTTCCCGGCTTTTTCTCTATTTTCGTTCACCAGAATTAAAGAATGACCGTACACCTTTTCCGAAGCGACGACTGCGAACCTGAGGTTCTCAGTGATGCTTACAATCTGCTTTGCAGCTTTCCCGGGCCGATGCAATTCAGCATCCAGCCGGAAACCAGCTATTTCAGTGATTTCACAGAGCCTTCGCCCGAAGATCCCTTCGAATCTATTCAGAAGACTAATTACTGCGCAAGCATAGAAGAACCGGCTGGTTTTGAAAGCCGTTTTTTTGCCCGTTACACACTCAGCTGGCAGCAGATTTTTGAGCATTGCGGTCATTTACGACAGCAGCACGACATCGGCGATGATGAGTTTGTTATCTTATTAACCTCGCACAATAATAACCTCAACTGGTTTTCAGCCGGAAATCCTCAGGGACCAAGAGACCATTTTGTGCATACAGAAGACTGGGATTACTTCGTTGGCAGTGACCGGCGTTTTCCGATTGCCTATCAGATAGCTACCGGAGTACTAAAGAAATTTGTTTTCCATGATTATGCCGACCTCAATGCCAGCTGGCATGAAGAGCCCAGAGGTTGTATGCTTGATTTTTGCAAAAATAAGCGTCAGGTAAGTCTGAAGGTCCGTACTGGTGATATCTGCACAGATTGTCTCAGTCTTTTCAAAGACCGGAAGGCGCCATCTGACCTGATGGAGCAGGTATTTTCCATTCTCGATGGCATCCGCTCGCACATGCTTTTTAAAAGCCGTTTCCAGATCAGCAAAAAAGTACCGGAGCTGCACATTGAGGGCAGGAACAAAGACCTGGTATTTCCGGAACTCGGCCGGCTAAAGCTGCACCTCAATCCGCTGGAAAAAACCATTTACCTCTTTTTCCTGAACCATGAGGATGGCATTCTGATGAGTCACCTTCCGGATTACCGCAAGGAAATCGAGCATCTGTACCTGAGTCTCTCCACGGCCGACAGCATTGCTTCCATAGAAAGAAGAATTAATGATCTGGTGAATCCACACAGCAATTCATGCAGCGAGAAAATATCGAGGATAAAGCGAAAAATTCAGGAAAGCCTTGGGGAACAGTTGGCGCAGCACTTCATCATTTCCGGCGCAAATGCTACGCCAAAGCGAATTGCTTTCGATCGCTCACTTTTGGTATCGGCACCCTGAAATTACCAGAAATCCTCTTGTGCGTAGTCTTTGCGAAGCGAGACTACGCACTTTGAATAAGAAATAGGGACTCCATGCCTTCGGCTTGGCATGCTGTCCCGGTAGGTGTACACATGGCCCAAAGTACAAACCTCTTGTTCGTAGTATTCCGAAGGATCACTACGAACTTATAATAGAAAGTAGGGACTCTGTCCCGGTAGCCATATAATTGGCCAAATCTAAATTCGACTTTAACAAAACTAAAGCATAATTGGGTCAGCAAAATCCCTAAAGTTTGAGCAGCAAGATTTACTACCGGGTCTGAGTCTCATGCCTTCGGCTTGATTTCCAACCTTCCACTTATATCACGTCAGTAGATCGCTGCGCTTACTATACGAACAAGTGGCGACTATTTCAGGCTAATCTTTCTTAAATCGGAAAGTCCTAACCATTTTACCTTGAGAAAACTTAACGAAATAGAGGCCAGGAGGCAGTTTTTGAGTCTCAACCTGAACCAAACCTTCCTGGTGCATAACTTCCGGAATTTCTTCATATATCCTGCCTTGCATATCGAAAATAGTAACCATCGGGCTTTCTCCATTTTTTGGCGTAAACCTGATATTCAATTTATCAGCCACGGGATTGGGAAAAACAGAAACTTCTGAATCTGAAAACAGGATTTTGGTATTTGTCAATTGCCTGGGAACTGTGGCATTTCTCCTAACCATAATGCCCCCATCTAGGCCATCAGAAGTGTCTATCGATAACGAAAATACAGGGTCGTAAACAACAGGTCCTGCTTTAATCCATAAGTACGTTGTATTTTTTGAATCATTTGACAATGGACTGTTAGAACTTAATATCCGGCTTTGTTTTAACCGAACCACGTTTCCGAACAGCCCTTGTGGTATTGAAATGCTGCCATAAGCATCATAAATGATGGTTTTGGAACCGTAGGAAGTATCCGCAAACATTATGGAATAGAAATTATCTGATTGTATTTGGTTGTATGGAAGTGAATTCCAAAGGATGGTTTCAGGATTGGAATATCGGCTTGTGAATGCAGCTTGTTGAATAATAGAAATAGAACCCAATTGTTCGGTTATATTTCCTGTTGACCTATAATAAGAAAACAATTGATACTGAAAGGGACCCTGGCTGACAATAGTTTTTGATGCCAAGGTGCTGTTCGGGAAAGAATCTGGATATGGGGTATTGGAAGGAAGTAAATATTCAAAAATCGGGGCAGGGATTCCGGTATCAGGGAGTGTAAAACTCCAGGTTTGATTTGCACCTGCAGGGCCTGGATTTACTTCGGAGGACAATGCGTAAGATTGGTTGTTCGAAATTGAACCGGCAGGAGCTAATTGAAGATTATACGAGGGTTGGGCAAATGCACCGATTAAACTGCAAGCAAAAATTGCAAAATGAGAAATGATATTTTTCATGGAAGTTGATTTTTAGATTGAAACTCAAAAAAACATCGAAAAGAATAAAGTTAAAATACATTTGAATTATTTTTTTTAACAAGACTCAGATTTTTCAAACTCCTTCTTGGGTTGTCTTTGCTTTTGCGTCTGAGGTCAATGCAAAGCCCTCTTATTCGTAGAGTTCCGAAGGGCTCTACGAATTTTGAACAGAATATAGGGACTCTGTCCCGGTAGCTATCCAATTAGTCAAATCTCTATCCGACTTTTACCAAAGAAAGGCTCTCTTGTTCGTAGTATTCCGAAGGATCACTACGAACTTATAATAGAAAGTAGGGACTCTGTCCCGGTAGCTATATAATTGGCCAAATCTAAATTCGACTTTAACAAAACTAAAGCATAATTGGGCCAGCAAAAGCCCTAAAGTTTGAGCAGCGTGATTGACTACCGGGACAGAGTCCCATGCCTTCGGCTTGGTTTACAACCTACGTCTTATTTCAAGTCCGTAGATCGCTGCGCTTACTATACGAACAAGTGGCGACTCCCCTACTTCCAAACCCGAAACAATCACTAAAACCTCATTTCCATGCAACCAAGGGCATTTTTACCTATATTGCTGCCGAATCGGGCGAAGCTGTGCTTCGTTCGGACCATTTCAAGGACTCTGGCCTTCAGGCGACAGTTCCCTTAAAAAGCTGTTTTACCCCAATTCTTTGAAAGTTAAACTTTCTACATTGACCTCTAAAAATACGGGAAGCGATAATTTGGTGTTTTAGAAAAGGAAGGTTTGATTTGGGAATTCACTGAATAGTTCAGAATAAATGAGAAATCCAAACTTGCATAAACCGGCCAGATTTGAAATATATACGCCACTACGGGGAAGCGAGTTGCGTAAACCGGCACGTTAGCACTCACCCTAAAAGACCGACACGACCAACAAAAACGAACAGAAATTAAATGAAAAACAAAATACCTACGCTTCGGCAAAATCAAAAGAGCTGCAACCCACCGCACAAATCCAACGCTTTGCAGCACATTTGCTTTTGCCCCAACTGCACGACAAACCAGCACAAAGTAAATTGACAAGAACCAAATAAAATAATGGCGACAGATATTAACATTCAGAGTTTATTCCCTGCATTAAGAAACTCACAAATTGCAAGACCAACGACTGACGTTTTTAATACGACTTTTATCGGTATTGACTTTGGAACTTCTACGACAGTTGTTTCAGTTGCAACTATTGACAAGGAAACAAAAGAAATTTTGACAGTTCCAATTTGGCTAAATCAAAAGCTTTATGACGGTGCGATAATGTCGTCAGAAAAAATCCCGACTGTAATTGCTTGGCACAACCAACAACTTTTAGTTGGCAAAGGAGCAGCAGACTTAAAATATCAGCTAAAGAAAGGTGTAAATGTTTGGTATTCGTTCAAAATGGAATTAGGCGAAGACCTTGGTTCAAAATATTATAATAGTGAACTAGACAGAAAAAGCGACTTTCCTATTTTGAATCCGAAAGACGCTGCAAAGGTTTTCTTCCAATATCTAAAAGCACAAATTGACCGCTACATAAAGACAAATAATTTATCATCCAATGTTCAATTTGCAGTAAGCATTCCAGCTTCGTTTGAAGCAAATCAACGGAAAGAATTGATTTATGCACTTGAACAAAATGGAATTTCCATTAACAAACAATCTTTGATAGATGAGCCTAATGCCGCTTTTCTTAGTTATATCCAGGTTTCTTCGTTAGAAAATAATCCAATAAAAATTCCAGACGGAGATAACCCGAAAATTTTAGTTTTTGATTTTGGTGCAGGAACTTGTGATGTTTCAATTCTTGAATTGGGAAAAAATTTAAACGGCATTTACTCTAAAAATCTTTCCATTTCAAAATTTGAAAAATTGGGTGGCGATGATATAGACCGACTTATTGCTATTGATTATTTGTTCCCGCAACTTCTTAAAGAAAGCGGGATGAATAAAGATGATTTTAGAACACCTGAAAAAAATAGAATAGTAAGCCAACTTCTAAAATCAGCTGAGCAACTAAAAATAATGATTTGCGAAAACATAGCATTGCAAACAAACAATCGGATTTTACCAGCAAACGCAACAAGTAAAGATTATGTTTCAGTAGGTAATCGTATAGAAATTGACACAAGAAAAGGGCTTTTAACATTGACCGAACCAAAACTTTCCTACGCAGAGTTCAATGAAGCAATGAAAGCGTTTTTAAAATCAACTACAATTGTTCCATACAAAACCAAAATTGTGGAAGATGAATTTGCAACAATATTCAGTCCCATTCAAACTGCACTAAAAAAGGCTTTGCTATCCAAAAACGAAATTGATTATGTTCTGTTTATTGGCGGAAGTTCTAAAAATCCTTATGTGCAAGCAGCTTTGAAAGAGTATTTCAAAGAATCAGATTTGTTAATTCCACGAGATTTGCAAACTCACGTTTCATCCGGTGCTGCAATCCATTCACTTGTTTACAATGGCTTTGGAAAAAATATTATTCAGCCAATAACAAGTGAGCCGTTTCTTGTAATTACAAAAGATGAAACACCAAAGGTGATTTTAAAAGCAGGAACGCATATTCCTTGCGACTTAATTGTAATTGATGATTTGGTAACGGGCCAAGACGGACAACAAGCTATTGAATTGCCAATCTGTTTAGGAAATGTAAACAAACTTCTTTACAACATAAAAATTGTAAGCGGAAATTCACAAGGTTTCAAACGAAATACACCTGTAAGGTTGGAATTGGAAATTACCACCGACAAACTTTTACTTGCACGAGCAACAGCAGCAGGGCAACAAGTTATGGTTGAGCCGATAAACCCATTTGCAAACAAAGAACTTAGCACAGAACAAAGAATTGTTTTGAAGGCAGAACGGCAAGCAAACATTGAAGCAGAACAAAATGGTGGAAAACCTACAAAGCAAGGCTTGGAAACGCTTTATAAGGCTTATGAAAAAGTCGGTAATGATTATAGAGCCGCTGAAACGCTTGAACTCTTAAATGAACTTTATCCAAGTATTCATAATTTTAATCAAATTGGTGTTTTTTATTCAAGTGCAGGATTTGACGACAAAGCTTTAGAGTATTATGAAAAAGGTTATAACGCAAACAAAAACGCTACCACTGCTTTTAATTATGCTTACAAATTAAAGGCCAAAGACAGGACAAAATTCAAAGAGATATTAGAAGAATCATTACACCTTGACCCTGATAAACCGCACAGTTTATACGAATTAGGGCGTTTATTGAAAAAGGAAAATAATCCAGAAGGGAAAAAGAAAATTCAACAGGCTTTTGATACTTGGAAAGGAAAATTTGACACTAACCAAATGAGCGAAAGCGATTATAGTTGGCTATCGTCAGCCGCTGACGAATTGGGAATGAGAGATTTTGCTCAACAAGTAAGAGAATCAAAACCTCAATTCAGCGGAGAAAAATTATATAATTCAGAAAATCTAACCATTACTTCAAGAGAAGAAGGGTTAATAAAACAATAAGAAACTATGGCTTGGATGATAAGAGAAGATCAACTTGACCCTGTCCAAAGGGAATTTATCAATGTTGAATCAAAAAAATCAGGAAACATTTGGGTAAAAGGATTTGCAGGAAGTGGCAAATCAGTTTTACTTATTCATTCTCTAATGGATACTTTAGTAAAAGAACCAAATTCGAAAATTGTCGTTTTGGTGTTTACTCACGCATTAAAGGATATG
>CAMCXM010000093.1 GCA_945883425.1 Spirosoma fluviale
GCTTCAGGTGTTTACTTCCTTACTCTTTCTTCTGCTACCGGAAAAGAAACAGTTAAGTTCATTAAGAAATAATTTCAACCTATTGAATTACGAGAAAACCCCGCCTGGTGCGGGGTTTTTTTTTGAATTCACCTGAGTGGTCTTATTCAGAATGCTGACTATAATCATAAACAAGAGCAGATGAATGTCATGCGTCTTTTTGGGATTGGTAGCGAAGTTTCAGATCTATTGTGATGAAAATGATGAAAAAGCCAATTAAAAAGTCGGATAAGCACGTGTTCGTTATCGAGTCAGACGGCCAACGTCAATTGGAAATTCAGGATGCACTTGGACATCAGGAAAACTGGAAACTTTCTTTCTTCGATTCTCCTGAAGCATGTTTGTCTTCAGATTCGGCAACTCCTATGGTTGTGTTTTTGGATATTGAACATTTTACCAATCAAAGTTCAGACAGCAAGGCACTTGAAGTAATAAGTCGGTTAAAGATAAAATGGGATGAAGTCGCAGTGATCGTCTTCTGCGATTCTGATAAGGAACACAAAGCAGCAGAGGCTTTAAAGGCAGGAGCAATGGACTATGTTGTTTTGAACCAACATCAGTTTGCCCGAATGGAAAGTGAGTTAACCTGGATTGAACAGGTTCTGGATCAACGTAATGAAGATAGAAAGCAGAAGAGATATCTACTTCTTATGACGTTGGGCATGTTAGTTTTTGTGATCATATTAATCGTCATGGATTACCTTGGATTAGTAAAAGAAGGAGTCCAGTCAGATATTTTGATCGGTGATTAAGAACAAGTAAATTGATTTGCTAATTTCTATTTCATACTTCTATTCTCTTCGGATGGGTGTGGCCAAATATGGTTGGAATATATAGATTCGAATTCGATTGATGGATTGTTCCGATTGATGAAATATTTGAAAACAAAGAAGGTTTCCTATAGGTTTGAATCTAACTTTTATGATTGATTCGTTCATTCAAACCGATGTTTGCATCATTGGGGCTGGGCCAGCCGGTGCTGCTGCCAGTCTGACATTGAGCCAGAAATGTGTTTCCCATATTCTTGTCGATTCGGCAGTTTTTCCACGGCACAAGCCGTGTGGCGACATCATTACTTCCGGTGTTTTGCGGGCGATGGATTTGCTGGATCCTGAAATACTTCGTGTACTGAAGTCCAGAGATTTGGTGAACCCGGTCTGGACGACTCATGTTTATCCACCAAATGGCAATCCAATCACCATTGATTTTCTGGAATTCGATCGGAAAGAAGGCGAACCAAGCTGCTACTCTTTGTCCCGATTTGATATGGATCAGGTTATTCTCGAACAGGTTCAGAAAAGCGAATTTGCTACAGTTTATCAGGGATGCAGAATAACAGATATTGATCACCAACCCGATGCAGTCATACTCACATCTGATCAGGGTTTTCAGATTATGGCCCGTCTTGTCATTGTGGCAACGGGTTCTAACAACAATATATTAAAGCAAATTGGATTGAGTGTGCCCCGAAAGGATTCTGCTATTGGCATCAGAGCTCATTTTGAGAACATTGATTTTGAGAAATCTGAGACTTCACTCTTTCTTGATTCTGGCATTATGCCCGGTGGGTTATATATCACGCCACTTCCTGGTAACAGTTTTAATGTTAATCTGGTCGTTTCCCTGGACAAAGTTTCAGTTGAAAATCTGAACCTGAGAGAAGAATTTGATAAAGTCATCGAATCAAATCCGATTTTGAAACAGCGATTTCAGAACGGAAGGAGAATAGGAAACTTCGAAGGATCAATGTTGTTCCTGGGAGTACGGAAGCGTGTTATTGCAGGCAATCGTTTTTTAGTGATTGGTGATTCAGCTGGTTTGATTGAATTTTTTTCAGGCAATGGAATCCCTCAGGCATTGTTAAGTGGACGGATGGCAGCACAGAAGGCAATACAAGCAATACAGAACTCGGATTTCTCTAAGGAATTTCTGAGTCGGTTTGAGGATGAACTTTACCACAAAATCAAGCAGAATTATGCAATGGGCAGAGTTGTTTATCCTCTTTTGCATAGGCGATTTTTCAGCAGGTTCGTGTTGAAATTTTTAAATTATTTGTCTGGAAGACGACAAACCAATGTACTTGTCAGGGATTTACTTTATCAGAAAGATCCATCAAAATTGGCGCTGAGTCCCCGTTTTTTGTACCAACTGTTAATTCAACGATAAACTGATTTGGGTTTTTGCTTTGAATGTGGAGTAAGACATTGATAGGTTGAATCCATCTGCTGTATACTCATCAAAGCAAATTCTGCCGTTTATTTCAGCCAGAACTTATCTCCTGCAGGAATACCTTTCTGATAGCCGTTCAGGAAAGGATCAAATTTCATTACTCCAAAAATAAACCACGCAGACGATGAAATACAGGGTTTTGTATCAGCACCCTGCCAAAGTGCACCAGAACCATATGATGTTCCTGGATTAGAAACATATGGAAGTCCTTTTGTTCCTGAATGAAGGGTACTTTCGATATTTGCTTTGTCCATTTCATTCAAATAGTATCGTGCGATACTGTCCTTTCCTGCTTTGTTCCACGCTACGGCCATCTCTCCTGTTCCTTCAAGCCAAACAACATCATTGTCGATATCGGGTGCATAACCAGTGATCATTGATCCGGAAACGGTGGCGGATTGCGTATTCTTAAATATGGAGGCTTTGTCCAGTATGGCAACAGGGAAATCTTCAAACGTACAATATGCCCATGGATAATTGTCAAGCGCCAGTTCATATGTATTGCCAGGCCATGAAATCAATTGTTTCCCTGATTCATCCCAGCGATTGGTCTCTAAATAGAGCAATGCTTTTTTGTGGAAGGAATCGTAACCCGGCACAGCATTGAAAGCATCGATCATTCCTTCGGTCACAATTCCGATTCTGGTGCCGTTTGATGCAAACCCACCCCAAATGGCTCCGTCCGCATTTTGTAGTTGCCGGATCCAGGTTTCCATATTTAGTCTGAGTTCTGCATACCGGGTTGAATTGTATATTCGGGCATGGTGATTCAGTGCCATCAGTAGCCACGCATTGTCTCCCATCCATCGGTTTCCGGATGGGTTTCCATTTCGATCACGGAATTGAGAAAATCCTCCCGGACTAAGTAATAACTCTTGATTCTGGTGGCTGTCAAAAAAATCAAAAATGGCTTCCGCCTTGTTTCTTTCACCTTTCGCCATAAATACAAATGCGGTAAGTGCATTGTCATATAGGGAAACAAAATTGCTGTTTTCACTGCTTTCGAGCAGGCCATTTGGCAATTGAATCGATACCAGCCACTGAAAGACTTTTTCAGAGATTGACCCAAGAGAATCGGATGGTAGCGCAGTAAAATGCAGTCCTGAATTCTGAAAACTTACCAACGTAAATGCAGGCTCGAATGCGTAGCCCATTTTTTTTGGCGTAATTCTCTGCTGTCCAAACAGGTTTGAAAGCGTGAAATTTCCTGCAGAATCGGTGACACATGAATCGCCATTGCCGTTTGTGAGAGTAATGCCCTGGAGAGCGTTTCCGGTCCTGTCCGTTACATTACCACTTACTTGAAATGGGAAGTTTTTTTGAGTCTCTGTTTTGTCGGTACACGCATTGAGTACCATAACCAGAAACACAATGAACAAGATTACATACCTTCTGGACATGGTTTGATTCATTCTCTGTTTTCTTTTACAAAGGAGCAAATCCCACCTTAACGATAACCAACTGCTTTGCTTATAATGACCAGATTATTCAATTTCAACCAACGCTTCCATGATTTTTTCCAGTTCGGATTTCATGGTTTTGTAGTCACCGGAATATGAATTCAGCATTATGGAAAACACCAATTCTCCCCTTTTTGCTTTCGCATATCCGCTGTAGCAAAGAGATCGAGTCAGTGTTCCGCTTTTGGCCTGGATTTTACCTTTTGCCCGTTCTGAATTACAAAACTTTTTCATTGTCCCACTTTCGCCTGAGACGGGAAGCGATGCAAGGAAGGAAGGGTAAAAACTTTGATTCTTTGCCCAAAATAAAGCCTTACTTAATGCCTCAGGACTGATCCTGTTTGATAAAGAAAGTCCACTTCCATCTGCCAGATAATAGCCTGGAGGAAAATCGACCTGCTGTCCGAATCGTTCGAGTTGAGTCCATCCGTTTTCATCGAGTTTGTCACTCTTGCGGGCAAGAGCATAGGCAATCGACTCGGTCATAATGTTGTTTGAAAACAGATTCACTTCCTTGATAATGTCTCGTAGGGGAGGGGAGGAAACAATTCCCAGTTCATTGAGATCTGCGGGATTTTGCTTTTGTGCCAGGACTGGGATTCCCGCTTTTTCAAGTTCGTTTTTTAATACTTTCAGAAAAACCACTTCCGGATTCTGAAAGGCACCTTTCACTTTCTGAAGGTTCGAGTCCTGAGGAATGGACCCGGTGATTCGTGCTTTGTTATCGCCTGGTGTCCAGTAAATATATGCCAGGTCGGGAGCAGAAGGGATATCGGTTTCAACATCTTCGTCTGTCAATTCCACATCCATCAGGGAGTCTTTCTTTTTTACTTTGGCTGGTTTTCCAACGGACGGTGCCGAAAGATGTAGAACGTATTGGTTTTCATTGATGTTCAATGGATAGATTCCGGCGCCGTAGTAATTTCCAATGTCACTCCAGCTCCAGTCACGCCTGATACCGGCATAAGGATGGACAACTTTTCGGGCAAGGATCTGTCCTTCGATTTGTTTGATGCCCTTCTTTTGCAAGACACCGATGAATGCAGAAAAGAAACCGGCTCCAAACTTTTCACGATCCGGAGAATAAATAGTGGGGTCTCCCGCTCCTTCGACGATTATATCACCTTTGAGCACTCCATTTTCGACAGGTCCGGATGAAAGAATCCTTGTTTGGAATCTGAAATCAGGTCCCAGATTTTTTAGTCCGTTCAGGCTGGTGACCAGTTTCATATTGGAAGCCGGAATGAGATTCAGCTCAGGGCGGTAGGAGAGTAGTGTCTGCCCGTTTGATGCACTTTTTACAATGATTCCAAAGCTTGCACCTCGCAACTGTGGCAGTTTGGCAAACCGTTCATATGCAGCAGCAATGGCTGAATTTCGTGAACGGAATGATTTTTCAAAATGAAATTGCCCTTCTGCAGGAAGGGCAATTGTCAAAAGAAATAAAATGAAGGCGGTTAAATCAAAACGAACTGAAGTCAAAGCTTTCCAGAAATTTGGTAGTGAATTTACCGGACTGAAACTGCGGATCATCCATAAGTTTGATATGGAAAGGAATGGTTGTTTTAACCCCTTCAATTACAAATTCCTGTAAAGCCCTTTTCATTCGCACAATTACTTCTTCCCTTGTTCTTGCTGTTACAATCAGCTTGGCGATCATGGAATCGTAATTTGGAGGAATGGTGTATCCAGCATAAATGTGGGTATCCACGCGTACACCATGACCACCAGGAATGTTCAGGTTGGTGATTTTTCCCGGACTTGGACGGAAACCGTTCGCAGGATCTTCTGCATTTATCCGGCATTCCATGGCAAAGAATTCAGGAAAATAGTTTTTACCGGAAATCGGAATACCAGCAGCTACTTTGATTTGTTCTTTGATCAGATCAAAATTGGTTACCTCTTCGGTGATTGGATGCTCAACCTGGATACGGGTATTCATTTCCATAAAATAGAAATCCCCGTGTTTGTCAACTAGAAATTCAATGGTACCGGCTCCTTCGTATTTTATGGATTTGGCACCTTTTATGGCTGCTTCACCCATTTTCTCGCGGAGTTTTTGTGTCACCACAGGTGATGGAGTTTCTTCCACCAACTTTTGGTGTCTCCGTTGGATGGAACAATCTCTTTCAGACAAGTGGCAAACTTTTCCAAACTGATCGCCTACAATCTGAATTTCGATGTGGCGAGGTTCCTCTACGAATTTTTCAAGGTAGAGTCCATCATTGCCAAAAGCGGCACCTGATTCCATTTTGGCATCATTCCAGGCTTTTTCAAAATCGTCATCGCAGTTTACAATTCGCATACCACGTCCTCCTCCTCCGGCTGTTGCTTTCAGAATGACAGGATATTTAATTTTGTTTGCGATTTTGATGCCTTCTTTAATGGAGTCGATCAGACCTTCTGAACCTGGAATTGTCGGAACCCCAGCCTTTTTCATGGTTGCTTTGGCTGTGGCCTTGTCGCCCATGGCATTAATCATTTCAGCTGATGCTCCAATAAATTTGATTCCATATTCCTGGCAGATTCGTGAAAATTCAGCATTTTCAGAGAGGAATCCATAGCCTGGGTGTATGGCATCAGCATTGGTTATTTCCGCTGCTGCAATCAAATTCGGAATGTTGAGGTATGAACTTTTACTGAGAGGAGGTCCTATACACACAGCCTCATCAGCAAAACGAACATGCAGGCTTTCCTTATCAGCAGTCGAATAAACAGCCACTGTTTTAATACCCATTTCCCGGCAGGTCCTGATGATCCGGAGAGCAATCTCGCCCCTGTTGGCGATGAGAATTTTTTTGAACATGCGCCGAAGCCTTAAATAATAATGAAAAGATTAAGCGGGTTCAACCAGAAACAAAACCTGATCAAACTCAACAGGTGATGCATTTTCAATTGAAATTTTCACGATCCGTCCGCTCACATCGGATTCGATTTCATTGAATAGCTTCATGGCTTCTATGATGCAGACAGTCTGACCAACCTTCACTTCATCACCAACATTTACAAAGAAAGGTTTGTCGGGCGATGCGGAACGATACAATGTACCGATCATAGGTGATTTGATTTCCACCAGTTTTTTGCCAGCTGGTTCTTCACTAGCCTGAACAGGAACCGCTACAGGAGCCGGAGCTGACATTTCGACTCTGGCTACAGGAGCAGCCTGAACCGGTGATGCCGTTGTAATTACTTGTTCAACAACCGTTTTGGTTGCATTTTTTCTGGCAGAAATCTTGAAGTTTTCCGTTTCAATATTTACTTCATCCAGATTAGACTTATCAATAAAGTCGATTAAATCTTTAATCTCGCTTGGTTTCATTTTGATTGATGTCTTGGTGATATTAGCTGTTGTAAGCCCACTTCAGATAAACGGCTCCCCATGTAAACCCACCACCAAAGGCAGCAAGGATGAGGTTGTCTCCTTTCTTCAGTTGCTTTTCGTATTCCCACAAACACAAAGGAATGGTACCATTGGTCGTATTACCAAATTTTTCAATATTTAGCATTACCCGATCCATTGGAATTCCACATCGGTTGGCTGTAGCCTCAATGATTCGTTTGTTTGCCTGATGAGGCACAAGCCATTTAATATCGTCTGCCACGAGATGGTTTCTTTCCATAACCTGTGCAGCGACTTCAGCCATATTGGTCACGGCAAATTTGAAAACAGTTGCGCCTTCCTGTTTTACCACATGCTGGCGCATATCTACAGTTTCATGTGATGGTGGCCGTCGGCTACCACCAGCCTCCATCATGAGATATTGGGCACCCACACCGTCTGAGCGTAAAACGCTGTCAATAATTCCCAAACCGTCTTCTGAAGGTTCCAACATAACAGCACCCCCTCCATCTCCGAAAATAATGCAGGTGGCACGATCCTGGTAATTGATGATGCTTGACATTTTATCTGCACCCACCACCAGAACTTTTTTATATTTTCCTGTTTCGATGAACTGGGAACCTGTTACAAGTGCATAAAGAAATCCTGAACAGGCTGCCTGAATATCATAACCAAAGGCATTAACGGCACCGATTTCAGCTCCTATCAGATTTGCAGTAGCTGGGAAAACGTAGTCAGGTGTTGTGGTTGCACAAATAATCAGGTCTACTTCCTCAGGTTTTGTGTTTGAATTTTTGAGAACATCCCAGATGGCTGGCATCACCATATTACTAGTTCCTTTTCCATCTTCCCGGTAAACTCTTCTTTCTTTGATCCCGGTTCTGGAAACAATCCATTCGTCGTTTGTTTCTACTAATTTCTCAAGGTCTGCATTGCTCATTACATCCGGAGGAACGGTTCCTCCTATGGCTGTAATTGCTGCTGTTATTTTGTTTGCCATCAAGAAGAAGCAAGTGATTTTGCCAGTGCTGATTTTAATTGGGGCAGCATTTCCGATGTTATCATCTTATGCGCTACCATGATCATGTTTTTGATTGCCATCGGACTGGAAACTCCATGTCCAATTACAACATTTCCGTCTACACCAATGATGGGACTTCCACCGACAACTTCATAGTTGAGGTTGTTTACAAACTCATCATTGACGTTCCGGCTATGAAGAATTTCATAGAAATGTTCTGCCATTTTAGTGACTATATTTCCAACAAATCCATCACAAACCACCACATCGGCTTTATTATTGAAAATATCTCGGCCTTCGATGTTACCAATGAAATTGATGTGCGGATTGGCTTTGAGGAGCTGGTATGCAGCTTGTGTGAGGATGCTCCCTTTTTGTTCTTCTTCTCCTAAGTTAAGTAATCCTATTTTGGGGTTGGGTATGTCAAGAATACATTCAGCATAAACAGCACCCATTTCAGCAAATTGATTTAATTGCTCAGGCTTGCAATCAGCATTTGCCCCAATGTCGACCAAAGCTCCTATTTTTCCATCTTGCTTTGGGAGATATCCCATAATTGCCGGACGGATAATCCCAGGTAGTACCTTTACGGTGAACATGGCGCCTACCATCATAGCGCCGGTATTACCTGCACTACAAAATGCCTGAGCTTCACCGGACTGGAGTAGTTGAAAACCGACAGCTATAGAGGATTCCGGCTTTTGCGAAAATGCTTTGGCCGGATGATCTCCCATTTCAATAACATCGGGAGAGTGATGGATGGAGAAGGTATCAGGTAAAACATTCAGGCGTCTTAACTCGCTTTCAATGGCCTCACGGTCACCTACAAGTAAGATTTCACAGTTGCCCTCCAGTTCTCTGTGAGCGAGAACCGCTCCTTCAACCGCAGCCTGGGGTGCAAAATCGCCCCCCATTGCATCCAACGCAATCGTCATTTCAGAATGAAACTGAAGTTTTTTTACGCTTTCTGATAGTCTGCAACGACCATCTGGTTGTTGTAGTAAAGATTACCTTCTACTACATAAGCACGGTGCATCTGATGGGTTTCACCGGTTGTACTGCAAAGAGCCAGTTGTTTCGCGGTTGCACCATGGTGCGTTCTTCTCTTGTCTCTTCTGGTTTTGGAAATCTTTCTCTTAGGATGTGCCATGTTATCTTTAACTAATTATCTTTTTAAATCTTTTAATTTTTCCCAAATGGGATCAATGGTTTCCGTTGGCCCGGTTTCTTCTCCGGAGAGTTCTGAAGAGTAAACCATGACACCGTCTGTATCTTCATCTACATTTTCTGCATGAAAACGAGGATGAAGTTTTTTAGAAGGCAATGATAATGCAACTGTATCATAAATCAACTGGTCAAGATCAATGATGACCCTTTCCTTGCTGATAATTTCCAATTCATCACTCAATTCCTTCTCTTCCTCACCAAACTTGTAAAAGTGTATTACACTTTCATTCACCTCGTGAGAAAATGAATCAAGGCTTCTGTCACAAATCAGTTCAACTTTCCCTTCGATTTTTATATCTGCCTTTATCATAGTTTCAGAAGTCAACAGGTTGACTCTGACTGACAATTGGGGCAAATCGAAAAATGTCCGGGAAAATTCTGTCAGAAATCCTGAATCAAGTGAAAACAGGAATTCGTGATTCCCGTCTCTTAATCCTGACAATTTGATTTCTGTGAACTTCAAACTCGTAACACTTCAAAATTTAGCCCGCAAAAGTAGGATTTTATCTTTAAGTGAAAAAATTAGAATTAAAAGAAGACCTAAAATTCTTTAAATGTGGCAATTAGGCAAGTCAAATAGTCAACTTTTCTAATGAGAATTCCCCAAATTGACATTATTTTGAAAGTCTTCCAGCCAGATCAAGCCGGTGTGTTCTGGCTGTGTCCTGCGCAATGTCGTAACCGGCATCTGCATGACGGATCACACCCATCGCTGGGTCATTGTGCAAAACACGCTTTAGTCTGGCTGCCGCTTCATCTGTTCCATCAGCCAGAATCACCATTCCTGCATGGATTGAATATCCAATTCCAACACCACCTCCATGATGTAGTGACACCCATGAGGCACCACCTGCTGTATTGATCAGGGCATTTAAGATTGGCCAGTCGGCAATGGCGTCTGAGCCATCTTTCATGGCTTCAGTTTCCCTGTTTGGACTCGCAACGGAACCTGTATCCAGGTGGTCGCGTCCGATCACGATCGGGGCTTTCACTTTACCTTCTTTCACCAGTTGGTTAAAGGCAAGTCCCGCTTTTTCTCTTTCGCCTTGTCCCAGCCAGCAAATCCGTGCAGGAAGTCCCTGAAAAGCGATTCGTTCCTTGGCCATGTTTAACCACCTTTGCAAGCCGGTATTTTCCGGGAATAATTCGACCAGCAACTGATCGGTGATGGCAATGTCTTCCGGATCACCACTCAAGGCCACCCAACGAAAAGGTCCTTTTCCTTCACAGAACAATGGACGAATGTAGGCAGGCACAAAACCTGGAAAATCAAACGCGTGTTCGACATTTCGTTTGTCATGTGCCTGGCCCCGAAGGTTATTACCATAATCAAATACGATGCAGCCTTTTTGCTGAAGTTCCAGCATGAGAAGAACATGTGCAGCCATTGTATCCAGTGACCGGTTGCAGTATTCATCCGGGTTCTGATCTCTCAGGATTTTAGCAGCAGCTACTGTTAAACCTTCCGGAAAATATCCTACCAGTTCATCATGAGCCGATGTTTGGTCTGTGAGAGTGTCGGGTATGATGTTTCGTTCAATTAATCTTTGAAGTAAGTCAACTGCGTTGCAAAGCACTCCGATTGAAATGGCTTTCTTTTCTGATTTGGCTATCAGTGCTGCGTCGATTGCCTCATCGATATCAAAATATTTTTCATCCAGATATCGGGTTTCGATTCGTTTGTCGATTCGCCATTCTTCCATCTCAGCAGCCAGGCAAACACCTTCGTTCATGGTTATGGCCAGTGGTTGGGCTCCACCCATTCCACCAAGTCCGGCGGTTACATTCAGTGTTCCCTTCAATGTTCCGCCAAAATGCTGGCGTGCAACTTCTGCGAAAGTTTCATACGTTCCCTGTACGATTCCCTGCGATCCGATGTATATCCAAGAACCTGCCGTCATTTGACCATACATGGTAAGTCCGGCGGCTTCCAGTTTCCGGAATTCATTCCAGTTGGCCCAATGAGGGACAAGATGGCTGTTGGCAATTATTACCCTTGGTGCATCCGGATGAGTGGGTAAAATCCCGACGGGCTTGCCCGACTGAATCAACAGTGTTTCGTCATTTTCAAGATCACGAAGTGCTTTCAGAATCAATTGAAATGCTTCCGGATTGCGGGCCGCTTTTCCAGTTCCGCCATATACGACCAAATCCTGAGGGCGCTCGGCCACATCCGGATCGAGGTTATTCAGCAGCATACGTAAAGCCGCTTCCTGAACCCAGCCTTTACACGAAATTTCTGAGCCTGTAGGCGTTTTAGGAATTGAAAATGAGGAAGTTGTTGTCATGTTGTTGGTGTAGCATCTGATTGCAAATATGGTTGTTTTTGTAAAATGAGTCGATTAGGACACGGAATAAATCCACCTTTGTTAAGTACACTACTTTGGCAGACTATGTTTTCAAATTTTCGTAATCTTGCGATCCTCTTTTGCTTTAGTTATTTCAAACTTTTCATTTTCAGTATAATACAATTTTTAACACGTGGCAGTTTCATCACTACATCCGTATACGATCAATAAGAAATACGAGAAAAAGGTCGCTTATTTCTCTATGGAGTTTGCCATTGCGCAAAGTCTGAAGACCTACTCTGGTGGCCTCGGCTACCTGGCGGGTTCGCACATGCGATCGGCCTACGACCTGAAACAAAATTTGATTGGTATCGGGATTCTCTGGAAGTACGGATACTATGATCAGGTTCGTAAGTCCGATAACGGAATGGATGTTCTCTTTCAGGAAAAGTACTACACCTTTCTGAAGGACACCGGCATCATGGTTCCGATCTACATCAACAAACACCAGGTGTATGTAAAAGCGATGTATCTGGCACCCGAGATTTTCGGGACTTGTCCCATGTACTTCCTCACTACTGACATTCCGGAAAACGATTACCTGGCAAGAACCATTACACACCGACTTTACGACAGCGATACGGCGGCTAAAATTGCGCAGTGCATTGTTCTGGGGATGGGTGGTGCCAAATTGGTGGAAGCTCTTGATCCGACCATTGAACTTTACCACATGAATGAGGCTCATGCCTTGCCGCTCGTGTTTCATTTGTATGAAAAATACAAGGACGTAGAAGAAGTGAAAAAGCGGGTAGTGTTCACTACGCACACACCGGAGAAGGCAGGAAACGAGGAGCATCCGATTGCGCTTCTGGAGAAAATGAGCTTTTTCGGACACCTCAGTATGGACGAGGCCCGGAAGGTTTCCGGGGAATATGGCGACAATTTCAGCCATTCATTGGTTGCACTTCGTTTATCGAAAGTGGCCAATGGGGTTTCAAAACTGCACGGCGAAGTGAGTCGCGATATGTGGAAAGACTTCCAGGGACTTTGCGAAATCAAAAGCATTACCAATGCACAAAATATGAAGTATTGGGGTGATCAGGGAATGCGCCAGGCTTTGGATGCAGGTGATGATGAAGCACTGAAGAACCGGAAGATGCATCTCAAGAAGCGGCTGATCGAACAGGTCGCGAATCAGACGGGGAAGTTATTTGATAAAGATGCCATCATCATTGTTTGGGCCCGTCGTTTTGCCGAATACAAACGAGCTACCTTGCTCATGCACGACATTGCCCGGTTTAACAAACTCATGAGCCAGACCGACCGTAAAGTGCAGGTGATCTGGGCAGGGAAGCCTTATCCAGGCGATCTGGGATCGATTTCAGTGTTCAACCATCTGGTGGAAGTGACCCGACATATGCCAAATGCAGCGGTTCTCACTCCTTATGAGCTGGAGCTGTCCAGACTACTGAAAACGGGTTCTGATGTTTGGTTGAATACACCAAGACGTCCGAGGGAAGCATCCGGAACTTCCGGAATGACGGCGGCAATGAACGGTTCGGTTAATCTGTCCATTCAGGACGGCTGGGTTTGTGAATATTCGAAACACGGAGAGAACTCCTTCATTCTGCCAGTGGTGGATGAAACGCGACCCATTGAATTTCAGGACTCTGATGACTGCAGAAATCTACTCGATGTGATCGAGAATGAAGTTTTGACAAAATATTATGACAAGCCAAAAGAGTGGTTTAAATTGGTGAAAACGACCATGAAAGATGTGGTTCCGTTTTTTGATTCAGACCGTATGGCGGATGAATACTATCAGTTGTACAACGGAAAATTGAAATAGATTTTTCCTGATATCGTTTGGAAGGACGGTATCGTTTGGAAGAAAAATAGAAAAGGGGGAACCAGACTGGTTCCCCCTTTTGTTTGATCTATTGATTTGTTAATTCATCCGGGCACTCAGTTCGAGTGTACGGGTGATGAATTCGGTCAGAGCTTTGCCTTCCAGTTTGTGCTGAGAAAGCAAGGCCAGATCGTAGGCCTGGCGGGCAATGCGTTGTTTCAATTCATCCGAATCTGCTTCTACAATTTTGTTGATCAGAGGATGGTTGGCGTTGATGGTGGCATTGAGCATGGCTGGCATATCACCAAACATGTTCATTCCACGGCCCATGTTCATTTCTTTCATCCGGCGCATAAATTCGTTTTCAGTCAGAACAACCGGAAGTTCATCTGCAGTCATTGGTTCAACGGCCAAAGTAAGGTTCTTCGATTCCACGGCATTTTCGAAAATCGATTTGAGGGCGTCCTTTTGTTCAGGTGTGAGCAAGTCAAGGGCAGGCTCGCCTTTGTCGATTAGTTTGGCGCTCACTTCGGAGTCGACACGTTTCAGACTGGTTTTTTCGAGGGTTCTTTCCAGATACCCAAGATAGTGGCTGTCGATGATCTGGTCCATCTGTAACACATCGTACCCCAGTTTGGTGGCCTGGTCAACATAGAACGATTGCTTGCTCAGGTCGGATGTGTATAGAATGACGATCTGCTCGTTTTTGTCTGTCTGGTTAACTTTTACCTTTTCAGCGTATTCTTCCAGTGTAAAGTACTCATTGTTGACATTCTTCAACAGAGAGAAAGACTTGGCTCTGTCGGCAAATTTGTCTTCTGAAATCTGTCCGTATTTCACAAACAGACCGATCGAATTCCATTTTTCCTCAAATCCTTTTCTGTCCTGGTTGAACAGGTCACTCAGTTTGTCGGCAACTTTTTTGGTGATGTGGTTGTTGATTTTCTTCACATTTCCATCTGCCTGCAAATAGCTACGGCTCACGTTCAACGGAATATCCGGTGAATCAATCACACCCTGAAGAAGCATCAGAAATTCAGGCACCACATCTTTTACCTCATCGGTGATGAACACCTGACGACTGTATAACTGAATTTTATCGCGAACCGGCTCGAGTTCGTTTTTGATCTGAGGGAAATATAAAACCCCGGTCAGATTAAATGGATAGTCCACATTCAAATGGATCCAGAAAAGCGGATCGGGATTGAACGGATACAGTTCTTTGTAGAAAGCGATGTAGTCTTCGTCTTTCAGTTCAGAAGGCTGGCGGGTCCAGAGTGGAGTGGTGTTGTTGATTTTTTCTTCCGCCAGATAAACGTCCACAGGCAGGAATTTTCCATACTTACTCAGAATGGTTTTCAGACGGTACTGATCCAGGAATTCTTCCGAATCTTCGGCGATGTGCAGAATGATGTCGGTTCCTCTTTCGGTGCGGTTTCCTTCAGAGATTTCAAATTCGGTGTTGCCATCGCATGTCCAGCGGGCAGGTGAAGAACCGTCTTTGTGACTCAGTGTCTGGATTTCCACCAATCGCGAAACCATGAAAGCAGAATAAAATCCGAGACCAAAGTGGCCAATGATCTGGTTACCCGCTTCTTCGGTTCCTTTGTATTTCTCTACGAATTCGGCAGCGCCTGAAAATGCGATCTGGTTGATGTATTTCTTAATTTCATCGGCCGTCATTCCAAGGCCGGTATCGGAAATGGTGATGGTTTTGGCGTCTTTGTCAAAATTGACGGAAACTTTCAATTCGCCCAGTTCGCCACCATATTCTCCAA
>CAMCXM010000094.1 GCA_945883425.1 Spirosoma fluviale
TACCGACCTCAGCAAAAAGCTGGATAAAATTCCGCACACGGTTCAGGATTATCCGGGCTTCATTGCCAACCGTATTCTGATGCCGATGATCAACGAGGCCATCTGCGCTCTTCATGAAGGAGTCGGTGGTGTGGAAGAAATCGACCAGATCATGAAACTGGGGATGGCGCACCCGATGGGTCCACTGCAACTGGCAGATTTCATTGGACTCGATGTTTGCCTTTCCATCCTCAATGTGCTGCATTCCGGATTCGGTAATCCGAAATACTTCCCGAGTCCACTGTTGCAAAACATGGTGGCAGCCGGGCACAAAGGAATCAAATCAGGCCAAGGCTTTTACGTCTACACACCTGGCAGCAAAGACCTGGTGGTGGCTCCGGCCTTCGCCAAATAGGAGAATCAAATCATTCTTTTCGTAAGAAAACAAAACCGGCAACCGTTTGGAAATTCCAGATTGTTGCCGGTTTTTCGTTTTGAGGAAGAATTCAGAATTCTCCCAAAACAAAAAAAGAGAGCCACGATCGCAGCTCTCTTTCTTTTATAACGTGTTCTAATTTCTATTTGCCCAGACTTTCGTCAATCGAAACCTGGAACATTCCAAGGAATTCTTCCAGCGTGGCAGAACCCTGATCTCCGGAACCATGGCGACGGACGGAAACGGTTTTGGTTTCCACTTCTTTCTCGCCTACAATGAGCATATACGGAAGCTTTTTCACTTCCGCATCACGGATTTTGCGACCGATTTTCTCATCGCGGTGATCCACCTGCGCCCTCACATCGTGGCTGTCGAGGAAGATCCGCACTTCTTCTGCATAGTCAGCAAACTTCTCCGAAATCGGAAGGATCATCAGTTGTTCCGGTGACAACCACAACGGGAAGTTACCCGCACAGTTTTCGATCAGAACGGCAATGAAACGCTCCATACTGCCAAACGGCGCCCGGTGAATCATAACAGGACGGTGCTTTTGATTATCGGCACCTACGTATTCCAGTTCAAAACGCTCAGGTAAATTGTAATCCACCTGAATGGTTCCCAGCTGCCATTTTCTTCCAAGAGCATCCTTTACCATGAAATCGAGTTTCGGTCCGTAGAAAGCGGCTTCTCCAAGTTCTGTGACTGTATTCAGTCCTTTTTCCTGGGCCGATTCAATGATCGCGGATTCGGCACGAGCCCAGTTTTCATCGGAACCAATGTATTTGGCTTTGTTCTCCGGATCACGAAGCGAAATCTGAGCGGTGTAATCTTTGAATCCCAGTGACGTAAACACGTACTGAACCAGTTCAATCACCTTCACAAATTCTTCCTTCACCTGATCGGGACGGCAGAAAATGTGGGCATCGTCCTGCGTAAAACCACGCACACGGGTGAGTCCGTGCAACTCGCCGCTTTGTTCGTATCGGTACACCGTTCCGAATTCTGCCAGTCGTAATGGAAGATCGCGGTAGGAGCGGGGCTTGGTTTTATAAATCTCGCAGTGGTGCGGGCAGTTCATCGGTTTCAGTAAGAATTCCTCGTCCTCGTCCGGCGTACGGATCGGCTGGAAGGAATCTTTCCCGTATTTCTCGTAGTGACCCGAGGTTACATACAGTTGTTTGGACCCGATGTGCGGAGTCACCACCGGAGAGTAACCGGCCTTTACCTGCGCTTTTTTCAGAAACTGCTCCAAGCGTTCACGCAGCATGGCGCCTTTTGGCAACCAGAGTGGAAGTCCTTGTCCCACTTTGTCAGAAAACGCAAACAGCTCGAGTTCTTTACCCAGTTTACGGTGATCCCGCTTTTTGGCTTCTTCCAGAAGGAAGAGATAGTCTTTCAGTTCTTTGTCTTTCGGAAACGTGATGGCGTAAATACGGGTCATCTGTTTCCGTTTTTCGTCGCCCCGCCAATACGCACCGGCCACGTTCATCAGCTTGGCCGCTTTGATAAAGCCAGTATCCGGAATGTGTGGTCCGCGGCAGAGATCGGTGAAATTTCCTTGTGTGTAAAAGGTGATGGAACCATCGGCCAGATCTTCGAGCAACTCCAGTTTGTACTCGTCACCTTTCTCCTGAAAATACGAAATGGCTTCCGCTTTTGCCATCGGAATGCGAACAAACACATTTTTCTGACGGGCCAGTTCCAGCATTTTGTTCTCGATTTTCTCGAAATCATCGGCGCCAAGTGGTTGCCCACCTAAGTCGATGTCGTAGTAAAAACCGTTTTCAATTGGAGGTCCGATACCGAATTTGGTGCCGGGATACAAGGCTTCCAGAGCTTCGGCCATCAGGTGAGCCGACGAATGCCAGAACGTTTTTTTTCCGTCGGCATCATTCCAGGTGAGCAATTGAACGTGGGAATCGGCCTCAATCGGGCGGTTTGACTCAACCACTTCTCCGTTTACTTTGGCTGCCAATACATTTCGGGCCAGGCCTTCGGAGATGGAAAGGGCCACATCCATCGATGTTGCGCCTTTTTCGTACTGCCGGACAGAACCGTCGGGCAGGGTAACATTGATTTGCATAAAAATTGGTTTTCATCGGACGACTACAAACTCGCCCGAGGGGTCACAAAGAAAACAAAAAGAGAGGAAGATGAATTAAGAATTAAGAATTAGGAATTAGGAATTAAGTCAGGGGAGTGCTTCACACCAATTTCAAGGCAGATAACTTAGGAAGGTTGAATTCCTCCCTCTCCCTTGGAGAGGGCTGGGGTGAGGTCCTGTCCGCCAAACGTAAATCACTCTTTATCAATAATTTAAAATTAGTTATATAGAAGAATTAGGAATTCAAACTAAAACAGAAGTGTTAAGCCGAATTTTCCTCCGGATGTTACAGTGGCGCCGCCCAGTTCAAGATTGGCTCCCAGATTTTGACTGAAGAAGTACCGGCCACCAATCTGGGCACCCAATCCAATTCCCGATTCTCCATCGCCTCGATACGTAGAGGGAGAATTCCAGTAATAATAGCCGAGGTTCAGTCCGGCATAAAAATCCCAGTTCCGGGGAATCGATAAAATGGAATTGAAATGGTAGTTTCCGTTGGCGGAAAGACTGATGATGCTGTGCCGGTATTTATTGTTGTTGAAATTATCGTTGAAGGAACGAAAAGAAAACTCACCACCCAGGGTAATGTCTTTCTTAAATCCGTGGTCAAAGCCAATGTACAACGGTACACCCCATCCGGAAATACCGACCCCGAAATTCAATTGATTCCGACCCACCCGAAGAGGAGCCTGAGCATACGATGAGAAACTATAAAGACTGAAAAGTGCGACAAACGCGAAGAAGCTGATTTTCATTAATTAGTTGAAATTGTTCAGGTAAATATACAATGATGCGATGCGCATTCGATGTTTTGAGGTATGAAACCAGTGAAAGTTGCAACAAATGAGCGAGACCTTATAAATCGGAATCGGCTCAACGTTTTGTCCTTTTATCAGAAGAGGTCGAAGGTCCGCACAAAATCCCGGTCATTGGAACTATGGCAACCGGCGCACAATACGCCTTTGTCTTTGGCCGAAACATAGGCTCCGCCGTCCGCCTGCATTTCAGCCCATAGCCAGCCTTCTTTGGCGTAGGGGTTGGCCGACTCTTTTCGCATGATGGCCACCAATTGCCGAGCTCCCCCGACCGTGTTGTATAAATCTTTGACGACAATGGAACCTTCCGGAAATACGGCACCGACAGGCAATTTCCCATCTGCCCCCAGAACGGAACGGGCTTTGGCATTCATGCGGACTTTGAAAAACGGCGAATGCCCCGACGCTGAACTCGATGCACGGACGGTATCTTTATTTTGATAGGCCACAAATCCCTCTGCAGCTGACTCACTTTGCGCATACAGGATGGAATCGATGTTTCCGGTTGTGACAGTTACCGGACCAGGGTTGTCAGATTTATTGGTACAAGCATTCTGAAGAATGGCCAAAACAGTACCGATGGCCAGGGCGAAAATAAGTTTGGTGGCTGATGTCATCGTATCAATGATTGGTTTTAGTTTCAACAACGTATCGATTCCGTAAAGCTGTTGAATAATCGAAATTAATCTTTTTCAGAAAGCAGCATTTTCCGAGCTTCTTCCAGTCGCTGCAGTTGTTCTTCATCGGCCACAGGAAAGGTTAGTTTCATCGATTTTAAGGTTTGAATGATGACTTCTGTGATCAGAAACTGGCTGAACCATTTGTCATCCGCCGGGATAATATACCAGGGATTTTCTTTCGTGCTCGTCTGTTCAAAGGCGGTTTCATATGCTTTCCGGTAGGTTTCCCAGGATTGCCTTTCCCGGATATCAGCCACCGAAAATTTCCAGTGTTTTTCTTTTTTATCGATGCGTTCCAGAAACCTCTTTTTCTGTTCATCTTTGGAAAGATGCAGGAAGAATTTCAGAATCGTGGTTCCGGTTTCGGAAATGGTTTCCTCAAACGACTTTATCTGCGCATACCGTTGATGCCAGAACGGTTTGTTCACATTCTTCAGATGTTCAATTCCGGGAATGCGTTCGGCCAGCACATATTGTGGATGGACTTTCGAAATCAGCACGTTCTCGTAATGCGACCGGTTGAAAATTCCGATCATACCCTGTTCCGGTAGTTTGATGTAATGTCGCCATAAATAATCGTGGCTCAGTTCCAGTTCGGAGGGATGCTTAAAACTGTGTACCTGAACACCCTGCGGATTCACACCCGACATAATATGTTTGATCGTACTGTCCTTTCCTGAGGCATCCATTCCCTGCAGAATGATCAGGAGTGATTTTCGGTTGCCGGCATACAACCGGGTCTGAAAGGCATCAATTTTTTCCAGATTGCGGATTGTCCATTTCTCGTGGTTATCGGGTTTTGCCAGAGTGGCTTTTGTTGGAAAAATCCGGAGGTCTACTTTTTGACCTGTTTTTACGCGATAAGAGGAAATGTCGATTTTCATGGATGGAAGTGGAAAGGCCACAATTTCGTTATTCTTTTAAATAATTTCTCAATTGATTTCTTTCCCTTTAAATGATAGCCTTCTGAGATCTGATTCCATTTAATTTCTATTGATTTGTAAAGCCGGACGAAGCCCGTTTAGAATCAAAATATGGAATCATTTTCACGCCAGCCAGTTCTGGAAAACGACAAAGTGCGCATTCGTCCCCTTGCGGAATCCGATTTTGAACGTCTTTTTGCTCTTGCTTCGGATCCTCTTGTCTGGGCCCAGCATCCGGTTCCGGACCGATACAAACAAGATGTTTTTGAAAACTACTTCCGGGGTGGAATCGAATCCAAAGGTGCCGTCCTTGTGATGGATGCTGCAACCAATCGGGTAATCGGAACATCCAGATTTTACGATTTTAATCAGGAAGACAACAGCATTGTCATTGGCTATACTTTTTTCGGACGGGAATTCTGGGGAGGACATTTCAACCCATCGCTCAAGAAACTAATGCTTGACTACGTATTTCAGTTTGTGGAGAAGGTGTATTTTCACATCGGGGCGGTGAACATACGGTCGCAAACCGCCATCTCAAGGTTGGGCGCCCGCAAAGTAGCAGAAGCTGATATTGCGTATCACGGAGAGAAAAGCAACGCCAACTTCATTTATGAAATCACAAAATCAGACTGGCTATCAACCAACAGCCGGGAATGCTGATCCCGTTTTGGAATAAAAAAGATTACTGGAAAGAAATCGGGTTCGGCATAAACGCACAAATTGGGATCTGCATGAAATACGGAATCGATCGGGTTGAGACGATTCGGGAATGAAATGTTAAAGCAGTGCTGGCTCTAATTATCCTATGGCCTCATTCAAGCTTGGGAGATGGCCCAGCTGTCGAAGAAGTCGGAAGTGCGACGAGAGGGCAAGTCCGAACGTCTTGTTCTCCAGATATGGAACTCCATATTCTTTCGCAGTTTGCTCCACAATTTGGGCAATGGCAGGATAATGCACATGGCAGATTTTCGGAAACAGATGGTGTTCAACCTGGTAGTTCAATCCACCCAGATACCAACCCAGAAAAGCATTGTCGCGGGAAAAGTTTACCGTAGTGTTCATTTGGTGGATGGCCCAATCGTTTTCAATTACACCATTTTCATCAGCAACCGGATGAGATGTACCTTCTACAGTATGAGCCATTTGAAAGACGAGTGTGAGGATAATGCCGGCTACGAAATGCATCAGCAGGAATCCCCAGATCACAAATCCAACCGACATGCCCAGATAAATCGGAAGGCCAATTACCACGGCCAGATAAATAATTTTGGTTAAGGAAATCCGAACCAACAGCTGAAGGTTTTCGGCTGGGGAATTCTTGTTGACACCCAGTTTCTTGAAAACAATATACTGAACCAGATCTTTCGCCAGAACCCAGTACAGCGTGATAATTCCATAAAAAACCACGGCATACAAATACTGATATTTCTGAATGCCTTTGCGTTTTCCATGTGGACTGAATTTCAGAATGGCCCTGTCCTTAATGTCTTCGTCGTGGGTAGCAATATTGGTATACGTATGGTGAAGAATGTTGTGCTGCAACTTCCAGTTAAAGGTGGATCCGCCCAGCAGATTGAGAGAATATCCGATCCAGTCGTTCACGCTTTGCTTTTTAGAATAGGCACCGTGGTTGGCATCGTGCATCACGCTCATTCCGATTCCCGCTGTACAAACACCGATGAAAGCCCACAAAGCGTATCCGGCAAGCCCTTCAATACGAAAAGTGACAATGGCAACAAAAGGCAGAATGTAACCCGAAAGCAAAATGATGGTCTTCATCACCATTTCAGTATTTGCTGTTTTTGAAATCTTATTGTCGGCAAAATATTGATCTACTCGTTTGCGGACGGTCGGAAAAAACAGGTTGCGTTCTTTAGGCGAAAAACGGATCGATTCCAAAGTGTTGGACTGGCTCATACGGATCTTCAGTTATTCAATGATGTGCAAATGTAACGTTGAACATTAGAAATGTCATGGCGTTTCGAATAGCAGCTGATAACAAACATAAACTATCACCATAAATCCGGAATTGCCGGAAATTGTTTCAAGAGCATTTGAACTAAAATAAGGACCGGAACAGAATAAACAGACTGCCGGATAAAATAATGGTTGCCGGAAGAGTTAAAATCCAGGCAAGCAGGATATTACGGACGGTATCTTTACGGAGGTTTTTAACTCCTTTACTGGCGACCATACTTCCTGCAATTCCAGATGACAGAACATGGGTTGTGCTTACCGGCAAACTCATCCAGGTTGAAACCGCAATGGTGGATGCCGCCACAAGTTCGGATGATGCCCCTTGCGCATAGGTTAAATGCTCTTTCCCGATCTTTTCGCCCAATGTTTTCACAATCCGTTTCCAACCTACTGTGGTGCCAAGGCCCAGTGAAATGGAGATTAAGAATGTGACCCATAAAGGAGAATAGTCAGTATGTTGTTTCAATCCATCAAGGCTTCGGTGGATGAGTTTCTTGTTTTGTTTACTTAAAGCCAGATCAGGGCTGTTAAGTAATGAATGGGCGTCTTTGTTTAGGCGGATCAGCAAGCGACGGATTTCCAGTTTCTCTGATGTAGGGAGCTCATTTGTAAGCCGCTTTCCTTCTGCCAGAAGATGCAACTGAGATACTTCTTCTTTTGATTTTTTAAGCAACCCCTGGTCTTTAACTCCCAATCCTGAACCATCAATACCAGAAAGAGTGTGTTCTATGTTTTTTAGGTGCGGAATGGATAAATTTATGGCTTTGGTATTGTTCAGAGCAAAATAAGCAGGCATAATGCCGATCAGAATCAGCATCATCAATCCTACTCCTTTCTGTCCGTCGTTGGCTCCATGAGAAACACTCACTCCGGTACAGGTCGCTACCAGAATCGACCGTATCCAGAAAGGTGGATGCCTTCCATTTTTCGGTTCTTTAAACAACGCATCGTTGTCCATGAACTTTTTCATAAGGAACATCAGAAACACGGTAAAGCTGAATCCAAATAATGGTGAAACCACAAGTGATGCCATGATCTCCAACGCTTTTGTGTAATCAACAGCGGCACCCGCACCTTCTTCTACAAACGGATACGCAAAGCCCACACCTAGAATACTTCCGATAAGTGTGTGGGAACTGGAGGCAGGCAATCCTAGATACCAGGTGCCCAGATTCCAAATGATGGCACTCAGGAGAAGTGCCATTATGAGTGAGACATTGTGAAAGATATTGGCATCGACCAGTGCCTCAACGGGAAGGAGTTTCACAATTCCCATTGCAACACCTATCCCACCAATGAAAACTCCAATAAAGTTGCAGATACCGGACCAGATGACGGCATGTGTTGGTTTTAGTGAATTTGTGTAAATAACAGTGGCAACGGCATTGGCGGTGTCGTGAAATCCATTCACAAATTCAAACGCACAAGCGGCCAGCAGGCATAAAATCAGGAGGGCGAAGATGCCCAATTCTAGTCCGAACATACGGGTTATACCTGTAAAGGCGGTCAAATATATGGATAAGACTTAAATGCCAATGTTATGGCACTGTTAAGTCAAATGAAATTCAGGATATTCTCGGCAAAATCCCGGAAGGGTTTTCTGGTATACCAGACTTGCAGCCAATTGGTTCCGCCAACTTTTTGTGCAAATCAACTGAAATCAGGAATCAGTCAAAAAATGTCCAGTTCAGCCCAAATTCAAACAACCTTCTCTGTCCGGGATAAAAAGGTGTGGCAAAATACCCGGGGCTTCCCAGTTTTTGAAATACATTGTGTACTTTGAAATAAATACGTACCCGGTCGATCCGCACATTGGCAAAAGCATTGACCAGAAAGTAAGGTGGAATGGTGGTCTTGTTCTGAAGAAACCATTGGCCATTGAGCGGATTGAATGTTTCAGATGGCCAGTCAAAACGCCAGTCCACATTTACACCAAGCTGCACACCGTAGGCTTTTTTGTTCCGTACCAAATCGTAGAAATGAGCCGAATGATACACATAACCCGGCATTTGCGAAATCCGGGATCCTGCCTGAAACACACGGATGAAGGTGTTTTCTGTATGAAGCCGTTTTCCGATGGCACCAGAAACGGCCAGGCCTGCATATTGCATTGTGGCGACTTTATCGCGTTGAACCGGAAGCATAGAATCGGTGAAGGCAATTCCGTTGGATACAGTAAGATGCTCAAACGATGGTGTAATCAGCCACTTCCGGATGGCAAATGTTTTTTCGGCTTTCAGTTGTATCGCCCGGCTGGGTTTGTAATCGGTGAGGTAAATCAGATTTTTACTGACAAACTGCCGCTGGATCATGGAGGGAAGGAAAGACACAAGTCTTCCAGCCACATTCCATCCCCACAAATTCGTGCTGGCTTTGAGATCAAACTGGTCGATGGTCATAAACTCAGCAGAAAGTCGTGCCTGTAATCCTTTGTACAATCCCTGGAACTGGAAACCAGCCACCCATTCGGAAGTAGGGTAACCAAATGTCTGGAAGTTGCTGTAGTATTTCAGATCCCGTCGTTTGATTGAAAAACTCAGGTTTTGTAGTGAATCCTGAAATCCGGCAAACAGTGTGTTTTCAAATGCCTGGAAAGAACGATCACTAAATAAGGTGTCAGGCAACGCCTTTACATCATCACTTTTCTGTAAATATTCACGCCCCAGATAAAAAGCCGAGTTAGGCAACGGATCTGTGTAGCGGTTCACCTGCCGGTTTCGGGTGTGGCTGGTTCGGATGTACAATCCGTTGTTAAATGGTTTCCAGATTTGCGTGAAGTACCAGTTGTTGCGCAGTTCCCGGTTACGGGCGGCATTGTTCAGGTACACGGGCATAATCTCCGGACTGATGAACAAACTGTCGCTTTGGTTCTGGCTCAGACTTCCATCCGATGTTTTTCGGGTAAATCCACCTCCGGTTTCATATTGAAGATGGTTCAGGTGCTGGTAAAATCCCCAGGCTCTATAGCGGTTATCTTTCGTGGAATAATTCGACGAAACCCATATGGAATGATGATCACTCGTTCGTTCATCTGATTGGGTGATGTTGAGAATCCGGAGAGCGGTGAGTCTTTGGTAATGGGCGGTAACATTAAGCCTTGGTTTCAGATTCACGGAAAAAGTTGTCCGGATCATTGCCCTTTGTCTGGCACCCTGAGAATATTGGATGTCGGTATATGGCGAGCGGGTGTTGAAATACCGTATCTGGTTCTGGTCCGGAATCAGGTAGTCGAACATATTCATACCGTTTCGCAAACCGATGGCATCGGGCAACTGATAAAAAAGCGGACGGGATGCTGTTCCGAAAACACCAAGGTTTTGGTAAATCTTTTTCCCCTGATAAATGAAATCGCCTTTCTCTGAAAAATTGTTCAGACTGGTGTCGCCAATTTCGGCTCCTTTATTGAGAACCATGGCTTCTTCGGTTCGTTGCCTAACGGTTTTAACAGAATACTGGAGTTTGGTGCTGTCGTCCAGAATTTGGGTGAAGCCCGAAAAAACCGGGAACATCCACAGAAATGAAAAAATCTTAAATGCCTTTTTCAATAGCTGCAAGGAAGTCTGCTTCCGGATGGATTTGAATTTCGATGGGCAGATAAAAGATCTTTTCTGGATGCGGGGCAATGTGGAGGAGCTTTTGGAAATCTTTTTCTGTTGTTAAGACAATTGAATCGGCTATGGACTCCGTCTGGGAAAAATCGTCCAAATATCTGTAATGGTCTGGTTTGGAGACGCACTTTTTTACAGAAAAGTTTTTCGAACAATAATCGAAGAACAATTGGTTCGATGCAAGACCAGCCACGCACACCACCGGTTGGGTTTGAGTGAGTACGGCACCGTCTTTATTTACAGCGGTTTTATAAACAAGGCTTGAAACAAAAAGTGGTTTTGGATCGAGTTTGTGTTTGCTCCACAGAGTTCGAAGAGATTGGAGTGTATGGTCGTTTGCCTGGCTGGCTTTCGTAAAGACTACCACATCCGCTTTTTTATACGCTTCCGGTATGTCACGAAGGCTGCCGGCCGGAACGAGTTGGTTTTGAAAAAACGGACGGGAAGCAGGAGTCAGGAGGATATTCAAACCGGGCTTTACCCGAAGGTGCTGCATGGCATCGTCCAGCAAAATCAACTTCGTTTCGGGTTTCTGCTTAAGAATTTCCTGTATACCGTGCGTTCGGTCTGCATCTACCGCCACTGATATTTTACTTTTCCACTTTGAATAGATTTGAAAAGCTTCATCTCCAAGTTCTTTCTCCGTTGTTGCGGCGTCCGCCATTTGGAAGCCCTCCGAATGGCGCTTATAACCTCTTGAAAGATAGGCCACCGGTAGTTTTTCTGAGAAGTTTCGGATGAGAAAATCAGCCATTGGTGTCTTTCCGGACCCACCCAGTTCGAGATTGCCAATGCTTATGGTTGGAACCGGGGGCTGAAATCGTTTTTTCCAGTTAACATCATACAAACTGTGCCGTATCCGAAGGATTCCACCATAAAACCATGCCAATGGGGAAAAGAAGATATTTCGAAATACATTTGTCATACAATTTGGCGACGTGGGAAGCAATTTAGTTGGTACAGAATGCTTGATGATCCGCCCGGTTACGATTCAACCGGCAAAGGTAGCGGTATGGCTCGCATTCCTGATGTTCTTCACGGTAATTGTTGCCTTTCCTCAAAACAGTACCATCAAAAAAACCAAATATTACGACGCCAATAACCTGGTTGTAAAAGAGGTCTTTTTCGTGGATGCCAAAAATCAGAACGTGAAAAGCGGACCGTACATAGCCTATTATGCATCTGGTCTGATGAAAGTGAAAGGGAATTATCATAACAACCAACCCGTCGGATATTGGGAGCGCTATTTCGAAAACGGCGCCATTCGAAGTTCATCCACTTATTTGTTTGGGAAACTGTATGGTCCTTCCAAAACATATTACGAAAATGGAAATACAGCACAGGCCGGCTTTTACAAAAACAATAAAGAAGACAGCACCTGGCGTTTCTACTTTGAGAGTGGCCGGTTGAA
Source organism: Spirosoma fluviale (assembly GCA_945883425.1). Taxonomy (GTDB): domain Bacteria; phylum Bacteroidota; class Bacteroidia; order Cytophagales; family Flexibacteraceae; genus CAMDMI01. Next base: position 11,937 of record CAMCXM010000094.1, read on the forward strand.
AAGCCTTGGTATATACGAGGATGGAATGCAGAGAGGTTTTTGGAAATACTTTCATGAGGACAGCACGCTCAAAGCCAGTGCTTATCTGGAGCGGGGGAAAGGTCATTACAAAGAGTATTTCTCCAGTGGAAATGTTCGGATGGAAGGAATCATAAGCAGCGGAGTGAGCGATTCGGTCTGGCGTTACTATCATGAAAATGGTGTTTTGAAAGCGCTCGGAAATGAAAAATCAGGTCAGCGGCAAGGTTATTGGAAGTTTTTCTTTCCGAATGGAAACCTGAGTTCGGAAGGCCATTTCAAAGACAATTTGAAATTTGGCCATTGGAAATACTACCACGAATCAGGCGGACTCAGTTCGGAAGGTGATCTTGAAAAAGAAGAAAAGGAAGGTGTGTGGAAGTTCTTTTTTCCATCCGGAAATCTGATGGGTGAAGGAAAATTTATGAAAGGAAACGGCGATTACCAGGAATACTACGACAACGGGAAACTAAAGCTGAAAGGGAAAATCGAAAAGGACCTTTATCAGGGGCCCTGGACATTTTATTTTGAAGACGGTGGACTGGAAGGTGAATGCAACTATGTAAATGGAGTTGGGCAATACGTGGGATACTACGAAAACGGAGCTGTGAAAATGAAGGGGCAGATGCAGAACGGACAAAAAACCGGTTCCTGGGATTTGCTCAGTCGCGATGGAAAACTGATTGGACACTATAAAACGTTTTACGATCTGGTCGGTCCGAAAGAGCCAACAAAACCAAAACTACAGCCAACTGATACAACTATTCGAAAGCCTCGAAATACCGGCAAGCCAGATTTTATGTATAGCAAAAAGAGAAGTCGTCATTTTATTCAGAAAGTGAATGAGATGAGAGGCTTTATTGTGGCCTTCAATCCTTTTGCGATTACGATCAGTTCGCTTCCTTTTGGTATTGAATATTATATACAGGACAGGCTTGGTTATGAAGTGATGTTCACTGTTTTCAGGCAGCCGTTTTTTGCCAATCATTCTGAGAATATGGAAAACAAGCGGGTGTACACCATTGGCAACTCGATCGATTTCCGGCAAAAACTCTACAGTGCCGATCATGGTTCCGGGAACTTATACATTGGTCAGGAATTGCGACTAAGTAATCACACACACCAATTGTATCTGGCCGATACCGCAAATGTGGGTGAGAATTATGAAGGAGAAGAAACCAAAGTCGAGTTGAGTCTCCTGATTGGCAACCGGCTTTTTCGTTCCTATAATAAACATAATACCCTCACTTTGGATTTATATGCCGGAATTGGTTTCGGCTACCGGAATGCCCGCATTCCCGATCAGCTTCTGGTGTACAACCGGTTGAAGACGAATAAACTGACCATCCCGATCCGACTGGGATTCAACTTTGGATTTCTTTTTTAATGCAGTATCAGATAACACAACTACTCCCTCTCATTGAAGAGGCCATCAAAAACCTCGACATTCCTTCTTCACCTGCTTCGTTGTACGATCCGATCCGGTATTTTATGGACTTGCCCGGAAAGCGAATCCGTCCGGTTTTTGCGTTGCAGTGTCTCGAATTGTTTCGAAAGCCAAATCTGAAAGATGCCAGGGCTTCGTTGTCCATCGAGCTGTTTCATAATTTTTCATTGGTTCACGACGATATCATGGACAAAGCAGATGTACGTCGCGGTTTTCCAACAGTGCATGTAAAATGGAATGAACCAACGGCTTTATTGTCGGGCGATGCGTTGCTGGTTCTGGCCTATGATGCCCTTCTGGAAGCAGAAACATCTGAGTTTCGGTGGTTGCTGAAACGGTTCAACGAAATGGCACTCGCTGTGTGTGAAGGACAGCAACTCGATATGGATTTTAGCACCCTGCCTATTGTTGCCATGGATGAGTACCAGGAAATGATCGACCGGAAAACCGCCGCTCTCATTGCCTTTTCGTTTGAATTGGGTGGATTTCTTGGTGGGGTGAACGAAAATGAACGGAAGGCACTGCATGATTTCGGAATGGCGATGGGTCGTTGTTTTCAGCTTCGCGATGATCATCTCGATTTGTTTGGTGATGAAGCCAAAACCGGTAAAAAAAGGGGAGGAGACATTGGAAACTCCAAGCTTACGTTTCCGGTGCTCACTTCTTTTGATCATTCGGATTCCGAGACATTTAAGAAACTTTGGCTAGACAAAGAATCTGATCCGGAAGTTCGTATCACCAGAATCCTTTCCTGGATGGAAATGAATGAGATTCCCAGGTTGTCAGAAGAAAAGATGCAATCTGAAATGGAAGCCGGAATGCAACTGCTTTCACAGGTTTCCGGTGATGCAGTGGTGATGACCCGCATATCCGATATGTGCCATCAATTGGCATTCCGGGATAAATAGTGGCGGAATGCCCTGTCTGCGGTGGAATCGATCTACCTGTCCTTTTTAGTTGGTTGTTGATTTATTCCTTTTTTTATTGAATTTTTGCGTCTGAAAACCAGAGGGATAGGAGTTTATTTTGATTTTTTTTCAGAAATATTGATTCAGTATCCAAACCCTTTTATCACTGTTGTCGTCTGCCTGTTTGAAACCTTTTGTATTTGTTATGCACCGGAATTTTGTACTTCTCCTTCTTTCATACTGCCTGCTAGCGGTGGCTTGCGATAAGGTAAAGGACAACCCGGCACCAGATCCGTTGCAGGGATTGGAGCTCAAGTCTCTGCAATTTGATCTGGAGGGGAAAGGTCCATGGACTATCAACTTCCAGGATAATTTTCCTTCCAATGCACAGCTGACATATCAGATTTCTCAGCAACCTTCGAATGGAATAGTTACCCTGGATGCCAGTGGAAATTTTATATTAACACCGGATTCCGGATTTTACGGAAATGATTATGCGATTTACCAGATCTGCAATGGTGCGGTTTGTAAAGATGGCATTATCAATTTCACCATCGAAGACACAACAACGCCCTGTACACCCGAAGTGAATGATTATTCTTTTGAAATTGAAGGTGGACCTGGTGTTTTAGTGCCGCTGCCAGAGCAGTTCGGTTGCGGGGCTGGAATTACATCCATACTCACAAATGGCGTTTCCGGACTTCAGTTGATCAATGGAAAAGTGTTTGCTTCATTCTCTCA
>CAMCXM010000095.1 GCA_945883425.1 Spirosoma fluviale
GGCGAGTTCGATCTGAGTGATCTTTTGGTCCCGAATCGCTCGTAATACTTTTGTCGCGATGTAAGCGGAATTTTGAAGCCAGCTTTTATTTTTAGCTCTCCAGTCTGCCTTTTCTTTCCATTCCGATTTTTCCTCCGAAACCAATGCCAGAAAGCGGGCTGTGTTTTCTGAGTTCATGCTTTTATTTGTCTTCATATAAAAATTCATAGTAGGAATCTGAATCCATAATACCTTGTTTATGCAAGTAGTTTCGGCACAATTCCAGTTTTAGTAGTTCTTCTTTGGTGTGGTCACGGTCTTTCATTTCCAGATGAAGTTTTATCGCACCTCCTGTTACGACAAATAAATCACGGTCAATACGTAGTGCGTAAATTCGTAACCAACGATAACGCCCCTTTTGTTTTTCATTGATTCTTGGCTTGATTCGATTGTTCTCCAGATTTTTAAAAAAACTTGAAATTCCGTCTGGAAATGGTTGTTCAGCAATTGTAAGAAGTTTTCCTTCCAACCCCAAGGCCTCATCCATAGTCCGGAACACTGCTGCTTCCACATTTGTGTTGTGATAGATTAAATCCAACTTTTCATTTTCGAAGAATTCTTCGAGGAAGACAGGATTTGCCCAATCATCAAATAGGCGCTCCAATTCATCCTTGGTTTGACCTTCGAACTTAAAGGCAAAGAGTCCTGGAACAAAGGTACCAACAACTTTCACAAAATCAACCTATAGGTTTATATTTTCAATCTTGTCCCTCCGTTGATTTCGAATGACGTTTGCTATTTCAACGAAATGCCATCCCTGGTAGTCGAAAATCCGATGCCCTTCTACAATCCGTGTGTAATCCAGACTGCCTTTTTCTTCTCCGGTTGCCACTGTGGCATAATGGAGATATGGTTCGGGATAAGGTGAGTTTAAAATTGGGTTATGTTCCATCGATTCAAATGAGAGTTCAAATATTCGTGATTTGATTCAAAATAAAATTAATTGTTCAGGTGCTGGTTTAAATTAATCACCCCTTTCAAATACTCACCCAACTCCTTGTCCACACAATAGAGATAACAGCCCTTCATTCCTCTGGTCATCAACGTACGATAGGTGTTTTTGATGATTTCCCGGGCCATTTGGCGTGCTTTGTCGGGGTTCGATTTCAACATCGATTTATATCCTTTGATGGAGGAGTCCTGTCCGGATCGCTTGTTCGGTTGTACCAGCACTTTGCCATCCCGGCACACTATGTCTTCGCCGATGATCACACCCACATAATCCAGTTCCAGACCCTGGCAGGTATGGATGCAGCCCACTTCTCCAACCGAATCGGGTTTGACGGACCACAAATAGGACTCCTTTGCGAAATTCCATGGCATCGCAAAACCAGTTTCCGGGAAGTCAATATCGGTTAGTTTTGGGTTGTTTTTACTTGCCCAATCCCAGCAATATCCTGCGACCAGCCGGGCTTTGTTGGCCTCTTTGTTTTTCTCAAATATAAAGTCCCGTAATTCGGCCGGATTATCAAACACCCGGCATTCATAGTCAATGCCATCCAATGTAGAATTGGCAGTTTCGCGGATTTGAAGGGTGTTGTCGAGCCAGGACAGATAACCATCGCTGCCATTGCAACGAAACTGGGAGGCCAGCTCCATTTCCACCACCTCAGCTCCGGCACGTTTGGCCCATTTCCGGATTTCATCCTTCGTACCGATGTCTTTGAAGGTTACTTTCTGGTTTTCGTCAATGAAGAAAATGGAGCATCGGGCCGCCTGAATAATCTCTTTCACCTGGTTTTCGCCCAGATTACTGAACATCCCGGATTTTTCATTCAAACGGTGGGCTTCATCCACCACAAGGGCATCGAAATAGTTCTCATTCACATTAATGAAACTGCCGGAACCCTGAAAAAGGGAGTTGAACCGACTACGTTTCATCGTATTGGTCAGCTTGCTTTCATAAACCGCCCTTGGTGCGGCATTTTTGGTGACGTATTGTGTCATCAGTTGCTGGCCTATCAGGTTAACCAAAAGATTAATGGCGACCACCGATTTGCCGGTTCCCGGACCACCTTCCACGATCAGAACTTTCTTGTGTTCTGTCTGGGCTTTCTTCACCAGAGCAAGTGCCGTTTCGAAGACCAGTTTTTGTTCATCGATGAGTACAAATTCCTGGTTGCCTTTCATCATTCCGGAAAGGCTTTCCGACAACTGCTTGGAAGGTTTGATCTTTCCCTGATCAATCCGGTACATCAGATTGCCCGAATCACCATACCGTACAAACCGCTTGATAAAATCCCGGAGCAGAACCATGTCCTTTTTCAGGAAGACAGGGGCTTTGTCGAGGTATTCTTTGTAAAACGGATCCCGGATATGGGTTCCGTCATCCATATTATGGAGAAACGCACAAGGCTGAAGGGGGATGTTTTCGGTGTACACCGTTTCGCTGAAATCACTCAGTAATGTGGCATACGACCATGCCTGGTAGGAGGGATGATTGGTTTCCCGAAGCCCTTTTCCCAGAGCGGTAATCACGATACCGTCCATATCTGTTTTTTCAACTTCGGTCCACTGCTTCAGTTCAATGATGATTACATTGGGCTGCCGGTTGTTGTCTTCCCCGGTAATGATAAAATCAATCCGTTTGGCGGTCTGCGGAATCTGGCATTCGATGGTTACGCCAGTGTCACCGGGTATTTCGCTGTCTGCTAATACCTTGTCCATGTACATCAGTGAGTTGCGCCAGGACTCGACTTCTTTGGCCGAAGTGGAATGGTTCAGCCTTTCATTGAATTTCCTTAAAATGATTTTCTCTACCTCTCCCGACAAAACATGGTCGGAGAAGGAAGTCTTGGTTGCCTGGTATACAATCATAGTTCGGTGTATTTCCGGGCGTTGCCTTTGGCTTTGTCTACAGGATACTTTTCTGCGTTCTTTTGTAGTTTAGTTGTAATGATTTCTTCGATGTTAAGGCCGGTTTCATGAGCCAGCAGCAGGCTGTAAATCAAAACATCGGCCAGTTCTTCGGCCACCTTTTCTTTGTTGGCGTCTGCCGGTGACTTCCATAAATAACATTCGCTCAGTTCTGAAGCTTCAATCGAGAGGGCAAGAGAAAGGTCTTTGGCATTATGAAATTGCGCCCATTCCCGTTCATTCCGGAACTCGACCACCGTTTTGGTCAATCGGGTGAGTTGATCTTCGTTTTCAGAGTGTTTCATATTGGTTGGAATGGAGAGGGGAACAAGTATTCCCTAAGATTGAGGGGCTAAGAAAAATCGATTCCGACTTTACCTGATCGCCTAAATCTCAACAAGAGTTCATTATTCTCCCACCTCCCAAAACAACCCTCCAAAACCCACTCTTCCAAATTTTGACGCCCCGTGTTTTCACGGGGATGGGTAGGAGGGATGGGGCCGGTTTTCAGGGGGTAATTCTCAGGTTTGCATTTTCAATTTTATTTGACCGGTGCAAAACAGCAAAAGTGAAATCAAAGGAAAAACTGTTCTGTTCAGAATCAATGATTCTTTAGTATTGCCATTGAAAACCGAGTATTAGACTTATGAGATACATTGTCATCATCACCATACTATTCTTTCAAACTGTTTTTTTGAATATTCAAGCAATTGCGTTGCCAGACCTTATCGTGACTACGACGAACATGTGGCCATTGTCCGTTGCAAAATATCAGACACTCACTGCCCAGGTGACAATAAAAAATTCAGGAACCAACACCGCCGCAGCATCATACGTTGCTATATACTTGTCTACAGATTTGACGTTTGATAACGCATTTCCAATTGGTTTGTCACCCATAAAATCCTTGGGTGTCGGTAGCTCTCAGGTAGTGACGTATAAATATGTTGTACCGAATTCTAAGGCAGCCGGAACCTACAATCTATTGTTTTATGCAGACGTCGGAGATCAAGTTGCTGAATCGGCGGAGACCAATGGATATTATTATCCCAACCCATTGACCATTTCCCCTGGTATTGAGCCTAATTTAAAGCTGAACTATCCGATGCTCTTCATTCATGGATTAGCGAGTAAATCAGGTACCTGGGATTCACTTACCAATGAAATGGACGATGTGTATGGATTGACGTTTGGAGGAACCATCCGATTCTGCCTGAACAAAGACAATTCATTGGCTACATCCAATCTGCAACAGGATGTCTATGATTTTACAAATCCCAATGCGTTGATCGCCGGAGATTACTACTATTTGAATTTTGCGATCAATCAGAATGGCCAGATTTACACTTCAGATGCTGATCCCAATCAAAGTAATCAGTCGGCCATATATAAACAGGGCAAAGCAGTTCAAAAGGCTGTAGAATACGTCCTGCAAAAAACGGGTAGTGATAAAGTGGTGTTGGTCGGCCATAGCATGGGTGGTTTGGCATCAAGGCAATACTTGCAGAATTCTGCTTTTTGGCAATCAGATGGCCAGCACCATGTGGCAAAATTGTTAACAATTGGTACGCCTCATGGGGGAAGTAACTCAAGTCTCGGAGGATTTTTGCCAAATGTTAATGAACTATCGGAGGGAGTTAGAGATTTGCGAACAACGTACTATACCGGTCCTGGAAATCCAGGATGCTTCCTCTTTGGAGGAAATGAGAGCAATAGCTACATGGCGGGTGCTGTTTCAAATTTTAATAATGTTGATGTGAACTGCAATGGGGTCCTCGGTGAAACAATTGTTGGCTTGAATTCAAAAAACATCCCTACCAATTTGTCTTATGCTTGTGTGATCGGAAATGGTAGTATTTGGAATGGGGGCGGCGATGGGGTTGTTTCATTTACCAGTGCCAATCTTAATAACTTCTATATTCTATCTGCCGACACTTTTCTGTTTAATAAATTTACCATCAGCGGGGTTTTTCACAATGACATTCATCAGCAGCTTAAACCAGCAATGAAAGGGCTTGATGAATCGTCTTCAGAGAATTTAGCGATCGAAATCGTCCCCAATACCCTCCGATATGGCTTTACCACATACAGACCAAATTTAGTTACTGCTGATAAGGATGTGTATAAAATTAATGTCACAGCTCCTTCCCAATTGGATTTCAACGTGTATAATTTACTAAATCCGACCTGGTCGGTTGGTTTCTACAATGCATCGGGCAGCCTACTTCAAACCTATTCTTCCTTTGGTGGGAGCAACATTACATTTACAAGGCCTGTTGCTCCGGGTGTGTATTATGTTCATTTAAATGGAACGGCCAATAATTCATCTCTTTACTGGCCATATGCGTATGAGGCAATCTTAAATCCAACCACTTCGATCGCCTCAGAAATAACCTCCACAATTTCAGATGTTTCGTTGTTCCCGAATCCGGTTGGTCGGTTTTCCACTCTCTCATTTTCCACTCCGGTAGCTGGAAATGTGAAGCTTGAAATGATCAACGTTCAGGGCCAGGTATTCAAAACAATGGAATTAGAGAGTTCTGGAAATGGGGCCACTCATAAGGTCGAACTTGATTTTAGTGGCTTACCCTCCGGAATATACTTATTGAAATTGAAGACATCGGATCAGGTGGAAACGATTCGGTTTGTTGTGGCGCAATAGAGGAGTTGGAGAGATAGAATCAAAGCCTTATCTTTTTGAGAGATGGATTTGAATTCCAATGACCTTCCTGCCATTGAATTGAAGCAGCTGATTTGTGCTGTAAATTTTGGCGCCCCGTGTTTTTGGGCCGGGACTTTTTTTTATTGACCCATGAAACGATGGTCCGTTTCGCCAACGACTGGCGTAACATTCTCGCCAAGGCAAATCCGGAAAACAAAGAACCATTCTCCTAAAATATCTGAAAATCAACATCACCGAAAGCCCTGCCTGAAAAGCGGGACTTATTTTATGGGTATCCCGTCCTTCATTCAAATGGATGAATTCGGCATCGTCAAACATGGTGAGACAAACTACATGCCGCACCGCTGGTGCTTGAAAACTGGGGTAACAACAATGCTATTGACATTGGGCTCCGCTGGAGCCAATGCATTCTAACTCTGCGTTTCTCATTGTATTCCTCTTTACCCTTTACAGTTCAAGCCAGGTCTGTTCATCCATTTACATATCATTCAATATTTCGTACCCAAGGGCACTCGTGCAACAGCGTGTTGCTGGTTTCTACCAATAGGTGGCACCCAAAGGCGCCTGTTGGGGTTAGTGGTTAGTGGTTTGTGATTATTAGTTGACAATAGACAATCAACCTGCCGTTATTGGTTCAACCAACAGAATAACTCATAACCAATAACTCATAACCAATCACTTATAACCAATAACTTATAACCAATCACCCAACAATTTCGCATTCATCCTGCTAATCCTGTAATCCTGTAAATCGTGGTTCAGACAATTGACTCAGCCAGCCCCAATTTTGTCAGAATCATGATTATTAGGATTTTAAGATTTTCAGGATTTGAAATTGCATTCATCCTCCTAATCCTTTAATCCTGTAAATCGTGGTTCAGACAATTGACCCAGTTAGCCCAATTTTGTCAGAATCCATGCTAAAGCTTCTTGTACATCCTGTAAGGCCAAGGCAAGTTTTAAACCCCGTCTATTGCGGGGCAGGATTCTTTGGATTTTAAGATTCTCAGGATTTGAAATTGCATTCATCCTGCTAATCCTCTAATCCTGAAAATCCTGGTTCAGACAACTGACCCAGCCCGCCCAATTTAGTCAGAATCATGATTATTAGGATTTTAAGATTTTCAGGATTTGAAAATGCATTCATCCTGCTAATCCTGTAAACCATGGTTCAGACAATGACCCAGCCAGCCCAAATGAACACCAGCCCGTGAATGGTTCATTCCCCACCGCCATCACATATTCCGAAGACTATGCCAAACCCAGGAGTATCCACCTCTTTGGTTCTCTTTGTTTTTACTCCTTAACTCCCGATGTAAAATCAGGTTCTGCGGTACTAATGTAGAACTTAAGTCAGTGCCAGGAAGTCACCATCCAGAATGAGAATGCGGGCCCCATGGCTGGTTACCGATCGGTGGGAGCTCAGTTCATCCGATACCACATAGCTCATTCCGGTCTTCAGCACAAAGGATTCTCCGTTTTCCATTTCGGTGACCAGTTCGCCTTCGAGACAGTGCACAAAATGTCCTTTCTGGCACCAGTGATCAGCGAGATAGCCGGCGGAGTAGGTCACTTCCCGAATCCGCAGTCCCGGAAACGACCGGGTTTTCCATTCCGCAAAGCCGGTTGTGCCCTCATAACGGACGGCTTCCACCTGGTTCCAGTCGATGTTTTGAAAAGGTATGGATGACATGGAATAAGTCAATTAAGCTTGAAGTCGAATGGTTGATTTGACATGTTTGCTTTCCTGGAGCCAGATATCTTTATCATGGATCAATTCATATTCATTTTCTTTTTCAATCAATCGGTTCCAGGACAAAGCCGATATGGTTTTGTTCGAATGAATTTCAAGCCGGATCACAAAGCCGTATGGTGGCTTGCGATGGTTGTTTAAAATCTGGCTAAGTTCAGTTGGTTTCATGTCAATTTCCTGGGCAAATGCCTTCTGTTTTTTGTTTGCCAACAGGACGTATTCTTTGAGAAAGTGGCTGAATGTCAGCTTCTCGTCATACGTATTTTTTTGGACATAATCTTCAATGCGGTATTTCAGTTGAAGAAGCTGAAGGGTTATTGACACATCATCCTTTTGATTTTCGGATGATTCTTTCCTCAGTTTTTGGATGGCCTCTGAATCGGCCTTTATTTCCTCCGAAGTTCTAGATACGGGGAAAATAAATGACTCAGCCAGTTCTTTGGCAGTTAGTTCACCAGCGTTTTTTGATAGTACTTTCATTTTTCGTGTTTTAGAATCATGTTAATCAAATCAGGTCCAATGAGACATAAACTCTGTCCTGCTGGTTTCATTCCATATTCATTTATATAGTGTTCCCGCAAAAGTGTTTTGGGAACAAGAGAAACACATGCATTCTCACCATAAAGCTTGACTGCTTCCCGACATACATGTGCTATCAAGCAACCTGCAATTCCAGAATATTGCTTTTGAGCTCCTATATTTTCAATCGAATTAGCCAGCAACCGAATTTCAATCCTCTGTTCATTATCAATAATATTAAGAGAAACAACACCCAGAATCTCTTTTGTACCAACAATCGTCAGTTTTTGGATATCATATTCCTTTTTTTTTCCAGGAGAACGAATATCTACGAGAAGTTAGTTGTGATATTTCTCCAACTCCTAATGGTTCAACCAATACAGGTTGCCTAACTCCGGTTTGAACTTCGAGTATTGGCACGAAACAAAAATACAAAATGTTTACGAAAAGTGTAAACAAAATCTAATTAAATTCGAAAAGTATTTACTCATTTGCGATCCCTACTTCTTCGGCAATTCATACGTCATCCCAAATCGCTTGGCGTATTCTTCCAACGGCTCCAGACCGATTTTCTTCCGTCTTTCGTTGACATGGATCTCGTCCTCGATGGGATAAAATTCATCCAGTCCGCTGATTTTATTGGTCCGTACCTGGGAGCCATACTTCTGCGGTTTTCCCATCCGCATCAGAATGCGGTCTTCCATTAGTGCCAGATCGGTTGGTTTTGATTCCCCGGCGGCGACCGATTTTCGGAAGGGTTCAATGAATTCCATCATCACAACCAATGGCGAATGCTGAATCACCAGAAACACCGCCTGATTGGCTTTTTTACCCACAAACGAAATTCCAGGCCAGCCATATTTCTGAATGATGGCTTTCACTCTCACCTGATTGATGCTGTCGATCAAACCCATAAATGCGACGGAATCGCCGGTGGCCCTTGTTTTCTGGTCACGATCGAAGATGCGTTCCAGCTCAAGACGGACCGATAGGGTATCCGTCCGGGTTTGGGCAGCCAGTAAATTTTCAATGAAAAAGAAGGTCAAAATGGTCAGGATGTATTTCATAGAGCATTGAACGGGACGTCAGACAAAACCTTTCGAATCCACATCGCAATCAACCATTTTTTACAGCATATTTACGGCTTGATTTACATCATTTTTACGTCAGCATGCGAACGTTCATTACAAAAACTGCCTTCATTTTAGCCGTATTTCCGGCTCTGGTCAGTCAGGCACAGCCAAAACTGATTGAAAAGATTACCCGGACCACCCCGGGTGAAGTGGTGATTCCGTATGAGAAATACCAGCTTCCCAATGGTTTAACCATTCTCATTCACGAAGACCACAGCGATCCGATTGTGCATGTGGATGTTACCTACCATGTGGGTTCCGCCCGCGAGGAAATCGGCAAATCGGGTTTCGCCCACTTTTTTGAGCACATGATGTTTCAGGGAAGCGACAACGTAGCCGATGAACAGCACTTCAAAATCATCACCGAATCCGGCGGAACGCTCAATGGCTCCACCAATCGTGACCGTACCAATTATTATGAAACCGTTCCCAGCAACCAGCTTGAGAAAATGCTCTGGCTCGAAGCCGACCGGATGGGTTTCCTTCTCGATGCGGTTACACAGAAAAAATTTGAAGTGCAGCGGGCAACCGTGAAAAATGAGCGGGGTCAGAATTACGACAACCGTCCGTATGGTTTGGTGCAGGAAACCTTATCCAAAAACCTGTTTCCATACGGTCACCCGTACTCCTGGCTCACCATCGGGTATGTGGAAGATTTGAACCGGGTGGATGTAAAGGATCTGAAGAACTTTTTTCTCCGCTGGTATGGTCCTAACAATGCCGTCATTACGGTAGGAGGGGATGTGCAACCGGCAGAGGTTTTGAAAATGATTGAAAAGTATTTTGGCTCCATACCAAAATGCCCGGCTGTAACACCCACCATTTTACCGGCTCCTGTGGTGGATTCCGACCGTTACATCAGCATGGTTGATCAGTATGCCAAGATTCCGATGCTCAACATAGCGATGCCTACGGCACCTGAGTATTCGAAAGACGAAGCCGCTTTGGATTGCTTATCTGAAATTTTAGGAGGAGGCAATTCATCCATTTTATACCAGCGTTTGGTGAAGACGCAAAAGGCACTTCGGGCCAATGCGTTCAATATGACAAGTGAACTGGCCGGTACATTGCAGTTTTCGATCATGCCAAAGCCCGGTACGCCGTTGGCCGATATGGAGAAAGAGGTTAGGGCCGCCATTGCAGAGTTTGAGAAAAGAGGAGTGACAGACGATGATCTCACAAAGTTCCGTCAGTCGAATGAAGCCCGTTTGGTTTATGGTCTGGAAAGTGTTTCCGGAAAAGTATCTCAACTGGCGGCATCTCAGACCTATACAGGCAATGCCAATTACATCAAAGAAACATTGAAGCGATACACCTCAGTAACCAGAGAAGATGTGATCCGGGTGTACAATCAGTATGTAAAAGGAAAGCCAATGGTGATTTTGAGCGTGCTCACCAAAGGAACTGAAGCATTGAAAGCGGCTCCCGATAACTACACCCCCAATCCGGCTGGCTATAAAGCACCGGAATATGGCTATGCCGGTTTGAAATACGACAAGCCACACGATTCGTTTGACCGCAGAAAAATGCCACCGTCCGGCCCGAATCCTGTGATTAAAGAACCTGTTTACACGGTTAAGGAAAAAGACGGAATGAAGATGATTTATTCCAAATCCGATGAACTTCCGACTGTATCGTTTACGGTTCAGATCAATGGAGGTCGTAAAATTGAGCAGGAAAACCTCTCCAAAACCGGTTTGATTGATCTGTTTGAATCGATGATGCAGGAGGATAATGAATTGTATTCTGCAGAAGAAATGGATACGAAGCTGGAAAAGCTGGGAAGTAGTGTTTATTTTTCAGCTGGCGAGGATGAGTTTTCCGTACAGGTAACTTGTCTGAAAAAGAACCTGGCGGCCACACTTGATCTGATGGAAGCCCGTTTGATGAAACCTAAGTTTTTACCTGAAACTTTCGACCGGATTAAAAACCAGGCGCTCGAAGGGTTGAAGAATAAAAAGACCAGAGCAGCCATCGTGGCGACCGAAGCCTTTCATAAAGTGGTGTATGGCAATGCCAGCTTCCAGGGATTGGCCCCTTCCGGAACCGAAGCCACCATTCAATCGCTTACAGTTTCCGATATGGAAGCCTGTTACAAAAACTACATTCGCCGGCCAGGTATGCATCTGGTGGTTCTGGGTGATTTGACAGAGGCCGAAGCGGGTGTCATCATGGATCGCTTGAAAAAACTCCCGTCCGCTGCGGCTACTTTACCTGCTTTTCCTCCTTTGCTGAAACTGAATCCGGAACCGAAAACCGTTTATCTGGTCGATGTTCCCAATGCTGCCCAGACGGAATTCCGCATCGGTTTTACCAACAACATTGTGTACAACCCAACAGGCGAATACTACAAATGGACGTTGGCCAATTATCCATTGGGTGGTGCATTCAACAGCCGTCTCAATTTGAAGTTGCGTGAAGACAAAGGCTGGACATACGGTGCCCGCAGCGGTATCAACGCCGATGAACACAATGCCACCTACATGTTCTCAGCCGGTATCAAAGCGGCTGCTACCGATTCGGCTCTGGTGGAAATTATGTTGGATATGAACAAATATCTGGCCGAAGGAATCACCAAAGAGGAGATGACCTTTATGAAAAATTCCATCGGAATGAGCGAGGCCCGCAAGTATGAAACCGGGTTCCAGAAAGCCAGTTTCATGGGCAACATCCTGAAGTACAATCTCAAGCCTGGATTTGTGGCCGAGCAAAATGCCTTGTTGAAAAACATTTCGGAAGACGACATCGTCACTGAGATCAAACAACATCTGGATCCATCCAAAATGTTCATTGTTCTGGCGGGAGATAAAGCAAAAATTGCATCCGGCATTGAGAAAAACGGATTCCGTCTGATCGAGCTTACGCCGGAAGGAGATGTGAAGAAGTAGGTATATTGGAAGAGGTCCCTTTCCCTGGACTAAATAAAAGAGGGAAAACAAAGAGAGCCGCAGAGTATTGAAGATTCAATTCTTACTCTGCGGCTCTTTGCGTTTCATCTCTGCGAACTTCCGATGTGAAAACATGCCAAGTTCTGCCGTTTCTGTCTTTTTCAGGACAGTTGTATCTACCAATCAATGGGCCAAGTGCATCTGATTGGCACATTGATTTACGGCAATAATATGCGTTGTCTTATTTCTTTCCCCGTATCCGGTTCAGGAAATTGGGAACTGGTGCCAGTCCCGGGGTAAGTGAATCGGCCTGATAGGCCTGTTTCAGTTTGAGGGCGGCGGCATCCACATAACTGTAATCCACCTTTTTGATCGGTGAAAATTGCGACGTGGTGTTGCCCTTGGTGGAGACTTTTGAAATTTTCTTGTTCAGAATGGTTGCTTTCTGATTTGGAGAAATTGTGTGGTTCAATCCGACATTCGATTTCTCGTCGTTCCATAAAAAGGATTCCGACTCTCCATCAGCAAACAACTCCGATTTCAGTTTTGTCTTGGTAAGCTGAATAAAGGCACCCGAAATGGTGTTTACCCGGTTGGGTTTGGTGATCATGATCATCAGGGCATTTCGTTTGGCTTTGATGATGTCCTGGATGGAATCCTGATAGAGTTCCAGTGTATCACCTTCAATGTACAAGGAATCGTTCTGGAGATGCGCATTTCGGTAAAGGAAAGTCTGCTTGGATGTTTCCGTTTTCAATACGAAAATACTGTCGGCATACCCGTCGAATTGTCCCCGAATATTGGTTTCGGTGAAGAAATGATAGTTCTCGGTTTTGTCTTTTTTCGACGTGATAAGGTGTGGCGCATAGATGATGATTTCCTTTTTCTCATCGTCCAGAATCCGGGTGATGGTGGGTCCTTTCATATCCATCCCTTCCTTTTTAATGATGGCTTTGCTGCCTTGCGAACGGACGGTACTGTCCTTCGATTCGACGAATACATCGCCCTGGAGGTCGTAGTCCTCGCCGATCTGTTTGATTTTATTGGCTTTCAGCACCAGATCATCCCGCTTAATCCGGGAACCTTCGATCCGGGTGATCTTGTTGGCATTGAGGTCCAGTTCTATGTACGAGCCGGCGATTTCATCTTTCTTTTTCTTGAAAATGATCTTTGCCTTTTTGCTCATTTTCATAGTGCCATTGGCTTTGTCCAGATAGATTGTGTCCGCCATTCCTTTGATGGTATCGTTTTCCCAATGAGCATGGCCGATGAGCTTGATATTCTTGCTCCCCGGATAAATGACGGCCCTGTCAGAACGGAAGGAAATGCCATTGGCGGTACCGTCCGTGGTAGAGAATGACCGCAATTCTTTTGATACCAAGTCATACTGAAAGAAATCCGACCGGATGTTTCCTTCGCTGGTGTTGATTACCGCATGGCCGAGAATGTCGGCTTTTTTGGTTTCGGGATAATAGATTCCGGAATCACCTGTGACGGTTGCTCCTTTCCTGACCAGGATCAGATTGCCTTTCAGGATGGCTTTTTTGGGTTTGTTATAAAGAATTGCCTTTGAGGCTTTGATGGTATCTTCCGGTGTTCGGATGGTGATTTCTCCTTCAATGGTTTTGTAGTTTCCGGACTGGAGTTCTTTTCCTTTCCAGAATATCTCCTGGGCGAACAGGTTTCCGGCCGCCATCATAAAAAAAAAGAGGCATAAAGCCCCTTTTTGGATGTGAATGAAAGTTTTCAGTTTGTTAGAATAACTTTTTGAAATCTTCCGGATGCTCGAACGCGAGGTAAGCCAAGGCTTTACGGTTCAGAGCGATGTTTCGTTTTTTCAGATCACCGATGAATTTGGAATAAGACATTCCGTTCATGCGGGCTGCGGCGTTGATACGCTGAATCCAGACTCCTCTGAATTCGCGTTTCTTGGTTTTACGATCCCTGTAGGCGAAAACCATTCCTCTTTCAACCGCATTTTTAGCGACGGTCCAAACATTTTTTCTGCGTCCAAAATAACCTTTGGCCAGTTTCAGAATTTTCTTTCTTCTTGCTTTTGAAGCAACGTGGTTTACAGATCTTGGCATGGTTACATCATTTTTTTAATGTTGGCCGCTTCAGAAGCGGAAACTAAACCTATGTGAGTCAACGCTCTTTTACGTTTGGTTGACTTTTTCGTCAAGATATGACTCTTGTACGCGTGCTTTCTTTTCACCTTGCCGGTGGCGGTGAGGGCGAAGCGTTTCTTCACGCCTGATTTTGATTTTAACTTCGGCATTATTCTATTTTTCTATTTTTTAGGCCTTGGGGCCATGATGAGAAACATTCTTTTGCCTTCCAGTTTTGGTTCCATTTCCACTTTTCCGTCTTCGGTTAAAGCAGCTGTAAACCGGGCTAAAAGGTCCCTACCTCTATCTGAAAATACAATGGAACGTCCTACAAAATGAACGTACGCTTTGATCTTGGCGCCCTCTGCGAGGAAAGATTTGGCGTGTTTAACTTTGAAATCAAAGTCATGTTCACTGGTATTTGGGCCAAATCGGATCTCTTTGATCACAACTTTTACGGCTTTGGCCTTCAGTTCCTTGTTTTTCTTTTTCTGCTCGTATTTGAATTTCGAAAAATCGACGATACGACAAACAGGTGGTGATGCACCTGCGGCAATCTCCACTAGATCCAGACCTTGATCTTGCGCCATTTTAAGGGCAACATCAATCGGGTAAATACCCACGGTCACATTTTCTCCGGTTACACGAACCTCTTTGGCGGTTATCCGATGGTTGATTCTGTTGCTAACTTCGTCTCTCAAGCAGTTAAAAATAAGGGCCGCAAATATAGAGATTTTCAGTGAACTGCCTTAATCTCAAAATTAATTTTCAAAAGTTCTTTAAAATCCTCTCCCATTTGACGCATATCCTCGTCCTCTG
>CAMCXM010000096.1 GCA_945883425.1 Spirosoma fluviale
AATTTTCCCACAACGCTCCTTTATCTGTGCGAAGCTCGATCGGATTGATATTATTGATCACCGAATTCCGGATTCCGTTGTCGTAAAAATAAACCTTCCGGTTATTCTTGATTTCATTTCGTTGATTTCGGCTGAAACTCGGCAACCGAAACACAATGAAGGCCTTCTCCAGAATATCGAGGTAACGCGATACCGTCGCTTTATCAATTCCCAGAAGTCCGGCGAGTTCTGTGTAGGATACTTCGCTGCCGATTTGTAAAGCCAATGCTTTCAATAGTTTTTCAAGCAATTCCGGCTTCTTAATTCCTGTGATGGAAAGCACATCTTTATACAGATAGCTGTTGGTGAGTTGCTTCAGAATTTCTCCCGATTCAGCCCTGTGATTGAGAACATCCGGATACATGCCAAAAACCAATCGTTCATCCAGTTGATTCATTGCGTCAAGGTAGCCTTCATGGTTTTCCAGTTCTTCCCAGCTAAGTGGAAAAAGTTGATATTCATATTTACGTCCGGTCAGAGCTTCCTGCGTGGCATCATTGATTTCAAGAGCCGACGAACTGCTGACGATCAGTTGCACATCCGGAAACTGATCGGTGATTATTTTCGCTGTGATACCTATGTTGGGAATTCGTTGGGCTTCATCAATAAAGATCAGATTGTACCGGCCTATGATGGTTTTGATCCGGGCTGCACCGACACCGTCCAGAAGGTTCCGGACATCCGGATCATCACCGTTCAGGAACAAATATTCTTTGTCCTTCAGGAGTTCTTTGATCAGAGTTGTTTTTCCAACCTGACGCGGACCAAGTAAAATGACAGCCTTGCCTTTGAAAAACCGGCTTTGGATGGAAGAATAAAGGGTTCTGGCAAACATTTTCTGTTTCAAGATTGGTGTGATGAACATTTGAATCCCCAAAAATAGTATGAAATCGGGGAATTGAATCCCCAAAAACTATATGAAATCGGGGATTTGAAAAAAAATATGCAATGCAGAAAGGGAGAAAGGTGAATCCTTTTAAGGCGTTTGGCGTTGTCTTCTGATTAATTCGGGACGTGTGCGAATTTTACATTTGCGGATCTTAAAATTTCACGCGAAACCGAGTTATGCCATCACACGGACGTAGACTGGACTCTACGTCCTGCTGGGGCTTATTTCGGACACGATTCTACAAGTGTAAATCCAAGCGTAAAATTTCCATAAACCAATTGTAACCTTTGTCACAGATGGATTTCTCTTATTGGTCCAATTTTGCGACCGGATTTCAAAGGAACATAAATTATGATGGAAGTTTTTGGATTTGCTGGTGCCGTCCTGATGGGCGTTACACTGGGCTTGATTGGAGGCGGAGGTTCGATTCTGACGGTGCCCATTCTGGTTTACATGTTTTCCGTTGATGCGGTTCTTGCGACTGCCTATTCTCTTTTCATCGTGGGCTTCACCAGTCTGATTGGTTCCTTCTCTCATATGAAACTGGGCAATGTGCACTGGCGCACCGCCATTGTTTTCGGGATTCCGTCCATCATCAGTGTGTTTCTGACAAGACTGTATCTGGTGCCCGCAATACCGAACCCAATTATTCAGTTCGGCGCAACGGAGGTTTCAAAGTCGATGGGACTCCTTCTTCTTTTTGCTGTCATCATGTTGTTGGCTTCCTACTCCATGATTAAAAAGCCAAAGAAAAAAGGACAGGAAGAAGCTTCTGGTGATGTCTCATTTAACTACCCGTTGATCCTGGCCGAAGGGGCGATTGTGGGAATGGTGACCGGATTAGTGGGTGCCGGAGGTGGATTTCTGATTATCCCGGCCCTGGTATTATTGGCCAAACTTCCCATGAAACAGGCGGTTGGAACTTCACTGGTGATCATTGCGGCCAAATCGCTGATCGGATTTATGGGTGACATGAAAGGCGATGAAGCCATTGACTGGAACTTTCTGATTTTGTTCTCAGGTCTGGCCGTTGCCGGAATCATTGTGGGTAGTCTTCTATCCAAACGAATACCCGGCGAAAAACTCAAACCTGCGTTCGGTTGGTTTGTCCTTGTAATGGGCTTTTACATCATCGCCAAAGAAACAATTCTGTAACACATTTCTTAACAATTTAAATTTCAACACAATATGTCATTTTTCGGAAACGTATTTGGTGCTAGTCAATCAAATGAAAACCTGGCCAGCCTTATTCAGGACGGTGCCTTTTTGGTGGACGTCCGGTCACCTGGCGAATTTGCCGGCGGCAGTGCAAAAGGAGCGGTGAACATCCCATTGGACTTCATCACCCAGCAAATCAAGAAATTTGAAGGCAAAAAGAACATCGTCGTTTTCTGCCGGAGCGGGAATCGATCGGGTCAGGCAAAACGCCTTCTGGAGGAGAAGGGATTCAAAAATGTAACCAATGGCGGTACCTGGAATGATGTGGCTGCTTTACAAAAATAACCATTAACCGATATGATACGATTTCTCATCTTCTTCACTCTCATCGGGTTACTGGCCATTGGCAGCGCCTGCAACCCTAAGACTACGAAAGAAAAAGTGGATTATAAAACTGCATTTCTTGTGGATGTTCGAACTCCGGATGAATTTGCAGGAGGCTCGGTTCCGGGAGCTGTCAATATTCCATTACAGGAAATAGACCAACGGATTGATGAGTTTCATGGCAAAAAGCAAATAGTTGTATTTTGCAGAAGTGGAAGCCGGAGCAATCAGGCCAAAAGCCTTCTCGAGCAAGCAGGTGTTACCAATATCATCAATGGCGTAACCTGGGAACAAGTACGGGTAAACACTGAAAATCAACTCTAAGAACATGAAAAAATTGAAAGTTCTGATTCCAACCGACTTTTCCGTACAAGCAGAATATAGCTATCTGATGGTGAAAAGACTGGAAGAAAAATTGCCGATGGAGGTTCATTTCCTCCACATTATGAATGTGCCGGATACGGTTTCCATGGATGAGAAAGGTAACATCCAAACCTGCGGTGAAATCGATGTGCGGTATGTTGAACGACAGCGTGACATTGCAATGAGGCAAATGAACAGTCTTACCAGTCAGTATGGCGAAGAAGTAACGACACATATCCGCCTGGGTAAAACCACCGATGGCATTCTGGAATTCAGTGAAAAAGCCAATGTGGATCTGATTGTAATGGGAACGAAAGGTGCCTGGGGTATGAAAGAAAAGCTCTCCGGCACAGAAACCCAAATGATTGCCCGCAAGTCCCGGATTCCAGTGCTGTCTTTAATGTGCGATCGTTCGGACCTTCAGATTGAAAATGTTCTGCTGGTGCACGATTTTCATAAGCCGGAGGTTCTGGATCTTGAATTGCTAAAAATTGTGACGGAAGCATTTGGCTGTAAGCTTCACTTCCTTCAGATTGCCACCGGAAATCTGGAAATACAACGGGAAGAATTTGAGTTCAATGCCAAAAACTTTGCTGCAATGAACGGTATCACAAATTACGAAAGTCATTTGCTGAAAGATACCGATGTAGAAAATGGTGTCATCCATTTTAACCAGATGATGAATATGGATATCATCTGGATAGGCACTCATGGAAAACCAGGACTACTTCACCAGAGTGCCACAGAAAATCTTATCAACCATTTGTTTAAACCTATTATTTCGTTCCACATAAACTCTTAACTCTACTTATTCATGATTGAATTTATCAGCCAGCCATGGTCGTGGTGGGTCTCTGGAATAGTCATCTCAGCCATTATGTTTCTGCTTCTGTTCTTTGGAAAGTCCTTTGGGTTTTCATCCAATCTGCGCACCATTTGTGCCATGAGCGGAGCAGGGAGTATTTCCAAATTTTTCGATTTCAACTGGAAAACCCAGGTCTGGAATCTGGTCTTTCTTGCCGGCGCCATTATAGGTGGTTTCATTACGCGGGAATTCCTTTCGACAGGAGAAGCGGTCCAGATTTCTGAAGCCACCATTCGTGATTTGCAGGCATTGGGATTTAGCAAACCCGTTTCTGTTCAGCCAGATGAACTTTTCAGTCTGGAAGCGATGTTCACTTTGAAAGGATTTTCCATTCTTGCCATTGGCGGCTTTTTAGTCGGCCTTGGTTCCCGATATGCCGGCGGTTGCACTTCGGGCCACGCCATCAGCGGAATTTCCGATTTGCAGGTTCCGTCTATGATCGCCGTGGTTGGTTTTTTTGCCGGTGGGCTTATTATGACCTGGTTTATTTATCCCCTTATTTTTTAGGCATTTATGAAGTTTATTAAATTTCTGCTGGTTGGCGTTTTGTTCGGTATTGTAATGGCCAAATCAGAAGCCTTTTCCTGGTACCGTATTCAGGAAATGTTCCGGTTTCAGGCTTTCCATATGTATGGGATCATCGGTACTGCCGTGGTTTTGGGCATCCTTGGTGTGGCAATCATCAAGAAATTTCAAATGCGGGATGTGGAGGGAAATCCCATTTTATTTCACCCCAAAGAAAAAGCGGTGGTTCGCTATCTGATCGGAGGAACACTGTTTGGTTTGGGCTGGGCACTTTCAGGTGCTTGTCCCGGACCCATGGTTGTGAACATCGGATATGGATATCTAAGCCTGGCGGTGGTTTTCCTTTTTGCGACAGTAGGAACGTTGTTTTATGGATTGATCAAAGACCATCTCCCGCACTAGCTTTTATTCATCATGATCCGGAACCTGAATACAGAGCAGAAGAAAGCCATTGTAAAGGCGCTTGAAACAACCATTGGGATTCTTGCGACCTGGATTTTATTTCTGGTTGGGTTTTGTGTGTATTATCTGTATCAAATCAACCGGACGCCAGATTCCGGTGATATTGCGGCAGAAACCATGAGCTCTAAAATTGAACCAGTAAAGCCAAAGATGAATTTCTGGTCGCCTCCAGCAGAATCCACATTGGATGGGGATCCGGAAAAAGATCAGATTTTATATGGGAAAGACATCATCGCAAATACGGCGCTCTATTTCGGACCCAAAGGAAAAGTGGCCGCCCATTCGACCAATGGAATGAATTGCCAGAACTGTCACCTGGATGCAGGCACCCGGATTTTTGGCAACAACTACAGTGCCGTCGCATCCACATACCCAAAATACCGAGCCCGAAGCGGAAAGAGTGAAGATGTTTACAAACGGGTGAACGATTGTTTTGAGCGGAGTTTGAACGGCAAAGCACTGGACACCAATTCCAAAGAAATGCAGGCCATTTCGCATTACATCCAATGGCTTGGTAAAGACGTTCAAAAAGGCAAAAAACCAGAAGGTTCCGGGCTAAAGGAAATCACCATGCTTGACAGAGCCTGCGATCCGGTGAAAGGAAAAGCAATTTACGTGGAGAAATGCCAGTTATGTCACTCGAAAAACGGCGGAGGGCAAGTGAACCCTGCGAACGGAACATTTGTATATCCGCCATTGTGGGGACCCAAAAGTTACAATGTGGGTGCCGGTCTGTACCGGATTTCGAATTTTGCCAAATATGTTAAATACAATATGCCACTGGGATCCACACATGAATCGGCTCAACTCAGTGATGAGGAAGCCTGGGACATTGCCGCCTTTGTGAACTCACAGGAACATCCCAAAAAAGACCTGAGCCAGGACTGGCCAAAGATTTCAGAAAAGCCATTTGACCATCCGTTTGGTCCGTTTTCGGATGGTTTCAAAGAAGAACAACATAAATTCGGCCCTTTCAAGCCCATTCTGGAAGCCAAGAAAAAGGCTGAAAAAGAAAAACAAAATCAAACAAAAACACCAACCGTCTGACCATTCATGAGCGCCAACCGCAGAACTTTCATTAAAAACCTGGGCGCCATTGGTGGAACCAGCGTACTGGCTACCACTCCCCTGCTGGGAGAAATTTCGGAAGCAAAACCCACTAAATCGACCGAATCGTCGAAAGGAAGTGTTGAAGTTTCGATTCTTCAAACGACCGATGTGCATTGCCAGATCCATCCCCACGATGAATTGTTCTGGGAAAACAACAAAATGGTGTTTCGGAAAACGGGCGGGTATGCGCATCTGGCCACATGGCTGAAAAAAGAAAGAAAGAAACCGGTTCCATCGTTTCTGATTGATACCGGCGATATGTTTCAAGGCAGCGAACTGTCGGTGAAAACAACGGGAAAAGCCATGAAGCCATTACTTGATGCCATGGGTTATGACTTATATCTGCCAGGCAACTGGGAAGTGATTTACTACAAAAAAGCCATGCAAACTCTGTTGGGAAGTCTGCAAGCCCCGAAAGTTTGTGCCAACATGTTTCATGATTTGGGAAATGGTCAAAAAGGAGAACTGATTTTTCCGCCTTACCATATCTGGACCATCAATGGAATAAAAATTGGGTTCCTGGGTTACACAGATCCTTTGGTTCCGTTGCGGCAATCTCCCAACTACAGCAAAGGCATTGTTTATTCTAAACCAGAAGAAAATCTGGCGCATTATGTCGATGTGTTGCGGAATCAGGAAATGTGTTCGGCTGTCATTATTGTTGCCCACCTTGGTCTGTCGCAGCAAATCCACCTGGCGAATCAGGAGGTTTGTAATGGGGTCGATTACATTTTGGGTGGAGATACGCACGAACGGGTTCGAACACCCATCGCCTGTAAATACGCAAAAGTTGTGGAACCCGGCGCCTTCGGGTCGTTTGTGGGCAAGCTGACTCTCGCTTTTGAAAACGGAAGATTGGTGAAGGATAATTATGAGCTGGTGGAAATAACCAGTTCGGGATTGCCTGCCGATAAAGAAATGGCAAGCCTGATTGCCGAAAATGAAAAGCCCTTTCAGAAAGAAATTTACGATGTTGTAGGGTACAGTACCATTCCGCTGTACCGGTATTTTGTGATTGAAAATCCGATCGACACCCTCGTTCTGGAAGCGCTCAAATGGCAACTGGCAGAAAAGGCAGACATTGTATTATCGAATGGATTTCGGTTTTGTCCGCCGAGAACCACTCCCGATCAGACAGGAAACATCCCCATTACGAATGGTTTTATTTTTGACATGCTTCCGGTTGACAGCCGGGTCCGGACGGCAACTGTGACCGGAACCCAACTTTTCAACTGGTTGGAAAAAGAACTCAACAATGTATTTGCCAAAGATGCCGCTGAGCGTTTTGGTGGATGGGTGATCAAGTTTAAGGGAATGAAAGTGACCTTCAATGCTTTCGGTGAAAAAGGAAAACGGGTTCAGGAAGTTCGGATTGCCGGGAAGCCACTGGATCTCAACCAAACCTATAACATCTGTGCCTGCGAACGGGATGGCGACCCGGACGATATGCTGTGCCGGATCAAAGGTGTGGCCAATGCCCGGAATACAGAGTTTACGCTTCATCAGGTGCTTCGGGACTACCTGAAAAAAAACTCACCGGTTACCCCGACGCCGGAACACAATGCCATAGCACTTGATGCCCCGGAAACCTTGCTTTCTCAGGTGACAGGTGTGGACTATCAGTTTCGTTAATCTCTACAATTCAAAATATGAAAACGTTTATTCTCTCCATTTTCTTCCTTTCAGTTTTTAGTTTCGGCTTTGCCCAAACGGGAACTGGCCATAAAATCGTCTTTCAGTTATCGGCAAACGACACACTGGCCCACAAGGCACTTATGAAGCAACTGGGAAACATCCTTACGGTGGCACCTGATACCAAAATCGAAATTGTCTGTCATGGTCCGGGGCTCGAAATGTTGCAGGTAGAAAAATCGAAAGTGGCCGAGAAAGTAGCGGCATTTGCCGCAAAGGGAGTGGATTTCAGAGCCTGTGAATTCTCGATGAAGGAGCGAAAGGTGGACAAAAATCAGATCCTTCCGTCTGCGGGTTTTGTGGAGGCAGGAATTATTGAAATAGTGAGCAAACAGGAAAAAGGCTGGAGCTATATAAAGGCAGGATTTTAATTAATAGGATATGCGTTTGATATTAGCAGGGCTACTTTTTGCAGTGGCACAATTCTCTTTTGCCCAATCGGATTCCATTCCCGCAAAAAAGGAATCAGCCAAACCTCTTCTTCACTATTTTAAAAATGGCAAATCGGGTGGACACCTGCGACATTATTTCATGTCCACGGATAATGAGGCTGGTCTGACGGATTATTATGCCAATGCTTTTGGTGGTGGCCTTCGGTTTGAGACTGCTTCGTTTCATGGATTTCATTTTGGGGTGGCTGGATTCTATATTTTCAACATTGGCTCTTCGGACATGACAAAAAAAGACAGGGCTACCGGTCAGATCAGCCGCTACGAATCGGGGCAGTTTGATGTGACCAACCTCAGCAACAAACACGATCTGGACCGTCTGGAAGAACTGTATCTTCGCTATGAAACCGGCAAAACCACCATCACGGGAGGAAGGCAAAACATCAAATCACCTTTTATAAATCCCCAGGATGGACGTATGAGGCCAACCGCCGAAAGTGGGATCTGGGTGGAGTCTCTTGGCGACATAAAAAATCTGGAATTTAAAGCGGGCATCTTCAACGATATTTCACCCAGGGGCACCGTTAATTGGTACTCTATCGGCCATTCAATTGGAATCTATTCAACCGGGGTAGATGAAAAAGGCAAAAAATCGGCCTATGCCAATTCGGTAAACAGTGAATTTGTGGGATTGCTGGGTGTACAATACAGTTTTGGAAAATCGCTGAAGATTCAGGGATGGAATCAGTGGGTTGAAAACGTATTCAACACAGCCCTGTTTCAGGCAGACGGGAACTTTCCGATCTCTGGAAAGTGGAAAGGAATATATGGTGTTCAGTATATTCACCAGAACAGGATTGGGCAGGGCGGGAACCCAAATTCAGAACTGGCCTATGTTTCAAAAGACTGGAACGCCAATATTTTCGGGGGAAAGGCCGGTGTGAAAAATGAAGGTTTTGAAACGAGCCTCAGTTATACACGCATCACCAAAGATGGCCGCTTTCTGATGCCGCGGGAATGGGGACGGGAACCTCTTTTTACATTTATGCCCAGGGAAAGAAATGAAGGTGCGGGTGATGTTCATGCCTGGGTTTACCGGTTGGCTCATCACTTTAAAAAGCTTCGGCTGAAGCCGGAAATTTCAGCCGGGTATTACCGGATGCCGGATGTGAGGAACTACCGGTTGAACAAGTACGGAATGCCCTCCTACTGGCAAACCAATCTGTCTGTTCTGTATGAATTTGAGGGTTTTATGAAAGGACTCGATGCCCAGTTGATTGTTTTGTACAAAGGTAAAAACGGGGAAACATATGAGGTGCCGGGTTACACATTCAACAAAGTGAACATGATGCACACGAATGTGATTCTGAACTATCATTTTTAGGTATCCGTCGCAACCAGATATGGAATGACCGTACTAGGACGGTGGCTTTGAGGATTGTTTGAGGGAAAACTACTTTTTATCCGGGCGGTTTGCGGGCCGGATGGAAGCGGCAGCCCGCAGTGAGGGAGGCACGACCGAAACGAGGACTACAAGCGGACAGCCGGAAATTCCCGCCCAAAAAAATCTGGTATAATAAATGTAAGTGTAACTTTGGTGACAGTGTGAGGAGCGGGCCGACTTTACCTTTGCACAACAAAAATAAAACAATAAACAGCGATGAAAATAGAACAGATTTACACCGGTTGCCTTGCACAGGGTGCTTACTATATAACCTCCAACGGGGAAGCCGCGATTATTGATCCGCTTCGGGAAGTGCAACCGTATCTGGACCGGGCGAAACGGGATGGTGTGACAATCAAATATGTGTTTGAAACGCATTTTCATGCTGATTTTGTGTCGGGCCACGTGGATCTGAGCAAAAAAACAGGGGCTAAAATTGTGTACGGACCAAATGCGGCCTGTGAATTTGACTGCATTTCAGCCACTGACGGTCAGGAGTTTTCGATTGGAGACGTCACCATTAAAGTATTGCACACGCCAGGGCATACGATGGAAAGTACCACGTACCTACTGAAAGATGAATCGGGAAAAGATCATTGTATTTTCAGTGGCGACACGCTGTTTCTGGGCGATGTGGGCCGTCCTGATCTGGCGCAAAAGTCCGCCGATATGACGCAGGAACAGCTGGCGGGTTTGTTGTATGACAGTTTGATGACGAAAATTATGCCATTGGCCGATGATGTGATTGTGTACCCTGCCCATGGCGCCGGTTCGGCCTGCGGAAAGAACATGATGAAGGAAACGGTTGACCTGCTCGGCAATCAGAAAAAAATGAATTATGCCCTCAACCAGCCGAACAAAGAAGCATTTGTTGCAGCGGTAACGGAGGGCTTGCTGCCTCCTCCGGGATATTTCGGGATGAATGTGGCGATGAATAAAAAAGGCTACCAAAGTTTTGAATCGGTGCTGGAACATGGACTGCACGCATTGAATCCCGCTGAGTTTGAAGAAAGGGCGGACCTGACAGAAGCTCTGGTTCTGGATGTGCGCAATGCGGCTGATTTTGCAAAAGGTCACATTCCGCGTTCCATCAACATTGGCCTGAAAGGTGACTTTGCTCCCTGGGTTGGCGCACTGATTGTGGATGTGAAGCAACCACTTTTGCTCATCACCGATACGGGACAGGAAGAAGAATCGGTTACCCGCCTGGCGAGAGTTGGTTTTGATAATGTGGTGGGTTATCTCGCCGGAGGAATCGAATCATGGAAATCGGCCGGCAAAGAAACCGATACCGTCAACCGGATCACGGCCAATCAGTTTGCCGAAGAATTTAAAGAAAAAGAAACGTATGTGGTGGATGTTCGCCGAGATACGGAATATGCAGCCGAACATGTGGATGAAGCGTATAATCGTCCACTTGCTTTCATCAATGAGTGGTTTCACGGCTTGGAGGACAGCAAACCGTTTTACATCCACTGTGCAGGCGGATACCGCAGCATGATTACGGCCTCGATTCTGAAAGCCAGAGGAATCCACAATTTCAAAGAAGTGGAAGGTGGATTTAAATCGATTGCCGAAACGACGGTACCGAAATCGGATTTTGTGTGCCAGAGTAAGGTGCTGGCGAGTTAGGATTTCGTCCTACGTTAAAATGAAAAGGAGCCTCTTGATGGGGCTCCTTTTCATTTTAACATATTGAAGAATATCGAAGTGCCCGGGTTCGCTAAGGCATTTTCCCTAATGATTTTGCCAGTGAATCAAACAATCCGGCCCATTGAACGTCGCCTTCGCTTTTCCCAAGGCGTACAATGATGGTTTGATTGGCCGGACTCACAAAAATAAACTGGCCCAATATTCCTTCGGCGATGTAATCACCAGACGAACGGGCCATCCAGAACTGAAACTGGTACCAGGGTTTTCCACCTGCACTTTTGTCGGGATTCACCGATTGTGCCACCCAATTCTCAGGTAGAACCTGTTTTCCATTCCAATTGCCTTTGTTCAGATAGAGTCGCCCAAATTTGGCGTAGTCGTGAGCCGTGGCATTGAGACAGCAAAACGTTTTCTCCATGCCATTATTCTTTTTATCGATGCTCCAGCTGGCATCCCGTTCCATTCCGATGGGTGACCAGATTTTTTCCTGCAGGTATTCGGTGACGGTTTTTCCTTTCAGGGCTCTCTCCAGTATCAAACCAAGCACCTGCGTATTTCCGCTGTGGTATTCCCATTTGGTTCCCGGAGCAGTTTCAGGTTTCATTTTCGCCACGTACTTCCTGAGGTTCCGTCCGTAATAGAATTTGGCTGCATGGCCGAACGGGTTCACATAACTTTCATTGAAGCGGATTCCGGATGTCATCTGAAGAATGTGCCGGATCGTAACGCCATCAAGATTCCGTCCTTTCCATTCTGGCAAATAATTGATGGCAGGTTCGTCAACTGATTTTATAAAGCCGTCGGCGATGGCAGAACCAATGAGGGCTGATGTGAACGATTTCGCCATTGAGAACGATGGCACAACCGACTCTTTATTGTATCCTGAATAATAATGCTCAAACAAAACCGTATCCCTCCGGATAATCAGAAAGGCGACGGTCTTCGTCTTTTTCAGATAGTCTGCAAGTTTGGTTCCCGGATCGGAATCCGAAAAATGCATGGTGGGATTGATCGGATTGGGTGAAGTAACAAAATGAAAAGGCTCCGGCGATGCTTTTAGAGGACGGGATGGAAACTTTTTATGATCGCGGATGTCGGCGAAATTGTAGACCACGAAACGGGTAAGGGTGCAACCAATTAATGATAAGCAAAAGATGACAAGTAACAGAATCCGCATATATCAATTATAATGAGTGAAAAAAAGACTGCGAAAACACCATTGAATCCAGCTGACCTTTAGTAATCCAACCGTCTCTTTCTTTTTGTTCCTGCTGCAGCAGGATTGACAACTGTGACACAAAAAGAAACAAAAAAGTCAAGAAAATCCAATCGGCCTTCCCGCTTGCCACGCCTCCTCCGTGGATTTTCGGGCTTACCCACGTAGGGAACTTGATCTTTCGATTTGCAGCAAAGTGAAAGATCAAGTCATTCATCAGTGATAAGATTTGACTTCAGCCTCCACTCAAATTTGTTGCTAAAGCACGAACTAACTCCAAATCTATTTGGTTTCCTTCTCTTTTTCTTTGCCTTTATCCCTTGCCTTTTGCATCGGGTTTTGGGCCTGATTGCCGGCATTTCGTCCGAACCGTCCGCCTTTGAAGAGCTGGAACTTGGTCGGCATTTCTTTCAAAGGCCACATTCCATTTTCTTCGTTGATGTCCGCAGTTTCACGGAAAGGATCCAGTTTGATGCTGGCTACTTCTTTGTCCGTCATGAACACCTTTTTCACTTTAATCTCATTCTTTCGCCAGATCTGAGCCGGGGTGTAATCGACTTCTTTGGTTCCGTCCTTGAATGTGAACTCCACAATAACCGGCATCACCAACCCACC
This sequence comes from Spirosoma fluviale, assembly GCA_945883425.1. Lineage (GTDB taxonomy): Bacteria > Bacteroidota > Bacteroidia > Cytophagales > Flexibacteraceae > CAMDMI01. The sequence continues at coordinate 12,805 of CAMCXM010000096.1, forward strand.
TTGATTGGTAAAACTGAGTTCGTAAAAATTCTTTCCAGCCCATTTGGCTTTCAAACTATCGAGTGTTTTGTCTGGTCCCGATGCAGCCGACTGATCTCTTGCCTGCATCATCCGGCGGAACATGCCTTCATCATCATCGCCGCTGCGATTGAAATAATAGAAATCCCGGAGACTGGTATCAGTATCCACTGCGTATTTAATGGATTTGTCTTCCAGATTTCGCGTCTGTCCCAGGTGTTTGAAAGGTTGTTTCTTAAATGCCATTTCGTTTCCAGCTGCATCGAGTTTGTACCAACGGACGGTATCGATGCTGATGTCAACCGGGTCAATGCTGTAAAACCACCCTCTCCAGAACCAATCGAGATCAACAGCGGAGGCATCTTCCATGGTACGAAACAAATCGCCCGGAGTCGGGTGCTTGAACGCCCATCGTTTGGAATAGGTTTTGAACGCAAAATCAAACAGCTCCCTTCCCATGACGGTTTCCCGGAGAATGTTCAGAGCGGTGGCGGGCTTGCCGTAGGCATTCGGACCAAACTGCATGATGTTTTCCGAATTGGTCATGATGGGCTCCAGCTGGTCTTTTGGCAACCGCATGTAGTCGGCAATTTTATGAGCCGGCCCACGACTGCTTGGATAATTGTTGTCGAATTCCTGTTCGGTCAGATATTGAACAAATGTATTCAAACCTTCATCCATCCAGCTCCACTGACGCTCGTCGCTGTTGATGATCATAGGAAAGAAGTTGTGACCCACTTCGTGGATGATCACTCCGATCATGCCATACTTGATGGCCTCTGAATAGGTTCCGTCCTTTTCTGCACGGCCATAATTGAAACAGATCATGGGGTATTCCATTCCGCTGCTGGCTTCGATGCTTTGCGCCACCGGATATGGATAGTCGATGGTGTACTTGCTGTAGGTTTTAATGGTGTGGGCTACCACTTTGGTGGAATACTTGCGATAAAGCGGATAGGCTTCTTTTCCGTAAAAGCTCATGCACATTACTTTCTTTCCTGCCTGATTGATCGCCATCGCATCCCAGACAAATTTCCGGCTGCTGCCCCAGGCGAAATCACGGACGTTTTGTGCTTTGAAATGCCAGGTTTTGGTAGCGGTTGATTTGTTGCCTTTTTTGGTGGATTCTTCTGCTTTTTTCGCTTCGTCGAGGGTGATGATTTCCACCGGCTCTTTGGACGTCTGAGCTTGCTGCCAACGTTTTAAAGATGCGGCACTCAATACCGAAGAATAGTTCTGTCCTTCACCTGTTGCGCAAACGGCATGATCGGCCGGTACCGTCATTTTTACGTTGAAATTTCCGAATGCGAGGGCAAATTCGCCCCGTCCGGTAAACTGGTGGTTCTGCCATCCCTGAAAATCGGAATACACACACAACCGTGGGTACCACTGGCTCATGGTGAATATATAGTTTCCTTCTTCCGGAAAGTATTCATAACCGCCACGGCCACCTAATTTCATGCGGTCGATGATGTTGTAATACCATTCCACTTTGAAAACGAATTTCATACCCGGCATCAGATCGCGGGGCATATCGACACGCATCATGGTCTGGTTGATGGTGTATTTCAAAGGTTTGCCAGCTGCATCCGTAACAGAAACAATTTTGTCTCCATAGGGTGCCAGATTTTTCTGGGTTTCGAACCGGGATAAGTCACCGTCGTTCATTGATGTACGCATCTGGCTGCCATCAAAATGGTGGTTATCCGATTTCGGATCGTGCTCGTTTTCATCCAGCTGAAGCCAGATGTAGCTCAGGGGTCCCGGACTATTGTTGTGATAGGTGATGGTTTCCTTCCCGCGGAGCTGCAGTTTTTGTTCATCCAGCGTGGCATCGATGTCATAATCTGCCCGTTGCTGCCAGTACGCTGGTCCGGGAGCACCACTGGCCGTCCGGTATTCGTTGGGCGTGGGGATCAGATAATCAAGTTGTTCGAATTTGGTGCCGTGATTGGAACCCGTGTGA
>CAMCXM010000097.1 GCA_945883425.1 Spirosoma fluviale
AGGCGCCACGACCGATCATCAGTAAAGACCTCGTCAGATTTTTTCCCTACATCTCTTTCTAATCCGAAACAACTACCTCCCCAAGAGCCTATTTCAGAGCTGTATTTGTTGAGTCAAATTGCTGAAAACAACAATTTGTAATGGCTTCATGGGGAAACAGATGTTTTTGTGTAGAAGTGAAACTGTTGGAGAGCAATGCATTCGAATCTCTCAGAGTCCATGGAAAATGTGGATTTTTATCCGTTGGTTTATTTTTGGTTCTCTGTATCTGGTCCTGAGTTTTCTTGGTGCAGTAAAAGTTTGAATGCAACTCTTATGTTCTTTTCTGTTGGATTTTTGAGGTATCTGAGGTGTTAAAGTCCAATCTGTGAATTTAATCAATCAACTATTTTTTAGAATAGATTGGTATCTTGAGATCTATGCCTGGTTACGTATTCCTATTTCTGACAAGAAACACCAATCTCTTTCATTTCTGTAGGTGTTATTTTACCAATACTGTCATTGGTCGGGTACCGTCGAATCATTTCCTCCAGGACACACGCACAGTATTTTTTCGGCTCTTTCATTTTCATTGTATTTGCCATGGTTGTGCAGGAATCAATAAATGCTTTCTGTGTGTTTTCCGGCCATATAATTCGGGTGCTCATATCCTGACCCTGACACTCGTTTACTATCTGACCAAATTCACCCATTTCCATGTTTTCAAACTGATTAGGATTGGGGTAGCGGTTGATGATCTTTCGTAGGACGCAATCGCAGTGAGCATCCGGATCTGTGAATCCATATCGTTCAGCGGCCATTTTGCAATCAGCAATAATTTTATCCTTTTCATGTTGTGACCACTCCGCTTTGCAGCTGGTCAAAAAAAGTACAATCGTGGCAGCTCTGAGGAATTGATTTATTGGAGTCATTATCGTGATTGATTATTGATAATCTGTTCTGGTAAGAATGCTTCGGCCCAAAGTTAAAGAATCTGCATATTCCAATTCTCCACCAAGAGGAATTCCCCTGGCAATCGAACTTATTTTCACGGAACAGCCCATGAGTTTTTTGCTCAGATAAAATGCAGTCGTATCCCCTTCCATGGTTGGACTAATGGCAAGTATAATCTCTTTCACAGCATCAGTAGATGCTCTTTCAATAAGGCGGTCAATATTTAATTCTTCCGGCCCTATGCCTGCCATTGGTGCGATTATTCCACCTAGAACATGGTATAAACCTTGGTATTGAGCCGTTTCCTCAATTGCCAATACATCCCGGCTGTCTTCAACTACACAAATTGTACTTCTATCTCGGCGAATACCAGAACATATATGACAAAGTTCATCTTCTGAAATATGTTGGCAATTCGTGCAGTACCGGGTTTTCGTTCTTAGATTTATTAGTGCTGAAGCAAGGTCAACGGTCCTCGATTCATCGGCCTTCAGTAAATGCAATGTTAGGCGCATCGCTGTTTTCTTCCCTATACCGGGCAACCGGGCGATTTCTGTAACCGCGTCTTCCACAAGCCGGGTGGGAAAATTCATACCATTATTGTTGTACTGTTACTGTGCGAAACTATAAAAGCTTCCTGCTGGTTAGATGAATTTTTTATTAGCAGCCGATTGCTTTGCATCTGAAACAAAATCCTTCACCCTTTGTTCATGATCTTTATGACAAATCATGATTACACCATCTGCTTCTGCCACAATTAAATTGTCCACTCCTTCAAGGACAACGAGTTTGTCTTTCCCAACCCGCACAACTGAATTGTAGGTATCATACAACATAGCGTTGGCATTCACCACGTTTCCGTTTTCATCCTTGTCGGATAATTCATATAATGACTTCCAGGTTCCCAGGTCGCTCCATCCAAAATCGGCCAGCATTACATACACGTTGGTGGCTTTTTCCATGATACCGTTATCAACCGATATGTTCTTGCATTGCGGATAAGTATTGTTAATAAACGATTGCTCATTGGCTGTCCACATATGCTGGATACCGTCGTTGAAGATCTCATACAACTCTGGTTGGTGCTTTTCCAATGCATGAATGATCGATCTGGCATTCCAGATGAATATTCCGGCATTCCACACAAAATCACCACTTTCCAAAAATTTTCGGGCGATTTCCAGTTCCGGTTTCTCCGTAAATGTCTTAACTTTCTTTACAGGATCCGGGATTTCATGAAACTGGATATAGCCATATCCGGTGTCAGGACGAGTTGGTTTCATCCCTAAAGTAAGAAGCCGGTCTGATTTTTGGGTTGATTCCAATGCTTCAAGAATGACCCTTTCAAATGTCTCTTCCATCAGAATCACATGGTCTGCAGGGCAAACCACCAGATTGGCATCTGGATTTTTAGCAAAAATTTTGAATGCCGCGTAAGCAACACAAGGTGCTGTATTGCGTCCCATTGGTTCCAGCAGAATCTGGTTTTCTGTCATCCATGGCAACTGACTTTTCACAAGTTCAGCGTAATCTTTGTTTGTCACAACCAGGATATTCTCTTGAGGGCAAATATTCCGGTACCTGTCAGCGGTTTGCTGAATCATCGTTTTACCCGTTCCCATTACATCATGAAATTGCTTTGGAAAGGTTGTACGACTAAAAGGCCAGAACCGGCTGCCGATTCCGCCGGCCATTATTACGACATAGTTGTTCGGATTCATATTTTTATGTTGTTGAAAACCAGCTCGTGGCTGACTGTTTCTATAATAGTTTTGTTAAATTCTCTGATTGCCCGCTATCAAATCGGACCATACATCGCTGCATACTCGGGGTACCGTACAGCAGTCCGCAAAATGACTTCTTTTTGTTCATCCGAAACGGGTTTTATTTTTCTGGCTGGTATACCGGCATACAAATAACCAGCTTCCAGGATGCTGCCTTCAGTAACCACCGCTCCGGCTGCAACCAGACAGCCCTCCTGAACGACAGCCCTGTCCAAAATAATGGCACTCATTCCGATTAAAACACGATCTTCGATTGTACAGCCATGAACCATTGCCTGGTGCCCGATCGAAACCTGATTTCCAATGGAAGTTGGCGCCCTTTTGTAGGTGCAATGAATAATGGCCCCGTCCTGAATATTCGTTTGGTTTCCAATCCGGATGCTGTGAACATCTCCCCGGATTACCGCATTGAACCAGACACTACAATCTGTTCCCATTACGACGTCACCTGTAATTGTAGCGTTTGGTGCAATGAAACAACGTTCACCCCAAACCGGCATCACACCATTGACGGGTAGAATCAAACCCACAGCGAAATAGATTTATTTTACGCGTTCCATGTATTCCCCGGTCTGCGTGTTGATTTTGATTTTCTCGCCAGCTTCAACAAACAAAGGAATATTCACGGTTGCCCCACCTTCTACAGTGGCAGGCTTTAAAGTACGGGTTGCAGTATCACCACGAAGTCCTGGCTCAGTGTAGGTTACCTCTAACTCCACCGTTGAAGGAAGTTCTCCCATCAGGGGAGTCATATCGTCAAAACTAATTTTCAGATTCATGCCTTCTTTCAGGAAAGCTACTGAATCGCCAAAAAGTATCTTGTCGATAGGTGTCTGATCGTATGTCTCAATATCCATGCAAACCAAAGCATTGCCTTCGGGATACAGGTACTGCATTTCTTTTACATCCACCCGAACCGGGAAAATTTCTTCCCCTGCACGAAAACGATTTTCCAGAAGTTTTCCGGATTTAATGTTCCGCATTTTTACCTGGTAAAAGGCACGAAGGTTGCCAGGTGTCCGGTGTTCATATTCCAACACCTGAACCAGATCATTGTTATATCTTAGAAATTGTCCTCGTGAGAGGTCAGCGGTAGTTGCCATGGATGTATTACGTTCTTAAGAGTCGCAAAAGTAAGTAGGTAAGTCCGAAAAGCAAGACCCTCATTCCAATCCTTTTGTACGGTCAAACGTGACTTCTTTGAACCGGAATCGTTTTTCTCCGTTTTGTGTGAGAAGAACCAGTTGACCTTCTTCCGTGATCCCCTTCAGAATGGCTGAAAAAGCAGTACCGTCCGGAAGAAAGTACGAATGAACCGTGCCCATCCGGTAAAGTCCGGCGTAATATCCGGAGCGAGTTTTTTCCCAGCCGCCTGTTCTTAAAATATGGTACTGAAGAAAAATAGATTCACGGATTTTCTGAAGGACGGAATCCCGATTAAAGGTTTCACCTGTGAGAGTGGACATCGAGCAAGCGCCCGGAGGTAGTTGCAGTTGATTAATATTAAGTCCAATGCCCGCAACTGATCTTTCAACATGGGTGCCGGAAGTGGCGTTTTCAATCAGGATGCCACCGATTTTGGCATCACCTGCCAGAAGGTCGTTGGGCCACTTCACTTTCAGATTCACTCCCATTTCTTCTAATGCCAGACGAATGGCAGCTGCCACCGCTGCAGAAAGCCAGAAGGCATGTTTCATTGGAAGAAATGCCGGCTTAAGGTATAAAGAGAAAAGAAGGTTTTGTCCGGACTGCGACTCCCATACAGCACCCCGCTGGCCTCTTCCGGCAGACTGATGATCTGTACTAAGGATAAAGCCTTCCGGCAACTCGGAATTGGGTTCCGACAACCGCTTTTGAAGTTCGTCGTTTGTTGACTGACACTGTGGCAGATGAAGGCGACTTTGAAAATCAGTTTTGGCTTTGGTTGATATATTGCTTTCCATCCGGTAATATTGTACCACATTCAAAAATACAGTTTTTATTACTCATTTGTCGCCATCTTCCATAAGCTCCAGTCAACTCGCCGAGTTAGCCGTAAAAGGTATGCTGGAAAAAAAGGCCCACAACATTGCCGTTCTGGATCTTAGAGAAGTCAAAAATGCCATTGCCGATTACTTCGTTATTTGCTCCGGTAACTCTGACACACAAGTAGATGCCATCACAACTTCCGTTGAGGAAGAGGTGATAAAAGAGTGCGGACAGCACGTCTGGCATAAAGAAGGTTTTCAAAATAAAGAGTGGATTCTCCTTGATTATCTGGATGTGGTTTGCCACATTTTTCAGAAGGAAAAACGTTCCTTTTACGACCTTGAAGAATTCTGGGGCGACGCTAAAATTCAACATATTGAGATCAGCCAGTAACCAAACCGGAGTGGCTGAATTTTTTTTTAACTGACAACCATGGCAGATCATATACCTGAAAATTCAAACAAAGAGGAGAAGCGTACTCCCAAAAACAGGAATTCTCCTGTTAATCCCAATAAACCCAATTATCAGTTGTGGATCATTTCGGCGATCCTCATCCTTATTTTCGGGATCAGCTATCTGGGAAAACAAAACAGCAGTCTGGTCATTTCGCAATCGAAATTTGAAGGAATGCTCATGCGGCATGATGTGAAAACCGTCACCATCATCCGGAATGAAAATGTGGTGGAGGTAACGCTTAAAGAGGAGGCCCTTCAGAACGAACAATACAAAAAGACATTTGGTGATAAGAACAACCCGTTTACTGTAAACGGAGGACCTCATTTCCGTCTGATGGTGGTGTCGGCTGAGAATTTCAAAGAAGATTACAAGAAAATTGAAAAGGATATACCATCTGAGTTCCGGCCTGAATTGTTGCTTGAAGAGCGACAGAATCTTGGTAATCTCTTCCTAAATTATGGATTGGTTCTGGCTTTAATCATTGGTTTTTGGATTTTGCTTCGCCGGGTGACCAGTGGAGGCGGACCGGGAGGGCAGCTGTTCAATATCGGAAAGTCACGTGCGGCTTTGTTTGATGCGGATAATAAAGTAAAAATCACCTTTGCAGATGTGGCAGGTCTGGAAGAAGCGAAAGAAGAAATTAAAGAGATTGTCGATTTCCTCAAAACTCCGGAGAAATTCACCAAGCTCGGAGGTAAAATCCCAAAAGGTGCCTTGCTTGTAGGATCGCCCGGAACCGGTAAAACCTTGCTGGCCAAAGCCGTAGCCGGAGAAGCCAACGTGCCGTTTTTCTCTCTTTCGGGTTCCGATTTTGTGGAAATGTTTGTAGGTGTGGGTGCTGCCCGTGTCCGTGACCTTTTCAAGCAGGCCAAAGAAAAAGCCCCTTGTATCATTTTCATTGATGAAATCGATGCCATTGGACGGAGCCGCGGAAAAGGCCCAATGCCAGGAGCAAACGATGAGCGTGAAAACACACTAAACTCCCTCCTCGTAGAAATGGATGGTTTTGCAACGGATTCCGGCGTCATCATTCTGGCAGCCACAAACCGCCCTGACATTCTGGATTCTGCCTTGCTCAGGCCGGGTCGTTTCGATCGCCAGATTTCCATTGATAAACCGGATATTGTCGGACGGGATGCCATTTTCAAAGTGCACCTGAAGCCTCTGAAACTCAATGCCGATGTAGACAGCAAAAAACTGGCAGCCCAGACTCCCGGTTTCGCCGGAGCTGAAATTGCCAACGTTTGCAACGAAGCCGCTCTTATCGCCGCCCGTCATGACAAGCAGTCGGTAGATCAGCAGGATTTCAACGATGCCATCGACCGTGTGATTGGTGGTCTGGAGAAGAAAAACAAACTCATTTCTCCTGAAGAAAAGAAAATTGTGGCCTACCACGAAGCCGGCCATGCTGTTGCCGGTTGGTTCCTCGAGCACACCGATCCATTGGTGAAAGTGAGCATCGTTCCGAGAGGTGTAGCGGCTTTGGGTTACGCCCAGTACCTTCCGAAAGAACAGTTCCTCATCACCACCGAGCAGATGAACGACGATATGTGCATGACGCTCGGAGGTCGTGCAGCTGAGCAACTGATTTTTGGTAAAATATCCACTGGCGCTCTGAGCGATCTGGAGAGAATTACCAAACTGGCTTACAGCATGGTCACGATGTATGGAATGAACAAGAAGATTGGAAACGTTTCGTTTTACGACAGCAAGCAATCGGAATACGCGTTCAATAAACCTTATTCTGAATCCACATCATCCATCATTGATCAAGAGGTAAAACAGATCATCGATATTTCGTATCAGAGAACGTTGGATTTATTGACAGATAAGCGGGATGCTCTCGAGAAAATCGCCAAAGCACTGCTCGAAAAGGAAATCCTGTTTCAAAGTGATCTGACTGAACTCATCGGACCCCGTCCGTTTGAGAAGGCAACTCACTACCAGGAGTTTACCACCAGTACCGGACAGTACGAAGTGAAAAAGCCGGCAACTGTAGAAACGCCTGAACCAACGCCGGTTTCGGCTTCTGAAGACAGTTCTGCATCTACGACAGGCAATTTGTAAGCCATGGCCAATAGTTCCAGAGACAACATACTGGCTGGGATAAAATCGGCTTTGATGCATCTGCCGGAACAGCTCCCGGAAAAACCGGATATGGTTTCTCCGATTTATGCCGACAAAGGAGATGTTGATCCGGCTCTCGTTTTTGCAGAAAATTTCAAAGATCGCAAAGGCCTGTTTTTCTACTCCCAATCTCTGGAGGAATTCCAGGATCAGATTACGCGGTTTGTGGCCGAACGGGGATTTCAAAACATCCATGTCTGGGAAAAAGAACTGGCTGATGAATTATCGAATTGCGGTTTTTCTTTTTCTACCAACGACCGATCGTTTCTGGATGTAGATTGTGGAATTACCTTATGCGAATGCCTCATCGAGCGAACCGGAAGTATGATCATGACGTCCCGTCAGTTGGCTGGCCGGCGACTCTCCATCTTTCCACCGGTTCATATTCTGGTGGCGAGTCTGAGTCAGTTGTTGCCAGATATTCAGGACGGCCTCGATTTTATCCGGAAGAAATACGGAAACAAGTTGCCTTCGATGATTTCGCTGATCACCGGTGCCAGCCGCACAGCAGATATTGAGAAAACTCTGGTTCTGGGGGCGCACGGTCCGAAAGAACTCGTTCTATTTTTGATTGACGATGCGGAGGCTTAGCCTTTCACTTCTTCCCGGCAAAAAAGCGTTTTTCGCCTCCGATTTTCATCTTGGGGCTCCCGATTCTGCCCGCAGTCTCGAACGTGAAAAGAAACTGGTCTCCTGGCTCAACTCCATTTCGTCTGAATGCCAGTATTTGTTTCTGGTTGGTGATCTGTTTGATTTCTGGTTCGAATACCAGCATGTGGTACCCAAAGGTCACATTCGTTTTTTAGGGAAACTGGCCGAAATGGCCGACAACGGGGTGCAAATTTTCCTCTTCACCGGAAACCACGATATGTGGATGTTTGGCTACCTCGAAGAACAACTGGGTGCCCAACTCTTTCGCGAACCGGTTGATATTAAATGGGAAGGATCCGCATCGATGGTAGTCGGTCACGGAGACGGACTCGGACCTGGCGACCATTCATACAAATTTCTGAAAATGATTTTCCGGAATCCCGTTTGCCAGTGGTTGTTTGCTTTTCTACATCCGGCCATCGGAATGGGAATTGCCAATAAATGGAGCCGCCACAGTCGGGTGACCAATAATAAGGACGAGGAGTTTCTGGGTGAAAAAGAATTCCTCTGGATTTATTGTAAGGAACTCGAAGCCCGCCAACACCACGATTACTATATATTTGGTCACCGGCATTTGCCACTGGATTTACCCGTTGGAGATTCGGGTCGGTACCTCAATCTTGGTGAATGGATGAACCATTGTCGTTTTATAGAATTTGATGGTTCTGTCCTCGAAATGAAAGAATGGATTGGCTGATCCCCGTTTTTTTCTCTCCTTTGGTTTCATGAGGGCCTCTTTCCATATTCTGCTTTTTACCGCTTTCTTACTGACGGTTCCATTGTTTTACGGAATGGGTCAGGAACGAAAGGACAGTCTGATTCTGGAAGGTGCTACGCAAATTTCACTCACAAGGCAAGGTCAGTTATTGGTTGCAACCGACAAATCCAGTTTGTTTCTGTTGGATTCATTGGGCAAGGTCCAGTACCAGTTTTCCCCACGCCGCCCTGCCCGGGTGCATTTGCTCGAAGGCTGGAACGGTTTGCGACTCTTTGCTTTTTACCGCGATTTTCAGGAATTCATTTTTCTTGATCGATTTTTATTGGCAGATGGAACTCTTTCACTCGATCCCGAAAAGACTGGTTATGCCCGTTTGATGGCTCCATCGCAGGACGGCAACCTCTGGGTTTTGGATGAATCGAGCTTTCAATTGAAAAAAATAGATCCCCAAAGTCAGAAAACCATTTTCTCTACACCCCTTGATCTGGTTCTTTCCGGTAAACAATATGATCTGTCGTTTATGCGGGAATACCAGAACCAATTGTATGTGGCCGACCGCCAGGGAAAAGTGCTGATGTTTGATCAGATGGGAAATTTCAAAAAGAAACTCCCGCTTGAAAACTGTGAGTGGCTGGCCTTTCACGGCGAGGAAGTATATGCTGTGGAGCAGGACAGTCTGGCATTTTTTCATCCCTTCTTTTTAAGAAAAAGGAAACTCGCGTTACCACCCCAGGTAAAAGGAACCACCCGGTTTTTGCTTTCGGGCAACCAGATTTTCTGGATTCAGAAGGATGGACTGCACCGGATGAATGCTCCAGACTGGATGAAAAACCATTAGACCTGCTATTTCAGTTTTTCGAGAATCCGATCCACTTCCTGCATTACCGATGCGCCCGAAAGGACGGCGCTTTCTGATTGCAGAATGGCGTTTTTCCAGACGGGGTTTATGTGCAACTGCTCTTCCAATCGTTTGCGAATGAGGGCTTTCATCCACACTATTTTTTGAGACAGTCGGTTGCGTTGTAATTCTCCATTACCAAAGATCTGTCCGAAATAAAGCTCGGTCTTATCAAACACAGCCTCCAGACTTTCATCCTGCAGGGATGATCCCCGGATCACAGCGGCCGGTTCTCCGTTCCGTCGGGTGGGCCATAATCCGGAAATCTGTTTCAGTTCCCGCTCAAATACTTTGGCCCTGTTTTCATTTTCGCCATCGGCTTTGTTCACCAGGATGATGTCAGCCGATTCGAGGATGCCTTTTTTCACTCCCTGCAAATCGTCACCCGTGCCGGTCACCAGCAACAGCAGGCATGCATCGGTAAGCGAACTGGCAAGGGTTTCCGACTGACCGACACCGACCGTTTCAACAATGATCCGGTCAAATCCGGCGGCCTCGCACAATAGAATGGTTTCGTAGGTAGAAGATGCCACTCCGCCCAGCTGCAGTCGGGTAGGAGAGGGACGGATAAACGCATTGGGATTCCGGCTGAGTTCGGTCATCCGGGTTTTGTCGCCCAGAATGGAGCCATGTGATAAGCTGCTGCTGGGATCAATTGCCAGAACGGCTACTTTGTGACCTTCTGAAATCCAGTGCATTCCGAGCCGATCGATGAGGGTACTTTTACCAGCTCCCGGCACTCCCGTAACGGCCAGCCGGAAACCGGGACGGACAACCGATTCTATTTCTTCCATCAGCCGGTTGCGGAAAGGAAACTTATCCGGAGCATCGGTTTCGATGAGCGTAATGGCTTTGCTTAAGGAGAGCCGGTCTCCCCGGAAGAGCCCATCACGGATTTTCTCGAAGTCAATCATCAAACTGTTTTACAGAAATCAGGTGGCAAGATGAACAATTTTTGGGTGCACAAAACAGGATTAATGGGTAAGTGATTGATAAACAGATTGAAAATCCCTGTTTCTCAATCCATTTGATAAGTCTATTTTTGCGGCTTGTTTTAAGTGCTCAATTTTTGAGTACCCGGAACGTTTCCATGCAAACCGAAAAGGCAATCGATACAACCAACATACCCCGGCATATCGCCATCATCATGGATGGCAACGGACGATGGGCCAAACAACAAGGCATGTCGGCCCGGATATTTGGTCATCGAAATGCAATCAAAGCAGTTCGTGAAGCAGCCGAGGGTTGTGCCGAACTTGGCGTTGAGTACCTCACCCTGTATGCGTTTTCTACGGAAAACTGGGGCCGTCCGAAAGAAGAGGTGATGGCTTTGATGGAGTTGTTGGTTCATACCATCCGCGAGGAAACCAAAACATTGGTGAAAAACGAAATTCGGCTGGAGACGCTCGGTGACATTTCGGCCTTGCCGCAACGTTGCCAGAACGAATTGGCCGAAACCATTGAAAAGACGAAGGACAATAAAAAAATGGTGCTCACTCTCGCTCTAAACTATTCCGGGCGTTGGGAAATAACCGAGGCAGCCAACCGGTTGATGAACAAAGCTCTTCGTGGGGAATCACTTCCGGAAGTGTTGACGGAAGATGAATTTGCTGCACTTCTCCCATCTTATCCGATGCCCGATCCGGAATTACTGATCCGGACGAGCGGTGAAATGCGGGTGAGTAATTACCTGCTCTGGCAAATCGCCTATACTGAATTATTTGTTACCCCCGTTTTATGGCCCGACTTTGATCGTCAGGTTCTGATAGACGCTATTATTTCTTATCAATCCCGCGAACGAAGGTTCGGAAAAGTTTAAAATCCATTGATGCTCAACCGAATACTCGTCGCTTTTTCCTTCATTCTGATCACCATTTCTGCTTCTCTGGCTCAGGTAAAACTTGGCAGCCGTGGCGGAACAACGGTGACCGAAGAGGAAATCAGTTTTGAAAACCCAAAGACATATGAAATTGGTGGAATTGAAATCAAAGGTGTTCGCTTCCTGGCTCCTGAGGCATTGATCGCGTATTCAGGTTTGAGGGTGGGCGATAAAATTGAAATACCTGGAATTGGTATTGCCAGTGCGATTAAAAAGCTTTGGGAACAAGGGATTCTGGGTGACATTCAGGTGCAGATTGCCAAAGTTGAAAAAAGACCCGAGGGTGAATTCGTGTTTCTGGATTTTGTTCTGAAAGAAAAGCCCCGGCTTTCCAAGTTCATGATCAAAGGACTCAAGAAAGGAGATGCCGATGATGTCCGCGAGAAAATCGGTTTGATCCGAGGAAAAGCGATCAACGATGCCATGATTAAAGCGGCCTCCAACACCATTAAAAAGCATTTTTTGGATAAAGGATTCTTCAACGCAACGGTCAACATTATCCAAATAGACGACACTTCTCTCGCCAATTCGGTTTTGCTGCAGATCGAAGTGAGCAAAGGAAAAAAGGTGAAAGTTGCCAGCATTGAAATCGCCGGAAACGAAACCGTAGACGACAATACGGTTCGCAAAAAGCTGAAGGAAACCAAACAGAAAAACTTCTGGCGCATATTCAAAGCCTCCCGATTTGTCCGTTCCAAATTTGAAGGCGACAAGCAGAAGTTGATTGAATACTATTCGAAAAACGGATACCGCGACATCAACATTCTGGGCGATTCTGTCTGGAAGAACGCGGATGGAACGGTAAGCGTGAAACTGAACATAGAAGAAGGACAGAAGTATTATTTCGGAGAAATTAAATTCAGTGGAAACTATCTTTATTCCGGTGAGTATTTAACCAACATCCTGAATATTGGCAAAGGCGATGTGTATAATATGGAGCTCCTTCAGAAAAAGCTCAACTACAATCCCAGCGGACCCGACATCAGTTCTCTTTACATGGATGATGGCTATCTGTTTTTCTCCGTCGATCCGCATGAAGTAGCGGTGAACAAAGATTCGATCGACATCGAACTCCGTATGAATGAAGGTGCGCAGGCCCGAATCAACCGGATCACCATTCAGGGAAATACCAAAACCAACGACCATGTAATCCTGCGGGAGGTCCGGACCTTGCCAGGCGAAAAATTCAGCCGGTCCGATCTCATCCGGACCAACCAGCAGCTGGCCTCAATGGGCTACTTTGATCCGGAAAAGATCGGGATCAATCCGGTGCCGAATCCGCAGGACGGTACCGTGGATATTCATTACAGCGTAGAAGAAAAACCAAGCGACCAGATTGAATTGTCGGGCGGATGGGGTGGTTTCTTTGGTTTCATTGGAACCCTTGGACTTTCTTTCAACAACTTTTCCATGCGGAAAATCGGGAAACTTCGCGAATGGGCGCCCCTTCCTTCCGGAGACGGACAGCGATTCTCGATTCGTTTTCAAGCAAACGGCCGGCAGTTTCAGACCTATTCCATGTCGTTTACCGAACCCTGGTTTGGAGGAAAGCGGCCCAACAGTTTCACCATCGGGCTCAATCGTTCGGTGCAGCGTAGTTTGTCTTCAACCAACGAAGTGCTGAGCCGCCTGGCCATCAATGGTTTCAACGTATCACTTGGCAAACGTCTTCGATGGCCCGATGATTATTTTACTTTGATGACCACCCTCAATGTTCAACGGTATGATCTGTTCAATTATGCCCTGATTACCGGGTCAGATTTCGGGAAAGATCAGAC
Organism: Spirosoma fluviale; assembly: GCA_945883425.1. Lineage (GTDB taxonomy): Bacteria > Bacteroidota > Bacteroidia > Cytophagales > Flexibacteraceae > CAMDMI01. The sequence continues at coordinate 13,193 of CAMCXM010000097.1, forward strand.
ATATTCCAATTCAGTTGCATTCAACACAACCCTTTCCCGGAACAGTCTCAACAACCCAACCTTTCCCACAACCGGAAGCAGCCTGAGTCTGATTGTCAATGTTACCCCTCCTTATTCTCTCTTTCGTTCGAACAATCGGTTTTCAACCGACAAGGAGCGCTTTAAATGGGTGGAGTTTCATAAATGGAATTTAGATGCTTCCTGGTTTACACCCTTGGCGAAGAATCTGGTCATCAACACAAGGGCACACTTTGGCTTTATTGGTAATTACAACAAACAGCTGGGAATCGGGCCATTTGAGCGTTTTCGTCTGGGAGGATCCGGATTATCGGGTTTTAACTTTTTGCTTGGATACGACATCATTGCACTCCGTGGATACAACGATGGAACCGTCGGTACACCATTGGGTATCGAAGCCGGAGTTTTGTTTAACAAGTTTGTGACCGAACTCAGGTATGCCATCAGCACCAATCCGGCTGCCACCATTTTTGTACACACTTTTCTGGAAGGTGGAAATTCATGGGGAAGCTATCAGGATTACAATCCCTTCAATATTTACCGTAGCGGTGGGGCAGGTGTTCGTATCTTTATGCCCGCTTTCGGTATGCTGGGTGTCGATTATGGAGTGGCCTTCGATGGGCCCGGTTCCATGCACAATGCATTTCAGTTTACTATTGGACAGCAAATCAGATAATTCACATGAAACGAATTCTTAGTTTTCTTTTCAGCTTTTTCCTTCTGACGCAATTTGCGGTAGCCCAGAAAATTGGGTACATTGATTCCAAATTCATTCTCTCCAAAATGCCGGAGCACAAGCAGGCAAATTCGGAACTGGCAGCGCAGAGTCAGAAATGGCAGACGGAGATTGAAGCGCTCCGGAATGAGGTTGATAAACTGCGCAAAGAATACATGGCCGAGGAAGTTCTTCTCACAGAAGACATGAAAAAAGAGCGTCAGGCGGCCATTGCAAAAAAGGACAAAGAAGCCAAAGATGCACAGAACAAATCCTTTGGTTTTGAGGGACTTTACTTTCTCAAAAAACAAGAGTTGGTAAAACCCCTTCAGGATAAGATATTTGAGGCCGTGGAAAAGGTGTGTAAAAAGAAAAAGATCGCCATCATGTTTGACAAAGCCGGTGATCTGGTGATGATTTACACCAACCCCGCCCACGACTATACCGATTTCGTTCTTGAAGAACTTGGTCTTGGTGACAAAGACGATACGGTGAACGACGCGAACAAAGACAAAAAATAAACAATCGAACAATTAATTTACTTTCCGTGATGAACAAATTTGCAGCCCTCTGCATTCTCGCACTTGCCATTGGTTTTTCCGCTCAAGGTCAGGGAGGAACTGAAGTGAAACCAGCAGCGACAGAAGCAAAAACGCCGAAACCGGTGAAAATCGGCTATACCAATGTGAACTATGTGCTGAGCATCAGCCCGGCATCCAAGATCATTCAG
>CAMCXM010000098.1 GCA_945883425.1 Spirosoma fluviale
TATTTGGGAACGTCCATGATCTTCCTGATCTGGATTACCTTCTTTGATGGCAATGACCTGATCAGCCTTTTTTCTAACCGGGTAAAATTGGCAGAAACAGAATCTGATATTGCCTATTATCAGGAACGAATTGATATGGTCCTGGCGGAACAGGCCCGACTACATGGGAATTCGGATGCCATCGAACGATTTGCCCGTGAAAAATTCCTAATGAAAAAGGAAAACGAAGATGTTTACGTCTTCCCTCAGGAGACTAATAACTCCATTTTTGATCGCCTGATTGGATTTTAACCTCAGGCGATTCTGATTTTGTGACAGTACCAATTCGGTACACTGTCAATTCATATGACTTACAAATCCGCTCAATTTTCTCAGCTGCACTGGGTTTGCAATAAATCTCCATCCGTATACCACAATTGAACGTCTTGAAAAGCTCAGGGTCATCGATACCTGCTTCTCTCTGAATTAGCCGGAATACTTCCGGCACTTCCCAGTTCACTGTTTTATTGACCGTCACATTTCCAATGAAGTTTTTCACTTTGGAATGGCCACCACCTGTGCTATGGATAAGTCCCGATATTTCTTTTTGGTCCGTTTCTTCGAGTAATTTCTTTACTACTGGTGCGAAGGTCCTGGTAGGTGAAAGCAAAGCTTCTCCAAGATTTTCGAATCCGCTAATTGGTGCATCCTGTAAGCGGAAAGGTCCTTTGTATCCCCCGGATTGAGAAAAATGTGCGTCAATACTTTCTGGATACTGATCCGAATAGAATTCGCTCAATAATATATGCCGGGCTAAAGTGATTCCATTGGATGCTATGCCGGAATTCGGTGTAGATTCATAAGAGGTTTGACCATAAGAGGCAAGGCCCAGAATCAGGTCGCCTTCCTCAATTTTCGAAGCTGTAATCAGATTTTTTTTAGGAAATCGGCAGGAGATATTTGAATCCACAATCACCGTTTTTACCAGATCCCCAACGTCCGCTGTTTCTCCACCGGCAAAATAGATATTGACTCCCATCGACCGCATTGATTCACAGAATTCTTCCGTTCCTTCAATGATGGCCTTTATTACTTCTCCAGGAATTAATCGCTTGTTTCGTCCCAGGGTTGATGTGATTACAAAGTCAGTCGTAGCTCCAACACACAACAAATCGTCGAGATTCATCACTATGGAATCCTGTGCAATTCCTTTCCAGACATTCAAATCACCGGTTTCACGCCAGTACAAATACGCCAGAATGGATTTGGTTCCGGCACCATCTGCGTGCATTACGTTCAGGAAATCAGCATCTTTGCCTAAAATATCAGGTAAAACTTTGCAAAAGGCACCGGGGGCTATTCCTTTGTCAAGATTTTGGATGGCTGCGTGGACGTCCTCTTTACCTGACGAAGCCCCAAATCTGGAATACAAATCCTGCATACATAATGAAATTGAGCTGCGAAAGTAAAGCACTTGGTCATCGGTTCCAGAATATATTTTTATTTCGTAACCTGAATTTTCTCCTTAAGGACAGTGTCGTCACATTTGTTACAGGCCATAACGGCTCAGGGAAAAGCACTCTACTCAAAATTGTAACGGGTGCCATGCAACCAATTGAAGGCACTGTTCAGTTTTTTGACGGTACCGCAAATCTTGAGAACGATGTGGTTTGGGCGTCCATTGGTTTTGTATCACCTTATCAGGAACTTCCAGAGGATTTGACTTTGAATGAATTGATTGAATTTCAGAAGCAAATGGACAATCAATCAAAGGGTGAAGAGTTTTACGAAGAGTTGATTCAGTTGTTTAGAATGGGGAAGGAGCGGCAAAAGCAGGTTCGTTTTTTTTCGACCGGCATGAAGCAGAAGGCCAGGTTTATCCTCAACCTTTCACAGTCAAGACCCATCTGGATATTGGATGAGCCTACTTCAAATCTGGATCCGGCTTCAGTGGATCAGTTCTGGAATTTCATCCTGGCAAATAAGGCAGGGAGAATCATTCTTGTGGCAAGCAATGATCCGGCTGAGTTTCATTTTGCAGATGAAACCATCGTGCTTTCTGCTTAGAACCTGATTCATTTTCCACATTTCTTTCCTCATTGATCAAATAATTGCAATTTTGCGCCCCCATAATTTAGTATGAACGCAGAACAACTGAAGTCAGTTCAGAATCGCCTCTCAGACCTGAGGGGCTATCTTTGACTACGATTCGAAAAAAGAAGAGGTAGCTGAAAAGGAAACCGCTACACACGCTCCCGATTTCTGGGACAATGCCAAAGAAGCACAGGCGAAAGTAAAAGAACTTCAGGCTTTGAAGATCTGGACCAATGCTTTCGAAACCATCGAGCGATCCATTGATGATCTGGAGACCTTGTTTGAGTTTTACTCAGCGGGAGAGGTTACAGAAGATGAACTGGAGGCTGAATTTCAAGATGTTCTTAAGGCGCTGGAAGAGCTTGAATTTAAAAAAATGCTGTCTGGCGAAGAAGACCAGATGAGTGCCATCCTTGAGATAAATCCGGGTGCTGGTGGTACCGAAAGTCAGGACTGGGCCGAAATGCTGATGCGGATGTACATTATGTGGGCTCAGAAACAAGGATTTTCTGTGAAAGAAATTGATTATCAGGCTGGAGATGGTGCCGGTCTGAAATCAGCAACACTCGGAATTGAAGGGCAGTTTGCATATGGATTTTTGAAATCAGAAATAGGTGTTCACCGCCTTGTCCGCATTTCACCGTTTGATTCCAATGCTCGTCGGCATACCTCGTTTGCTTCCGTATTTGCTTATCCGGAAGTAGACGATACCATCACCATTGAAGTGAATCCAGCGGATGTGGTCATGGATACTTCCCGTTCAGGTGGAGCCGGTGGTCAGAACGTAAACAAGGTTGAAACCAAGGTCCAGCTTACGCACATTCCTACCGGCATTGTGGTGGTCTGTCAGGTCGAACGTTCCCAACTCGGAAACCGGGAAAGAGCGATGCAGATGTTGAAATCAAGGCTTTATCAACTGGAAGTTCAAAAACGCAACGAGGAAAAAGCCGTCATCGAAAGTTCCAAAAAGCGAATTGACTTTGGTTCTCAGATACGGAATTACGTGTTGCATCCATACAAATTGGTGAAAGACAACCGAACAGGTGTGGAAACTTCCGATACACAGGCTGTTCTGGATGGTGACCTGATGGATTTTATTAAGGGTTACCTGTTGATGCAGGATTAACCAAATCTTTACAGACAGAATTTACAAAATCGTTTTCAACTCCGTCAGGTGAGTTACAAACGTCAAATCTTCGAAAGGGGGTAAGGCGTTTTCCGGATTGAACCAAATCACTGGCAGACCAAATTGTCGGGCTCCTGCTACGTCGGTTCTCAATCCATCTCCGATCACCAGACTGTTTTCTTTGTTGGCAGTGGCCTGATTCAATGAAAATTCAAAATAGGAGGGATCTGGTTTCTTGCTGTCGGCTCTCTCTGATGTGGTGACGGTTTCAAAATAATTGGCAATCCCTGAATTTCTTAGCTTTTCATGTTGTGCATCTTCAAATCCATTGGTGATGATGTGAAGGCGGTATTTGCCTTGAAGCCAATCGAGGATCTCCATTGTTCCGGGAATCAAGTGATTGCCTTTGCTGCATATGTTGTAATAGGCTTCGTGAAATCCGTCCGGAGGAACCAATGACAGACCGAATTCTTCATAAACCAGCTCCATCCGCTTGTTTCTCAGTTCGTCACGATTCATTCTGTTCTCATCAAACAGGTTCCAGACCGTCAGGTTGGCTTTGTGAAACACGTCAAAAAAAAGTGACTTTGATTGGATACCCGCCTCTTCAAGAGAAAATAGGTCATACAATTGATCCAATGCAATTTTTGAATTCCGGTCATAATCCCAGAGCGTATGGTCCAGATCAAAAAAAATATGTTCGATGTTTACCATGACAGATTAGAGAAGGCTGTCATTGAGCAAAGGCAGCTCTCTGAGTTTTTTGTAGGCTTTCGATTGGTAGGCTTTTTCAAGTGGCTCCAGATGTTTCACCCGGTGGCAGTCGGACCCCAGAAAATGAACAAAGCCCTGCTCGATCATCCACTCAGCAAATTTGAGTGCTGGTGGTCCGTAATATCCTCCAAGTGACATTGTATTAATCTGAAGATATACTCCACTATCGAACAGTTCTTCCAGTTTTTCTTTTTTTGTCTGGAGATACAAATACCTTTCAGGGTGGGCAAAGACTGGTTTATACCCTTTCAGCCGCATTTTGAAAAGAACGTCCCTTAAATAGGCTGGTTCATTTAAAAAGCTGGTTTCCACCAAAACAAGGTTGTCTTTCAGCGTTAGAATGGGTTCGTCGTTTTCCAGCATTTCGATAAACCGGTCGTCAATAAAATATTCAGCGGCCGCATGAATCTGAAGTTTTGATCCTGATTCTTTCAAGGCTGTTTTTACTTTTTCAAGGACTGGAAGAATGGTATCGGGAGTGTTCTGATACAGATCCTGAATGATGTGGGGCGTGGTGATGATTTTTTCATACCCTCTGTCTTCAAACGTTTTAAGCAGCCTGAGACTTTCGTCCATATTCTGGGCACCGTCATCAATCCCTGGTAGAAAATGGCTGTGCATATCCACCTTTAACGGCATCGGTTCTGGTTTGGCAGAATCTGATTTTAGAAGAAAAGAGAAAATTCCCATACCGTGCAAATCTAGAGAATCGGGAATTGAGTTGGTGAAAAACCTGATGAATATTCCAGACTGAATCCACTTATCAATCTCAAACCTTAACTGTTTTACATATAGATTTTGAAAGGAAGGAGCAATGATTTGTTTTCAAAATTTGAAAATAGAACCATTTCGAAACCGAACTTTTTCCGGAGGTAATTGATAGTCAAAATTCTATGATTCTGGTGAAAAGTGTTATTGGTTCTGTCCTTTACACAGACGGGTCTGAATTGATTTGAAAATTGATTTTTTGGTTTGATCACTTATGTTTTTCATTTGTACTTCTGGTTCTTTATGAACCAAATCTTATTTGATACGATTATTAACTTTTTGAAATTCAAACATATAGACAGATGCGTACTTTCTCAAATGACGAAGAACCGCTTTTAGTGGAAAACAAAAACAGGTTTGTTCTTTTTCCTATTCAGCATGGTGATATATGGCAAATGTATAAACAGGCCGAAGCCAGTTTCTGGACAGCAGAAGAGATCGATCTGGCACAAGATGCCTCCGATTGGGCTGGACTTAACGATGGCGAACGTCATTTCATTTCGCATGTTCTGGCCTTCTTCGCTGCATCAGACGGTATCGTAAATGAAAACCTGGGTGCCAACTTTTTCAATGAGGTGCAGTACCCGGAAGCCAAATGTTTTTATGGTTTTCAGATTATGATGGAGAACATCCATGCTGAAACCTATTCTCTTCTCATCGATACCTACATCAAAGATCCGAAAGAAAAGCAGCGTTTGTTTCAGGCGATTGAAACCGTTCCTTGTGTTAAGAAAAAAGCGGACTGGGCATTGAAATGGATCATGTCTGAAAACTTTGCGGAGCGTCTGGTTGCTTTTGCAGCGGTTGAAGGAATTTTCTTTTCGGGTTCATTTTGCTCCATTTTCTGGTTGAAGAAACGTGGTCTGATGCCAGGCCTCACCTTTTCGAATGAACTGATTTCCCGTGATGAAGGACTGCATTGTGATTTTGCCTGTCTCCTTTACACGCAGCACTTAAACGGAAAAATCAGTAAAGAGCGTGTATATGAAATCATCAGAGATGCTGTCGTAATTGAGCAGGAGTTTGTGTCAGAGGCTTTGCCTGTGAATCTGATCGGAATGAACGCCAAACTGATGACAGAGTACATCGAATTTGTAGCCGATCGTTTAGTCGCTACGCTGGGATATCAGAAGATTTACAATGCAACCAATCCGTTTGATTTTATGGAGATGATTTCCCTTCAGGGTAAAACCAACTTCTTTGAAAAACGGGTGGCAGAATACCAGAAAGCTGGTGTGATGTCTGAAAAGGAACAGAATAAATTCTCGTTGGAAGAAGACTTTTAACAAACAGAATATCAAAAACTCAAAGGCTGGAAAAGAAATTTTTCAGCCTTTTTTTATCTCATGAGGTTAAAGAATCCCCGGGTTTCAATTTTATTGCCCTCCTCGTCAGTGCCGGTAGCCCAGTACGCATATGGTCCTGAAGCAGCGGGTTTTGTGTCGATTTTCCCATCCCAACCTTCCGATAATTTATTGCTTGCATACACTACATTTCCCCAGGCATTGAAAATCTTGAGTTCATATCCTGAAATGTAAAGCGAATAACAACGGAAGGTTTCATTGGTCCCGTCTTCATTGGGTGTAAAGACATCAGGAAACCGCAGTTTCGATTCCTGAACGTTGATGATCGGATTTGAAAAACTGGGTTGTGGATAAGCTGTATCGTTTTTGGCAATGGCCATAATCTGGTACTTGACTTTCTGACGGACAGGATCTCGTTGTCGGGTGGAATAGCTCAGCGCCGTTCCCATATTCTGGGTTAGTGCCGGATCAGAAGTGGTTGTCCGAACCAGTTCATATTTGGCGACACCTCGTTTCCATCCTTCCAAAGCCGTCCATTGGAAGTTTTTGTCTGTTTCATTGGGAGTGTTGAGCCTCAGGAGGATCGGGCAGATGGAATCGCTGAGGACCGAATTATTGCCACAAATGTCCTGGTAACGGATTTTGTAGCAGTAAGCCTTATTTTGGTAATCAGCAAGGGAATCCGTTACCGGTAGGGTAGTGGTTACAAGGATTCTTTCATAAACCTCATCCCCTTGTTCTTTCCTCAGCACTTCAAACGTTTTAGCCAGTGGCGAACCAAGGCCTTTCAATACAATGCCGGAATCCGAAACAGTTGTGGTCAGAAATTGAACCGGGTCAGGAGGACGGTTCGATCGGGCTTCTGCACAAATCGGTGGAGATACATAAACCAGTTTACCAGAATGTCCTACCACTGATCGTTTGGTGAGAAACTGGTAACAATAGATTTGGCCACAAATCAGGTCCAGGCTGTCGATCATGGATGTATCGGATGAACCTAATAAGTTCTTTAAAAGTACTCCATTTCTCAGCAGTTGAAAATGAGTGAGATCCGAAATGGCAAACTTTGGCCAGCTCAGGCTTATTTTCTGATTATCGGGTTTGGTGGTTGGCCAGAATATGGTCCATTCGGGTGCTGGAATCGTTTGACCACAACCGTTTTGTGTGGCAACTCTAACCTGGTTGGTTTGAGCGAAAAGCGGATTTGTGAGTAGATTGGATTGATTGGGATTGTCTCTTGGTGTTTGGCCACTTAAGAGATCATTCCAAAGGATACCGTCATTTCGCTGGTAGGTAAAAGGTTCATCGGCTCTTGTCTGAATACGGGCACGATAGGTCAGCGTGTCAAGCCCGATCAGACTGTCGGCAGAAGGTGGCTCATTGGATTTGTACAATGTAGCGGTGTCGGGTACTGTTTCTTTGTTGCAGGTCGACGGGATTTGTCCTTTTATGGAAAAGGGAAAGGTGGCTTTTAAACCGGTGAAATTGTATTTGTAACGAAAAGGAACAGACCGGTCGTTCACCGGTACTTTCGGACCTCCGTTTCCCGGATCAAATTCATAGGTTCGGAAAATGCTGTCTGTAAAATACACAATCAATGTGTCGGTACACGTTTCCCAGCGGTATTCTGGTTTTGCCCTCACATCGAAAACACGGACGGTTCGTTTCAGGTTTTGTCCACCGATTCGCAGCTGGTCAATGATATACACTCCAGGTGAAGAATATGTATATGCCGTGTCCAGTTTACCGTCCGGAAGAGAAATGTATTGATCCAGGCTGTCGTCATCCTTCCATTTAAAACGGTAGCTCACATTCGCTGTTGCTCCTGCGCATGATCTGACTACAACACGAAACGGAGCGCATCCTACCGAATCTCCGACAAAATTAAAACAGGCTCCCTGTCCCGAAGCAGAGCCGGAAGCCAGTATCAGCCAGAGGAAGGCTGCGAAGTAAAAAAGTCGTTTACGATTCGTAATCAGCAAGGTTAAAAGTCTTCACAAAACGGGTGGCTTCATCCATATCAGTTTTGAAAACGGTGTCAGCCTGACGGAACGAAACCCGGGTGCGGAAATCCTTCATCAGGTTTTCCAGGACCGGACTCGACTGTAAAGGTCGTCTGAATTCAAGTGCCTGAGCCGAAGCAAGTAATAAAATTCCCAAAACAGATTCTGTATTGTCCAATACCTTATTGCATTTCACTGCAGCATTGGCTCCCATGCTGACATGGTCTTCCTGTCCGTTGCTGCTCACAATACTATCGACCGATGCCGGTGTGGCCAGTTGTTTGTTCTGACTAACGAGGGCCGCCGCCGAATATTGCGGAATCATAAAGCCACTTTCCAGTCCAGGATTTTTGGTAAGGAAAACCGGTAATTCCCGCTCTCCTGAAATGATTTTGTAGAGAAGTCGCTCCGTGATATTGGCCACTTCAGCCATAGCGATTGCCAGAAAATCCAGAGCTAAAGCCAGTGGTTGTCCATGGAAGTTTCCACCTGAAATTACCTTATCACCATCTTTAAATACCAGAGGATTGTCGGTGATGGAATTGAGTTCCGTTTCAAGGACACCCGTCACATAATGCAATGCATCCCAGGAAGCACCTAAAACCTGCGGAAGGCAACGAAGTGAATACGGATCCTGTACCTGGTTTTTTTCGCGGTGCGCAATCTGGCTGCCTTCCAGATGACGGAGCAATGTGGCTGCCACCCGAATCTGACCGGCATGAGGACGAATAGCATGGATGTCGGCGTCCAGAAAATCGGTCCGTCCGTCAAACGCATCGATGGCCAATGCGCAGATGGCCATGGTGTTGTCCATCAGTTTGTGCGCCCGCCAGAGAGAATCGATTCCATACGCCAGCATAAACTGGGTTCCGTTCAGCATGGCCAGTCCTTCTTTTGCTTTGAGAACGGAAGCCGATAGGCCCGCCTTTTTTAAAGCTTCTGCCCCTGAAACACGGACTCCGTTCACAAACGCTTCTCCTTCGCCAAGAACCGGAAGCGTCATGTGTGCCAGTGGAACCAGATCGCCGGAAGCGCCCAGTGATCCTTGTTCAAACACAACCGGCGCCATTCCGGAATTGTAGAATGCCAGAAGATTGTCCATCAGACTTTCGGTAATGGCCGAATGACCGGTGGTGAAACTCTTGATTTTCAGAAACATCATCAATCGGGAGATGCGTTCCGGAATCACCAGGCCAACGCCGCAGGCATGCGATCGAACCAGATTAATCTGCAAAAGATCCAGATCGTTTTCGTTGATTTCTTCCCGGCACAACTGGCCGAATCCGGTGTTGATTCCGTAAATCGGCTTCACCGAAGATTTGATTTTCTTCTCCAGAAACTCCCTTGAATCCCGGATGATTTTTCGGGTTTCAGGATGGAGTCTCAACGGCTCCTGTTTCTGAAAAATGGTTTGTAAGTCGCTTAGCGTAATGGAATTATGGTGTATTTCAACAGGCATCTGGTATGCATTAGTTGATGCAAAGAAACGACTTTAAAGATTTTGGAAGGCGATTCTGTCGAATGATCTTACAAAATCAGGTTTAGATAAATGTCTCTTTCCAAATGATTTCAGTTTACCAATCTCTGTATTCGATTTTTGGAAATTGATTTCTATACTTTTGAGCCGGAAAAACAGGACCCGAACCCTCAGTTTTTTCAGAGATCTATGATATTGTACAATACCCGACAACCTTCTCAAAAATCGACTTTTCAACATGCCGTCTTTCAGGGCCTGGCCGATGGAAACGGACTTTTTATGCCGGAACAACTTCCGGTCATGACGGCTGATTTTTTTCAGCATCTGCCACATTTGTCGTTTTCAGAAATGGCAGAGGAAGTGGTTTCGGCCCTGATTGGAGATGAGATTCCAGAAGATGTGATCAAGGATATTTGTCAGGATGCATTTTCGTTTCCTGTACCATTGACTCAACTGGGAACACAGACATATTGCCTGGAACTTTTTCACGGACCCAGTCTGGCTTTCAAAGATTTCGGTGCCCGGTTTATGTCACGTGTGATGTCGTATTTCAACCGGATTGATCAGAAACCTTTGCACGTTCTGGTGGCAACTTCCGGTGATACGGGCGGTGCCGTGGCGATGGGATTTCACAACGTTCCGGGAATCCGGGTTACCATTCTGTATCCGAAAGGACGCGTCTCTAAATTTCAGGAAGTGCAGCTTACCTGTCTGGGCGGAAATGTTCGGGCTCTGGAAGTGGATGGCAGTTTTGATGATTGCCAGGCGTTGGTGAAGCAGGCTTTTCAGGATCGGGAACTTTCGCAAAAAGAAGGTTTGACATCGGCCAACAGCATCAACATCGCCCGGTTAATTCCTCAAAGTTTGTATTACTTCTACGCCTGGGGACAAATCCAGAATATGATTCCCGGCGCCAACGTCTTGTTTTCTGTACCCAGCGGTAATTTCGGAAACGTTTGTGCCGGCGCCTTTGCCATGAAAATGGGATTGCCAGTTGAAATGTTCATCGCTGCGGTCAATGCCAACCGGGTCTTTACCGACTATCTTAAGGACGGTATCTTTACTCCGAAACCTTCCGTTGCTACGCTGGCCAATGCCATGGACGTGGGCAACCCGAGCAACTTTGAACGAATTGAAGCTTTGTTTGGCGGTTGGTCTGGAGTAAAAGATACCTTTCGTAGTTACTCGTTTTCGGATGAAGAAACAGAAGCTGCCGAAATGAAAATGTTCAACCTGTTTGGCAATCTGTCCGAGCCTCACGCGGCAATTGGATTTCTGGGACTCGATTCGTATCGAAATGAAACAGGTTCTGATGCCGTTGGTGTTTTTCTGGGAACAGCCCACCCGGCCAAGTTTATTCCGGTGCTTCCGGAATCGTTGCGGTCAAAAGTTGAAATCCCGGTGAGTTTGCTGGAGCTCGAAAAGATGCCGTCTGTGAAACAGTCGATGCAGGTGGATTTTGAGGAATTCCGTCAAATCATTCTCGAGAACTAAGCTCAAACCAAAAAAATCATGTTTGTTTAGGTCATGAAATCTGTTTTGTCTTTGTTGAAGCTCCGTTATCTGCTGCTCGTTGGCACGTTGTACATCGTTGCAGCATGGCTCAATCTGTCGGGTCTTGCCACGATCGATGCCTCTCTGATGATGGCCTTCCGTTATCTGGTGGTGGGCGTTTCCGTTGGATTTGCGATCCGGAAAGCCAGCCTTACCCATTGGATTTTTGTGGCGATGGTGATTGGAATGGCGGTAGGTTACGATTTTCCGGACATCGCCAAGAACCTGAATATCCTCTCCAAAATCTTCATGAAACTGGTGAAATGCGTGATTGCCCCGCTTTTGCTGGGAACGCTGGTCACCGGAATTGCTGGGCACAGCAACATGAAACAACTGGGGCGACTCGGTTTAAAAGCCCTTATCTATTTTGAAATCGTTACCACCTTCGCTTTGTTTATTGGATTGGCGGCCATCAACTTCAGCAATGCCGGTTCCGGGATTCAGAGGCCGGATAACCAAACGATGGATATGCCGAAACTGGCGCCTAAAACCGCAACCGAAATCATCCTCCACATTTTTCCCGAGAATCTGGCCAAATCGATTGCCGATGGAGAAGTGCTTCAGATTGTGATTTTCTGTCTCTTCTTTTCAATCGGACTCGCCAAAACCAAAGAGAAATTCCGTCAGCCCATTCTTCGGTTTGCAGAGTCTTTGTCGGAAGTGATGTTCAAGTTTACCGATCTGGTGATGCTGTTTGCTCCTCTGGCCGTGGGTGGCGCTGTTGCTTTTACTGTGGCGTCAATGGGATTGGATGTTCTGAAAAATCTCTTTCTACTTGTAGCAACATTATATGGCGCCCTGGCTGTTTTTGTCCTGTTGATTTTGTTTCCCATCGCATTGATTGCCCGGGTTCCGATTCTTCGTTTTCTGAAAGCGGTTCGTGAACCGGTGACACTGGCATTTGCCACTGCCAGTTCGGAATCAGCTTTGCCGAAGGCTCTGGAAAATATGCGCAAACTTGGTGTTCCGGACAAAATCGTGAGTTTCGTTTTACCAACGGGTTACACCTTTAATCTGGATGGCACTACCTTATATCTTTCTCTTGCTTCTGTTTTTGTGGCCCAGGCTGCAGGCATTGAGATGACGCTTGGTCAGCAATTGCTGATGGTCGTTACACTGATGCTTACCAGTAAAGGAGTTGCCGGCGTTGCCCGTGCATCTTTGGTTATTCTGGCTGGAACCGCCGCTACGTTCGGACTTCCCGATTGGCCGATTGCTGCTATTCTTGGAGTGGATGCGATTATGGATATGGCCCGCACTGCCGTCAATGTTCTGGGAAATTGCCTGGCCTCGGTGGTGGTGGCCCGTTGGGAAGGTGAGTTTGAATCCGAAGGTTCCTCTGATGATTTTTAACAGGTGAAACGAACCGTCATTTTATTAGCTGTCTTTTTACTGTCATTTTGTGCGACGGCTCAAGACAAAAAGAAACTGCAAACCGGAGACTTTCTGTTTCTCGATCTGGATTGCGGCCCACTTTGCGATGCCATCGAATCGGTCACACAAAGTTATGGCGGGCAACATTTCAGTCATATCGGAATGGTATACGAACGCCACGATTCCGTTTTTGTGATTGAGGCGATTGGTTCAGCTGTCAAACTCACCTGGCTTCCGGTCTTTCTCAAATATTCTTCGAAACCTGCTTATCAAGGACGGTTGGGTTCTTCTTTTAGGCAACTTATTCCGGCGGCCATTTCGTTTTCGATTTCCAAACTGGGCGTTCCTTATGACGATGTTTTTCTGTATGCAAACGGAAAATACTATTGTTCGGAACTGATCTACGATGCGTTTCTGTCTGCAAACGGGAATGCTCCTTTCTTTTCGTTGTTTCCAATGACCTACAAAATGCCGGGAACCAAAGAATTTGATCCAGCCTGGGTGGCATACTTTAAAAAGCTGAACCAGGAAATTCCGGAAGGAAAGCCAGGTTGCAATCCTGGAGGGATTTCTCTTTCCGATAAACTTGAAATTTTAGGAATCTGGCCCTGAAAAATTTTACATAGAGGCAAAACATCAGATATTTGAACCTTCTGATGATCAATTTCCGCACACCTGTTGCCCTGCTTCCGGAAGAACTGGACCAATACCTTGCTAATGGCTGGTACCGCATGGGCCAGCGAATATTTACCGTCGATTATATTTTTATCAAAGAATGGATCCGCGTTTTCTGGCTTCGGTTCCGGATGAAGGATTATTCGTTCGGTAAAAAGCAGAAACAGATTTTGTCCCGCTGCAGTCGGTTTCAGATTTCGGTTTTGCCACTGAGTGTGACGGAAGAAGTGGAAAATCTCTATGGAATCTACCGCCGGTCGATTGATTTTGAGGCATCCCAAACGGCATCTGAACTTCTTTTTGATCAGGTTTTTACCGGAAAAGTTCTTCCTAATGTGTACAATTCCCGGATGATTCAGGTACGGGAGGAAGGCCGGTTGATTGCTGTTGGCGTGTTTGATTTGGGATTCGATTCGATGGCCGGGATTGTGAATTTTTATGATCCGGAATACAGGAAATACAGTCTGGGTAAATTCTTGATTCTGAAGAAAATGGAGTTTGCTTTATCCCAGAACCTGACCTGGTACTATCCCGGATATATCGGGTACAAGCTTACCAAGTTTGATTACAAACTGGATCCGGGAACGGAGACGGCTGAGATTCTGGAGCCATTTGCTGGTTTGTGGCTGCCATATCAGGAAGGCCTCGTTGAACAACTTGCGTTGAGTCAGGAAGTGTTTTTCTTCCCTGTGCCGGAAGATGATGAAGACGATGAGATGGAAGGAGAAATCACCCGGATGTTATAGTGGAGGGTGAAAAAAGCCCCGTCCTTTTGAAAGAACGAGGCTTTTACAAGATCGGTTTTGTCTATGCGAATCCACATACGATTCCACCCATCAAAGCCAGGGTTATCACCCAATAGCCAAGGTGAATGAAAATATATTTGGCACCTTTTCGTTCGAATAATGCCTGAATCCCCAGAACAGGAAGAGCAAAAAACAAGGCTGAAATAACGCCGTGCAAAACTCCATGTTTGAAGGACCGGAAGTTATGACCATACTTTTCCATCATCATTTTATAATCCGGGTTGGTAATTGGATTTGTATTCATTCCGGGTGCATCCACCATCATCGACATCATACCCGATTGGTGAATCACCAACAGCGGAAGCATGGTGCAGAGCATCAGACTGAACAAAATGCA
>CAMCXM010000099.1 GCA_945883425.1 Spirosoma fluviale
GGCAAAGATTGCATAATCCCGGAAAATGCGTCTAAACTTCCTTCTACAAGCCGAATCGTAATTGGGGATTAATGCAAAGGAATCAGGCGGTGCGTGGCGTATTTAGCGCCAAGCAAGTAGTCAGGATTCAGGTTGGGAAAGACATAAAAGTAGCTGGTAGCTGCTAATTTGTAAATGAAGTGTTCATGCATAAAGAACAGTCAACCCTAAACAGACTGGCACTTTTTACTCTTCACTCTTCACTTCTAACTATTAACAATTGTGCCCCTCAGGTCGACAGCCAGCTATGCCAACCAAGCAGTTAAACCTTAAAAAAATCCCAACCAATAACCCATAACCACGCACCACTAAACTTTTTTCTTCGCCACAAACCGAACAACGGAACCCTGGCCCACGTGGTAGATTCCTTCACGGAGTTCGATTTCTTCTTCGGTGCTGTGGAGGATGTCGAACAGAGGAAAATCAGATTCAATCTGCTCTTTGCTGTATAACATTTCAGCCGCCAGTGGTCCGCCTACCTGGGGATTGAGTTTCTGAAATTTGGGATGCTGTTGATTGAAGGCCTCCAGAATGACGATTCCACCCGGTTTGAGAAAATAGCTGAGTTTTCGATGATAGGCCTGCCGGAGATTGGGCGGAAAATGAACGTAAATGAGGCCCATCGCATCAAAGTACTGTTGTTCGTACTGGATTTCCCGCAATTCGCCCACCGCATATGAAACCGAAACTCCATGTTTCGCAGCCAGCAGATCCGCTTTCACTTTTCCTCCGGCACTCATGTCAAATGCCTCGGAGGTCCAGCCTTGCAGGGCAGCAAAAACCGCGTTGCGCCCCTCTCCTTCTGCCGGAAACAAAATTTTGCCCGGCGTGAGTTTTTCCAATTCCTGTTTCAAAAACGTATTGGGTTCCTCGCCGTAGGCGTATTCCTTTTTACTGTATCGTTCGTCCCAAATCGTTTTCATGATGCATTTTACAACGCAGAATTGAATTTCTCCCAAAACCGCACCTCATTTTCCTCAAAAAATCCTTCCCCGTCGTTTATTCCGGTTAGCCGCAACGGTCGGAATCCATTCTTTATGCGCTTTACTGTTTACCTAACCGGACTGCTTTTCGCTTTTGCTGAGCTGCTCCCAACCGTAAACGGATACCGCATTCCCCGTCAGGCTAATTCCAACTATGATGGCAAATACGAGTCCAACTCACTTTCTGCCATCACCCTTCCCTCCAAACTGTCCTGTAGTCTTTTTTTTAGGATTGCAGAGCAAGAATCCCATCATCTCGCATCACGAATCCTGCACCAAAATCGGCCTCCGTGGCTCTGAAAATCCGGAATGTCATAAATGATTATCCTAACCAGAATACATTTCCGGCTCCCATCATTTCCTTTCCTTATTTTTGCAACTGAATTATGTTTGACAGCCGGCAGAGGGTTATTGTTTTCGTGTTTATACTGGTGGCTTTCACCATGTTGGCCCGCTTGTTTTACATGCAGGTGATCGACGACAGCTACAAGGAAGCCGCGGCCAATATTTCCCTGCAACGAATTGTCGAGTATCCGTACCGCGGCATCATTTACGATCGAAAAGGCCGGATCTGCGTGTACAACGTACCGGTTTACGATGTGATGGTTCTTCCCAAAGAAGTGAAAAAGAACATGGACACCCTCCGGTTCTGCTCACTGTTCACCATCACCAAAGAAGAATTTATCAAAACCATGACCGCGGCCCGCACCTATTCCAAGGTGAAGCCATCTCCGTTTATCAAACAACTCAGCCATACAGAATTTGCCCGCATCCAGGATCAGCTGATCGACTTCCCCGGATTTTTCATTTCCCCACGTACCGTCCGTGGTTACGATCACCCGAGTATGGGCGTGGCTTTGGGTTACATCGGGGAAATTTCGGCCGGAAAACTGGACAAACTCAAGGCCGAAGGAAACAACTACTACCGCTCGGGTGACTACATCGGCATTGCCGGTCTCGAAAATTTTTATGAAGAACAACTTCGTGGAAAACGGGGTGTGAAGTTTATGATGGTGGATGTAAACGGCATCCAGAAAGGTCATTACAAGGACGGAGTCTTCGATACAGCCGCCATCAGGGGAGAAAATCTGCACACATCGGTGGACCTCGAACTACAGAAATTCGGCGAAGAACTGATGATCAACAAGAAAGGCTCGATCATCTGCATCGATCCGAAAACGGGTGAAATTCTGGCCATGGTTTCCTCCCCTACCTACGACCCCAATCTTCTTCGCGGACGGGAATTTTCGAAAAACTACATGGCTCTTCAGCGGGATCCGCTCAAGCCTTTGTTCAACAGGGCACTGATGGCGCCTTATCCGCCCGGATCCATTTTCAAAACATTACAGGCGCTCACCGCTTTGCAGGAAGGTGTGATGGATTCCAACATGACCTGGCCCTGCGTTCAGGATGTGGTGCATTGTCACCCGCACCCGAATCCCTGCAATCTCCGGCAAAGCATTCAATGGAGTTGCAATCCCTATTACCTGCAGGTCTATCGGCGAATTATCAACCAGCATGTGAGCGGCAATACATTTCTGGATACCCGCATCGGCTACGACAAATGGCATCAATACATTTCCAGCTTTGGCATCGGTAAAAAACTGGGGATCGATATGCCCAGCGAGAAAAAAGGAATCCTGCGAACCATCGCCTACTACGACCGGATTTATGGCGAAAAACACTGGAAATATTCCAACGTGTATTCCCTATCGATTGGTCAGGGAGAACTGGGACTGAGTCCGTTGCACATGGCCAACATGGCCTGCATTCTGGCCAACCGCGGATATTATTATACGCCACACTTTGTGCGGAAAATCGGCGACAAAGGCCAGCCGCTTCCTCAATATCTGGAGCGCCACCAGACCATGATTCGCCCGGAACATTTTGAAGCCATTGTGACCGGAATGAAGTGGGCCGTCCTTCAGGGAACGGTTTGGAGTCAGGCCCGGATGAAGACCGTTGAGATCTGTGGAAAAACCGGAACAGCGCAGAATCCACACGGAAAAGACCACTCCATTTTTATCTGCTTTGCACCAAAGGACAATCCGAAAATTGCCGTTGCCACCGTGGTGGAAAACTCGGGCTTCGGAGGATTTGTGGCCGCACCCATCGCGACCCTGATGGTGGAAAAATACCTCAACGATACCATTAGCCGCCAAAACCTGTACAAACACATGTTGACGCGGGATTTTATTCACAAAGACACCACCGAAGATGGCAAGGGACGAGAAGCTGGTAAAAACCATTGACCTGCCTTTACTTTTTATTTATCTGACCCTTCTTTTTATGGGTTGGATTACCATCTATGCCTCTGAGCTGGATGTAAACGCCGATACCAACGCATGGGATCTGAACATCAGTTCCGGCCGCCAGCTGCTGTTCATCGGCACGTCAAGTATTCTCATCATTCTGATCATGGCCACGGACTACAAGTTCTACGACGTGTTCAGTTATTTTATTTTCGGAGCCATTCTGCTGGTTCTGGTGGCGGTTCTTGGAATCGGGAAAACGGTGGCCGGGTCCAAATCCTGGCTGGGCGTAGGCAGTTTTGGTGTGCAGCCTTCTGAGTTTGCCAAATTTGCGACCTCTCTGGCCCTAGCCAAATACCTGAGCAATCCCCTCATTCGACTTGATCGCTGGCCCGATCTGAACCGGGCACTGGCCATCATCGCGGTGCCGGCCATTCTGATTCTCCTTCAGAACGATACCGGAAGTACCCTCGTTTTCAGTGCGTTTGTGATTCCGTTGTTTCGGGAAGGATTACCCGCCTGGATTCCAAATCTTGGTGTTGGTGTGGTGTTTCTCTTTGTTCTCACCCTCATTATTCCAGAGGCCTGGTTGCTGGGTGCCATCGGTTTACTCGCGGTGGTTTTCTTTTTTCTGATTGATAAAACCATCAACAATATCATTGCCCTGGTGGTGATTGCCCTTGTCGTTTGCGGGGTGGTGATTGGTGCGAACTTTTTCATCAACGATGTACTTCAACCCCATCAACAAAACCGGATCAAGGTTCTGGTGAATCCCAACATTGATCCGCTGGGTGTGGGTTGGAACGTAACGCAATCGAAAAATGCGATTGGGTCAGGCGGATTTCTGGGCAAAGGATATCTGCAGGGAACGCAGACCAAATTCGATTTTGTACCAGAACAAAGCACCGATTTTATCTTTTGTACCATCGGTGAAGAGTTTGGCTTTCTGGGCTCCATCCTCGTTTGCGGATTGTTTCTGGGCATGCTCTGGCGACTGGTGTATCTGGCCGACCGGCAGAAAATGAAGTTCAGTCGTGTCTACGGTTATTGTGTGGCGGCGATTTTATTTTTCCACTTTACCATCAACATTGGCATGACCGTCGGTTTGCTGCCTGTGATTGGAATTCCCCTTCCGTTCATAAGTTACGGAGGTTCGTCGCTTTGGTCGTTCACCATTTTGCTGTTTATTTTCTTAAAACTGGATGCCCACCGTGGACAGATGCTGGCCAGAGAGGCGGCGTAATGCAGGAGATTGGTTAAAAATGAAATGTGAATCCACTCTGAAAATTCTCAATTAACCCTGATCATTCTTTCGGAAACCAACCAATATGCAACGCCTTGATTCCGATTCTTTTACGGCCCCAAACCACGAAGGGTATTTTTTAGTTGTGGATCAAGGCTTTAAAAGCGTATTGAATTATCCGGGTTTAACCCAGCATATTTGCAGCCCATGAGTCATCCACTTCTGAGTTACATCGTTTTCTGGCCTTTTCTGCTGGCAGTTCTGGTGCTGCTCATTCCATCGGATCTCACCCGGATTCTGAAACTGGTTCTCATTGCAGGTATGCTGGTGATGGCGGGTTTGTGCGGATACGCTTTTCTGGGATTCGACCCGGCTCTGGCACAGGACCAAACCTGGATGGGCTATCAACTGGTGGAAAAAAAGGACTGGATCAGGCTCAATCTGCAAGGATTTGGTTCTCTTTCGATCGATTATCTGCTGGGTGTCGACGGCATGAGCATCAGCCTCATTGCACTGACGGGACTGGTTTTGCTTGTAGCCGCCATTTCGTCCTGGAGCATTGAAAAACAGGTGAAGGGCTATGTACTGTCCTTTTTACTGATGGCCGGAAGCATTGCCGGTTGCTTTGTGGCGCTGGACTTCTTTCTATTCTTCATTTTCTTCGAATTCATGCTATTGCCCATGTTTTTCCTCATTGGAATCTGGGGTGGTGTAAAGCGTGAATTCGCCGCCATCAAGTTCTTTTTGTACACCCTCACCGGTTCGGTTTTTATACTGATGACGATGATTGCACTCTACATGTCCACCATCGATCCGGTCGAAACGGCCATCAATTTTGGCCTGATGAATCCCGGAGAAATGCTGACCACCGAGGTGATTTTCGAAGTGCAGCAATTACTGGCGACCGGCAGTATTCCAGCCGAAAACATCGTTCACACCTTTACCATTCCCTACCTCACCGACGAGAGCAATCTCATTCCCTATTCGATTCTGTCCTTCGATTCGACGTCTGCTTTTCTGGGTCAGCCGCTGCGCAACTGGGGATTTTTTCTGTTGCTTATCGGTTTTCTGATCAAGCTGCCGGCCGCCCCTTTTCATACATGGTTGCCTGATGCACACGTAGAAGCACCGACGGCTGTTTCGGTTGTTCTGGCCGGATTGCTGCTCAAAGTGGGCGCCTATGGATTGCTGCGGATTGTACTTCCGGTGTTCCCGGATTTGATTGTTCAGTATGCCTATCCGCTTTCCGTTCTCGGACTTTTCTCTCTGTTTTATGGCGGATTGAATGCCCTTGGCTCGACCGATCTCAAGCGATTGGTGGCCTATTCTTCCGTTTCGCACATGGGTTATGTGGTGATTGGCATTGCTTCCCTCACGGCCGAAGGACTGAGCGGTGCCGTTTTTCAATGCATATCTCACGGACTCATTTCCCCGTTTTTATTCCTTCTGGTCGGCGTAATTTACGACCGTACCCACAACAGGAACCGGGACGATTTTTCGGGATTGGTTCAGCCGATGCCGCGGTTTGTGGCCTTTGCCATGGTGGGCTTTTTCGCCAGCATGGGCATTCCGGCTTTTTCCGGATTCATCGGTGAAGTGCTGGTGGTGATTGGCGCTTTCAAATCATCCGGATTCAACCAGTTTATTCCACGGTGGGTGGCTTTGTTCACCACCGCCGGTATTTTATTGTCGGCTTCCTATTATCTCTACACCGCCCGTAAGATGTTTTTTGGTGAATTCTGGAGCCGCGATCCGCAGTGGAAAGAAGCCTTAACCGATCTCAATCTGCGGGAATATCTGATGCTGGTTCCGCTATTGGTGGCATTTGTAGCCCTGGGTATTTTTCCTCAATACCTGATGGAATACCTCAATCCGGCCGTGGAGCGACTCACCGAATGGGTTGCAGGACGGTAAAAAACGCAATCGAACTTTTTGTCATGAATCAATCTCAACTACCCGACCCGGCCTCTGTCTGCCGTGATGTAATCGCTTTGGCTGAAAAAACGTCCGCCTTTCTGGCCGAACAAAACAAGGGATTTTCCCTTTCTTCAGTGGAATACAAAGGACTAAACAATCTGGTGTCCTTTGTCGATCAGGAAGCCGAACGAATGGTGGTGGAAGGTTGCAAAGCGATTTTACCAGAAGCCGGTTTTCTTACAGAAGAAGGAACCGTTTCGGCATCTGAAAACAGCAAAAAAGGATTGATCTGGATCATCGATCCGCTGGATGGCACGACGAATTTTGTGCATAAGGTGCCCATGTTTTCGGTTTCAATCGGATTGGTTCTGGATGGAAATCCAATTCTGGGTGTAGTGGCGCATGTGCCGGACAAGCAGATTTTTTATGCCTGGCAGGGAGGTGGCGCCTGGTGCAACGGAGAACCGATACGGGTAAGTCCGACGGCAAAACTGGCCGAAAGTCTGCTCGCTACCGGGTTTCCTTATTTCGATTTTGAAAAGATGGACACCTACCTGACCATCATGAATCACCTCATGAAAAACTCACATGGACTACGCCGGATAGGTTCCGCAGCCATCGACATGGTGTATGTGGCGAGTGGAATTTTTGAGGGATTCTTCGAATACAATCTCAGTCCCTGGGATGTGGCAGCCGGAATCTGCATCGTACGCGAAGCCGGCGGAACAGTGACCGATTTCAATGGGGACGACAACGCAGTTTTTGGCAAACAGATCGTGGCTGCCGGACCGGTGCATGCCGAATTTCTGGATGTGATCCGAAGTCGCTGGAACTAACGAAGGTTACCCTTTCGATTTTTCGGCGGAGCGTTTTCCTTACTTGGCCTTCGGTTTTGGTGTTGCTTTATCCGCTTTGGATGAAACCTTCACTTCTTTCTTATCCTTCGCTTTTGGTGCTGTTTTATCTGCTTTGGATGAAACCTTCACTTCTTTCTTATCCTTCGCTTTTGGTGTTACCTTAGCTACCTTAGCCGAAGCTTTCGCTTCTTTCTTAAACTTTTTCTCAGCCGCCTCTTTCTGTTTTTTCAACGCTTTCCGGGCTTTCTTTTCCAATTCTTCCTGAACAGAAAGCATTTTTTTTGTCAGCTCTTTGCTCGCCTCCTTTGCTTCTTTTTTCAGTTTTTTATGAAGGCTTGGGTGATGATCCTGCAATACCTGAAGGATACTTGCTTCCAGCTTTGCTGTCAAATTTTTCTTTTCTGCGTTTGCCATAGGTAGATTTTTGAATATGCAAAGCAACCAAAGTTTTTTCAATCCATGTTACTCTGGTGTTACTTGTTTTCACAATTTAATTGAAGGAATCATACGAAATGTTGAACCCGGCTAAAGTCTTCTTTTCAGTACAATCGAAAATTAGTTGAAATTCGCACGCCGTTTCCATCCCGTGCCTCTATAAGCCAGCCGGAATTTTACATGAATAAAATCAGCATCATCACACCCGTTTACAACGGTGCCAAATACATCCAGGCTTGTCTGCAGAATTTTGCGGACCAGCAAAGCCCGGAAGCCGAACACCTGATCATGGACGGCGGCAGCAATGACGGAACCGTGGAGATGATTCGGGAATGGGCAACCCAACACCCGAATGTGCGGCTGATTTCCGAAAAAGATAAGGGCCAGAGTGATGCCATGAACAAAGGCATCCGGATGGCAGAAGGAAACATCATCAGTTTTCTGAATGTAGACGATTACTTCGAGCCGGGCGTACTGAACCGCGTTCTGGACATTTTTTCAGATTTACCGGAACCGTCCTTTGTGTGCAGCAACCTCAACATCTGGAATGGAGATGGCACCAAACGACATTTCAACAAACCATCGCGACTCCTTCTTCCGGAAATCATCTCCAACAAATTCGAATGGCCCTATAACCCAACTGCCTATTTCTACCATAAAAGTCTTCACGACATAACCGGCCTTTACAACATCGACAACCATTATTGCATGGACTACGAGTTCATACTGGAAGTCGCAAAACACATTCGGCTTCGGTATGTAGATGAAGTCTGGGGAAATTTCTGTGTGGTGGAAGAATCGAAAACCTTCAACAGCCACACCGGAGCCATTGAAAAGGCCCGGCAGGCCGGACGCGAATTAAGGGAAAAGGCCAAAGCCAGTTTGTCGGAAGAAGAGTTGCGGTTCCTGGAATCTCTGCTCACCGAAGTCCCGGTTGCGGCACCAAAACCTGGAATTCTGGGCAAGTTGAAATCGGGAATAAAGGGATTGTTCCGTCCCTGATTGGCCTCATTCCTTTGAAATTCAACCGGAAAGAGCCTTTTTTGCGCTCCGTCTGCGTTACCCGTAACCGGAAATTATCCTTGTCATCCTTTTGATTTTAACCATCCTCACTCCTGTTTATCAGGGAGCGTCTTTCCTGAAAGCCTGCATCGAAAATGTAGCCGGGCAGTGGACTGACGGCATCGAACATCTGGTGCTGGACGGTGGAAGCACGGACGGTACCGTCGAAATTCTGAAAGAAATGAGTGCCCTTTATCCGCATCTCCGCTGGATTTCGGAAAAAGACAAAGGCCAGAGCGATGCCATGAACAAAGGAATTGCGATGGCCCGCGGAAGCTGGATCAGTTTTCTGAATGTGGATGATTTTTATGAGCCGGGACTTTTGCCGCAGGTTCTGGAAGCGATGGAACGAAAAGGAGACAAACCCTGTCTGTTGATGGGCAACCTCAATGTGTGGAACGAGAAGGAAGAACTGATTTCGGTGAACCGTCCTTCAAACATGTCGCTTCCACTGATGCTGGCGGATATTTGCGAATGGCCCTTCAATCCATCGGCGTATTTTTATCCGGTATCGGTTCATAAAACAATCGGCAATTTTCCGGAAAACGAGCACTATGCGATGGACTATGATTTCATCCTCCGTGTGCTGATGGCAAAGATTCCGGTTTACTACCACGATGAAATCTGGGGAAATTTCAGACTTTTGCCGGAGGCCAAAACGGGAAAAGACCAGGCGGGCGATGCTTCCTATTCAAGAGCGGCTGCCATCCGGAATTCCTTTCTGGCAAAAGCACCATTTTCGGTACAGGTACAAACCCGGATTCTAAAACTCTTCTGGGCCGTCCGGAATAAAATCTACGGAATTCTACACACGAGAAAGCAGGATTAAAGCATGGACATTTCGATCATTCTTTGCACATACAACCCCGATCCTGAAAGCTTTTACCGCTCGATGAAAGCCATTTTCTCGCTGGCGGTTCCGTCCGGAAAAGAGGTGGAATTTGTGTTGGTCGACAACAACAGTCCGGAGCCGGTTTCCAGATTGGTAGAGAAACAGTTTCCGGATTTCACTCCTCCGTTTTCATTCCGGATTGTAACAGAAAGTACCCCTGGTTTGCTGCATGCACGTAAAAAAGGACACACCGAATCGACCGGAAGCATCATCGTTTTCTTTGATGATGACAACGAACCGGAAGGTGCCTACCTCAATGAAGTGTGCAAACTGTACGACCAGTTTCCGAACATCGGAGTAGCAGGGCCTGCCAACATTTCGGTGGAATACATCGGTGAGGTTGAACCCTGGCTGGCGTATTACAAAGGATATTTTCAGGAACGAAAAAACGATCAGTTGCTGTTTGCCTGTTACCCGCACTGGCTGGGATTTTATCCGCCCGGAACCGGACAGACCGTCCGCCGGACCATCTATTCGGCTTATCTGGAGAAAGTGGAAAACGGAACCTATTCCGCCATTGGCCGAACCAAGAATTCGATGACCAGTGCCGAAGATGTGCAACTGGTTTTTTGTGCCATTCTGATGGAATATGCGGTGGCATCTGTTCCTACTCTTTCATTGAATCACTTAATTGCTTCCCGCAAAACCAGCATTCCATATCTGAAGAGATTGTTGTTCGGCATGTCATCTTCCTATCCGGAAGCCTATGCCGAATGCTTTCCTCATACCAGGCGAGTTTTGCCGTTTTATACCAACTGGCAAATTTTCAAGATTTTATGGGATACGTTTTACAAGAAAATTCTGGTTAAAAGGAGTCCAAAAGCCTTTGTTTTCCAGCTTGCCGAACTGTTGGGCAAAATCTACGGATCCAACCATGCCCGTGGCGGTAACACAGACAGCTTCTGGTTTTCATTGATTAACTTTCTAAAATTGAGATAGATGAAGATAGCCATCATGGCAGATACTGCCGACAACTTCGTAAAGCCCAGAGCGGAAGGTCTGCATCGGATGCTCACCAAAATGGGTGTGAGCAGCACCGTATTTTATGATGGATTGTTTTTTCTGGATCACAAAGTGCCGGAAACCAAAATCCGGTTTTCCGGAGCCAAAGAGCTGGTGAAAAGTGTGATCCATGCCGTAAATCCTCCGCTGAAAGCACGATTCAATGCCCGCTGGAAAGAACTGGAAGGATACGATCTGATGGTCGTTGTTGAAACGGTTCCGACCGCTTATCTCACCTATCATTTACAAAGAGTGGAAGAAGTTCGGGCCCGGTTTCCGGAAATGCCCATCGTTCTATATAGTTCCATTTATCTTTCCACCATTGGCGAGTGGGTCCGGTTCCTGAAAAAAGGAAACGACTACCATGGCTTTATCAAAGGTTCTGGCCATTACGGACTTGAACGATTCGACTGGTACCTCATCGGTTCTGCCACCACCGAACTTCCGATGCCAAAAGGATTTCAACCTCTCACCGTGATTGGCTGCGACCTCAACGACGGCACGCTTTATCCGGAACAGGGTGGTAAATTCCGGGCACTGATCGATTTTGAGCGGCCCAATCACATGGCCGAACGAGCCATTCAGATTCTTGCTCTGGAGAAAACCAAAACCGCTTACACCGTATTGCACGGACGGTACCCCATGTCGGAAATCCGGAAAATCTACCGGCAGTCGTCCATTTATTTTCTGGCTCACCTCGAAGCGTTCGGACTTCCGATTGCCGAAGTACAGGCTTGTGGCGGCAAAGTCTACACTCCATATTCCAAATGGGCCTGGGCGCATTACCACAAACCTGATCTCACGGTACGCGGACCCGGAACTTTGTCAGAAAATTTTGTGGTGTACAACAACGATCTGGATGAACTCTGCGCCAAAATAGAAGCCGATAAAAAAGCCTTTGATCCGCAGCAAAACCTGGAACGATTCCGTCGGGAAGACGGCAAGTTTCTGGATGGCGACATGGACCAGCTCAAGGCATTTGTGGAGCAGGTAAAAAACGGAACCATTCACAGTCGCCTCCACAAGGAGCACGAAAAGTTGAACGACCTTATCGAAGAATAGACAGAATTTTGTTCTTCACGCCCCCCGCAAAAACACGGGCCTTGTAGTATTCGATGGTGGCGGTTCGGCCGTAATAATAGCGGGCATTCCGGATGCGGGAAGAGAAAATACCGGAAAGGAACTCAACCAGGCGGTCTTCGTTGCAATAACGATTTACTTCATTTCCTGTAAAATAGGGCTGATTGTACACTTCTTCGTAGAGGTCATCGTTTTGATCGAGCTCGATGATCCGCTCAATGACGGCCTCGTCACTTCCGTAGTCATCCCAATTGATAAACGATGCCGGATTAAAATCAAGAGCCACTTTTTTGTTTCCCCAGTAAATGGGCATCGATCCACAGAACATAGGCTCGACCAGTTTTTCCGTTGTGTAGCCGTCCTGTGACTTGTTTTCGAAAGCGATGGAGAATTTATACTGAGAAATGAACTCCATTTTATTTTCAATCGGACCGCCAATGTTGTTGAGATACCGTCCTCCTGAATCGACCTGTTTGTACTGACTCAGTTTGTGGAAAAAGTCGATTCGCTTGGTTGCCCTGGCATTCGAAACCACCATGTTGCAGAATTTTGTATGCTGCTTTCTCACCTCGGCATACGGCTTTTTCGGACTGAGCAGCGAATGCATGTCGCCGTACAAAATGTAGAGGGGATAGCGGAGGTTGCGATGATTTTCGATCAGTTCAAATGAAACCGAATAATCGCAGTCGATGTAGTTGGGTGGGAAACTCTCGCCCGTGTAGTAGATCTTGATGCAGTTGTAGCCCTTGTGCTTGATACCCGAAGTGGAGAAAAAGAGAAAATCCGGGTCATCGCAAACCACAACCTGAAAATACCGGCTGAGCAATTGGGTAAAATAATTCTGGTGACGGTCGAAGCCTTGCCAGAAATCACAGAAATCAATTTTTATGGTCCTCATAAATTGGAAAGCACCGGCGTCATATTCCCCATCTCCGGGGGACTGAATTTTCCTTCCGAATCGAAAAGTACAGCAACCTCACTGAGATGACAAAAATTAATATTGCCAAAGATTTTATCGATTCCGTCCGATAAAAATTGGTTCACAAAATCTCACTCAACAACTTCCTGAAAGAGTGATGAATAACCAATAATCCGGATTGGCGGCAGAGTACAATCCTGCCTTTCCCAGACCCAACTCAAAGTGAATTGCAAAACATGAATCAGCAGGTAAGTAGGGAATGCATCCAAAAAATCGTTTTTTGCACTTCGTTTGAACCTGAACGACCACGAAGCGTTTGCTTTACCAGATTCAGAATGATTGGAAAATGGATACGTCGACTTTTGCCTTTCGGGAACATCAAACCCGAAAAACCGTTGATTACTACGGTGATTAACTATTGCACAAACGACTACCGCTTCATCCGTGATTGCATCGAGCAGGCTTCCGTTTTTTCCCACGAAATCCTGGTTCCATACACCAACTTTTTCTATGACGGTACCCCAGAGGATACCGAACTGCTGAACCGGACGATCGCAGAAAATCCGAAAGCCCGGTTCATTCATTTTGACTACGATCCAAACAAGAAAGTAAACTCCCAGCACTGGGTCACCTTTGCCAGGAAAATAGGCTGGAAGCAAGCAAAAGAAGAATCGAACTTCATCCTTTTCCTCGATGCCGATGAGATTGTAGATGGAAAAGCATTCGCCAAATGGCTGGAAGTGTATCCGCTCTACCGACTCAACGTGGTGAAGCTGGCCAACTATTACTATTTCCGGGAAACTCATTTTCAATCGCTGACTTTTGAAGATTCAGTGATTCTGGTTCGGAAAAAGCTGCTTCGCGAATCCATGATTATGGATTTTGAAGACCGCAACAAACCCTACACGGAAATTCCGGAACCCAAACAAAGAATGGTGCTGGGCGACAATTCGAGGCCGATGATCCACCATTATTCCTGGGTTCGAACCAAAGAAGAAATGATGAGGAAAGTGATCACCTGGGGCCACAACAAAGACCGCGATTGGGTTTCCCTCGTGGAAAAAGAATTTGAAGGAGAATTTTCGGGCCGCGATTTTGTGCACGGCTACAAATACAAAACGGTCGAATCCTTTATCTGATCCCCGCTATGCTGACAATCGTGTACCGCATTTCCGATGCCGGAAACCCCAAAGAAAAACTAACCGGAACCGATGCCATCCGCTGCCTGGAAAATTGCCTGTCTGTTTTCGGGAAGGATTCATTCATTCTTCTGGCCGATCATTGCCGGACAGAAACCCTGAACGCCATCCGGAAACTGGGCATCGAACCCATTGAAACCACATTGGGAAATGCCCTCAGCTGGCGACATGCCGCCCAACTGGCTTTGTCGAAATCGGCTCCGGATGACCATCTCTATTTTGTGGAAGACGATTATCTCCACCTTCCTCAGGCAAGGACGGTTTTGCAGGAAGGCCTGGCCATCAGCGATTATGTGAGTTTGTACGATCATCCGGACAAATACCTGCCGGGTG
>CAMCXM010000100.1 GCA_945883425.1 Spirosoma fluviale
TCGAATGGCTCCAGGCATAATGATACTGGTATTGATGTCCGTAGATAATCCCAAACAAAGAGGCTACTACCAGCATCACCGCTCCGGCATGAACTCCAAACGTGATTCGGGCGACGTTAGAAACGGTACCAAAGGATTTGGATTCCGGATTCAGGCCAAACAACAGGGTATAAATTCCGAAAAGTGCTGACACGAAGGCAAGGATGACGCCTGCGTGACCAAGTTGGCCGAGTTCCATCAAATGTTTACAGATTGGGGCGCAAAAATAGACCTGAAAAAATAAGATATCGGAAAAAAGCAAAAGCCTTCTTTTTGTCCGTATTGTTTGAATGAAACGGTCATTCCGATTTACTCTGATTCGAACTCGATTTCAGAAGAAACAGTACCGGGATTTCCAGTCGCTTTTTCCATGCCGTTTCGGTATGAGGTTCTCCCTGAAAGATGAGACTCTGGAAGTTTTCTGTCTTAAACCCTCTGAACCTAAAAACGGAATCAACCCTTAACTGATGTGGTTCATATAATGAGTCCAGTGTTGTTGTCCCCCTGTCAAAATAAAAGCGGTGTTGACGAGGTTTGGGAAGTTTCTGATTCAAATATTGGATTAGTACCTGAGGAAACGGGTTGTTTTTATTGGTAAAGATTCCCGTTACATGGGTAGACAAACAGGCGGCTCCTCCAAAAACACGCGGGTATTCGCATAAAGCATACAGTGAAATAAGGCCGCCCATGCTTGATCCCATTATAAAAGTATCGTTCCTTTTTCGTAGGGTTGGAAAATTGCGATCGATGAATGGCTTTAGTTCTTTTACCAGGAATCGGAGGTAATCGTCCGAATTGGGTTTGCCATTTACAAACTGACGGTGCTTTATAGTTTGGCCAAGTGCCCGAATGATTCCCTTTTCACTTTCTGAAAGAAGGTTGAATGGTTTTTCCGGAAAGTAATCTCCATACCGGTGGTCGTTGGTATTCCAGATTCCCACCACAATGCAATCCCGTATTTTCTTTTCATTCAGAAGTCTTCCGAATGTTTCATCCACGCCCCATTCCTGTTTTACCCAGTTTCCGGAAGAATCAAATAACATCTGACCGTCCTGCATGTACACAACTGCATACTTTTTCGAAGGATTAAACCCGTCTGGAAGCCAGACATCCACATTGCGTTCTGCCACAAACTTCGATTTGAATGAGGCGAAGCGAACAATTTGTCCAGATCGAACAATGGGTATTCCATTTTGAGCCTTGGAATCGCCCGGGACAAAAATCAGAAAATAGAAAATCAAAAAGCCAAAATGCAGAAGTCTCCATCCATGAAGGAGGCAGAATTGTATGAGGTTCATATTCTCAATAATGAATCGGAATGGTAAGATCCGTCCCTTTGGCTGAATGACGGAACAGGGCTTTATCAAATCGCGGTTTTGATAATTTAGGCCCGCCATCCGGACTTGAAGCATACCCTTCCTGCGGAATTCCCAGAAAGTTGTACGTCATTTTCTGGTTGTCATCAATGTCGTGCAAAATGGCCAAAGCGTATTTTCCGGATGGAATTCCGGTTAGTTCAAGGGTTTTTCCCGGAGTGAGTCGGTAAGTACGAAATGCCAGCGCACCGTCTTCAGGAAATCCTTTTTCATTGTTAAAGAGGGAAATAAGGATTTCACCTTTTCCTATTTTCACATTGGGAATGTGTATTCGGATGGAAGCACTTTCCTCTGATCGGAAGGTGAACCCCAAAGGAATTACAAGAGATAAAGCAAGCAGAAGGACTGGCCGGAATGGATTCATGCCTAAAAAATTAAAGATGGTACCGGATTGTTTCACTTTTTTGCAAAAGAAAGAAGACAGAAATGATTCTGAAAATTGAACACCTTGGAATTGCCGTCGCAGATGCCGGTAAAGCCATTCAGACGTTTGAAAAATTGTTGGGCAGTTGCCGGACGAAAGTGGAGGAAGTTGCCTCCGAAATGGTGAATACGCATTTTTTCAGATCAGGCGAAAGCCAGATTGAATTGCTTGAAAGCACCGATCCGGATGGCGTCATTTCCAAATTCATTGAAAAAAGAGGAAAAGGAATGCACCACATCGCTTTTCTCACCGATGATCTGGAAGCTGAAATGAAGCGGTTGAAGTCTGAAGGATTTGAATTCATCAGTGAAGTGCCGAAGAAGGGCGCCGACAATAAACTCATTTGCTTTCTGCATCCGAAATTCACGGAAGGTGTATTGGTCGAACTCTGTCAGGAAATGAATCACTGATTTTCTTGAATTCCCCCTATCTATTTCTGACGGAACCCTTTTTAAAACAGCAGGGTGATTTACAGTTGCTACAGGCTTCATCCGATTGTTCTGCCGTGGAATTCCCGTTTTACATTGATAAAGGAAGAATCCTGAGTCCGGCCAAAGCACCATTTGGTTCCTTTCTTTTTCAAAATGAACCTCGGCCTGAACTTGTGTCAGAAGTGTTAATTCAATTAGAATCGTTGGCCAGAAAAGAGAAAATTCACACGATTCAGATTGTCTTTCCGCCGGATTGTTACCAGCCGGAAATCAACGTTTGGTTACAGCCCTTACTGGTTTCAGCCGGTTATCAGATCGCATGGCAGGATCTGAATTTCCACAGGCAACTGACCGTTCCTTTTGAAACCGGACTTCACCGTTCCGAACGCTGGAAACTAAGAAAGGCTCTTCAGTTGGGCTACGAATTCCGGTTGATCGCAAAACCAGACTGGGATTTTACATATCGTTTTCTGCTCGAAAGTCGGGAACGAAAGGGATATCGGCTTAGTATGGAAAGAAAAGATCTTGAGAGGACCTTTCGTTTATTTCCGGATGCGTACCAGATGTCTGGCGTTTTTTACCAGAATCAATGTGTGGCTATGGCCTTGAGTATTTTAGTGAATGAGGAAATCGAATACGTGTTTTATACGGCTGACGATGTTCATCACAGAAAGTTGAGTCCGGTTGTGTTGCTGCATCAGGGTCTGGCGAATCATTGCAGGGAGAAAGGAGTGAGGATGCTGGATCTTGGAACCTCGTCTATGAAAGGCGTTGTTAATAGCGGGGTAGCAACATTTAAGCGGAACCTGGGAGCGACGGCCAGTTTAAAAAGTACGTTCCAGCGGAAGTTGAGCTGAGAGTGGTCACTATCCGAATATTCTCCTGGAATAAAGATACCGCACCTTGTAATAGGGGTCAGATGATTTATTGATCGTTACCCCCTTGCTTGTTGATGCATGGATGAATTCGATTTCGGTTCCTTTCACTGAGATTACCATACCGACATGGTTCACCGTTTTATTGGAGGCGACACTTCCGGCAAAAAAGACAAGATCGCCGGGCTTTACTTTTGCAGCTGGGATTTCCCTGCCGGCTTCTGAAATTTCCCTTGCATAATAAGGAAGATTGATGCCAAAAGGGGAGAAGATATACCGTATAAATCCCGAACAGTCCAGATTGTCCAGTCCATAAAGAGTACCCAGCTTTAGCCTTGCACGGTCAATGGCTTCCTGAACATTGAAGATTGAATAAATGATGGTGTCGGCCCTTAGGCTGTCCTCGTTCGGAACCTTCACCGGTAATCCATTGCGGTTGTAATATTCCGTGACATTGGCGAAAATTGGATCAAAGTATTTTATTTTATAAAGTCCTTTTTCAGGTTGAGGCGGTGCCTGATTTGACCATCGTCGGGTATTGAAACGGAAATTACCGCTTTTGTCGATAAACCACCAAAACGAATCTTCCCGAACGACAGGGCCTATGTTTCCCTGAAACGGACCTGTTTTTTCATAGATCTGAGGAATGACAACCTTGCCGTTTTCATCACAGAAACCGTACAATTCTCCCGAACGGCAGGGTCTGAATTCTTTCTGGGAAAAGGCATTTGTCACAAACAGGAAAATGAACGGCACAACAAGCCGGAAGGATGGTAAGAACATGTTGCAAAACTAAAACAGCTTATGTTGCTTTTATGCTGGATACACGGCTTGCCTTTCGCCCGTAAGAATATTGCGGAAAGCTAGATGTTTTCACCCTGAAATCAGGTGCCTTCTGTATACTTGCAGCATCAACTATGAACACTGCTGAGTCAGAACTTTTATTTTCCGATGAGCCACTGATCCAGGTGCCTGTGATCCGGGCAGTTGTTGGCATACCACTTTCCGAGATGCCATCAGCAGAAGAATATGATCTGCTTTCAAAAATTCTCAAGGCGCTCACCTTAAAACATGGCATGTACCGGTATGTATTTTATACAGGTGAGGCAGATGAACTGAAAATTGCGGAAGAGGATGTGCTGGTGCTGGTTTTTCTGTCTTCCACATCGGGCATGTCCAATGTGGAATATGGGAAAAGAGGC
Organism: Spirosoma fluviale; assembly: GCA_945883425.1. Classification (GTDB taxonomy): domain Bacteria; phylum Bacteroidota; class Bacteroidia; order Cytophagales; family Flexibacteraceae; genus CAMDMI01. The sequence goes on from CAMCXM010000100.1 coordinate 4,348, forward strand.
AGCTCAGATTGGGTTAAGGTTCCGTCGCTTCCTCAAATTGCGCTCAATGCTGAATTGAAGCGGGAAGTATGGAATGCATTGAAGCCGTTTTCGCTCCGGTAAACGGTTGTTTTTCAGAAGGAATAATATTTTTTCAAAAAAGTTTTGTTCCTGAATTGATTTCTCTACTTTTGCACTCCCATTTTGAAACCCTCCGCCTGCGGAGTAAATTCAATTCATACATGTCAGGAATCATTGGAAAAAAAATTGGTATGACCACCTTTTACGGTGAGGACGGTACCAGCAAGGCTTGCACGGTAGTGGAAGTTTCGCCAAATGTGGTGACTCAGATCAAAACCAAAGAGAAGGATGGCTATAACGCTGTTCAGCTTGGGTACGGTGAGAAAAGAGAAAAGAGCACCAGCAAACCCCTTAAAGGCCATTTTCAGAAAGCAGGAGTTTCACCTAGAATTAAATTGGTGGAATTTAAGACTTTTCCTTCTGATCTTAAATCAGGACAGGAAATTGATCTGAACATTTTCGAAATTGGTGACTTTATAGACGGAATCGGAACCAGCAAAGGAAAAGGTTTCCAGGGTGTTGTAAAACGTCACGGATTTGGTGGTGTTGGTGGTCAGACCCACGGACAGCACAACCGGGCTCGTCACCCAGGTTCAATCGGAGCCTGTTCATTTCCGGCCCGCGTTTTCAAAGGCCTTAAAATGGCTGGTAGAACCGGAGGAAGCCGTGTGAAAGTTCAAAACCTTCGCATTTTAAAATTGATTCCTCAAAAGAACCTGGTTCTTGTAAGTGGATCACTACCAGGTCATATTAATTCATTTGTAGTTTTAGAGAAATAGGCAATGAATCTTTCAGTTATCAACAAAGAAGGTCAGAACACAGGACGGTCTGTTTCTCTTCCGGATTCTATTTTTGCCATTGCTCCCAATGAGCATGCGGTATATTTAGATGTAAAGCATCATCTGGCGAATCAGCGTCAGGGTACGCACAAAGCAAAAGAGCGTGCTGAAATTGCCCGGACTACTAAAAAACTTAAGAAGCAGAAAGGAACAGGTGGTGCCCGTGCGGGTTCCATGAAGTCCCCGGTTTTTGTCGGTGGTGGTCGTATTTTCGGACCACGCCCACGTGATTACGATTTCAAACTCAACAAGAAGGTGAAAGACCTTGCCCGTAAGTCGATTCTGTCGGCGAAAGCAACTGAAGGCAAAATTGCTCTTCTCGAAGCTGTGGCAATTGGTACTCCATCAACCAAAGAGTTCAACAAAATATTAAAGGCGATTTCCCTTGCTGGTAAGAAATCGGTATTCTACACGAATGGTGTGAATTCAAACTTTTACCTGTCAGGCCGGAACATCCCTTCTGTTACCGTGCTTCCAATTCAGAACGTCAATACTTACGATTTGATCAATTCTGACATGGTTGTTTTCGAGGAAGGTGCAGTAGAAATTTTACAAATAATTTTAAGTTAAAATGCCAGTCCTTAAGAAACCGGTAATCAACGAGAAGTTTGCAAAGCTCAATCAGAAGGGCGTCTATGGTTTTATTGTAGACAAAAGTGCGAACAAGATCGAAATTAAGAACGCCGTCGAAGCAATGTTTGGCGTCAATGTGGATAGTGTTAACACCATGATCAGTATTGGTAAGGTGAAAAACAGAAGCACAAAGACCCGATTCATTTCCGGCCGCAAAAGTTCTTTCAAAAAGGCCATTGTTACCCTGGCCAAAGGTGAAACCATAGACATTTACGCTTCGATCTAACATGGGCCTGAAGAAATTAAAACCAGTAACCCCGGGTATGCGCTTCCGCGTAATGCCGGATTTTGCGGAAATTACGACATCTAAGCCAGAGAAAAGTCTGGTAACGGAGATTAAAAGATCCGGTGGTCGTAACAACAAAGGTAAAATGACCATGCGCTACATCGGTGGTGGTCACAAAAAAGCCTATCGTATCATCGATTTCAAGCGTGATAAGCACGATATCCCAGGAAAGATTGTTTCTGTAGAATACGATCCAAACCGTACTTCCCGTATTGCACTTGTTCAATATGTGGATGGCGAGAAGAGATACATGGTTTCTCCTCATGGATTAAAAGTTGGGCAAACCGTTATTTCGGGTCCAGCGGTTCCACCGGAGTTGGGTAACAGCCTTCCGCTGTCAGCCATTCCTTTGGGTACCATTATTTACAACATCGAACTTAAGCCAGGAAAGGGTGGTGCTATCGCCCGTTCAGCAGGTTCTTATTGTCAGTTGCTCGCAAGAGAAGGCAAATACGCCACACTCAAAATGCCTTCGGGTGAAATGCGTTTGGTATTGCTTACATGTTATGCTACCATTGGTTCTGCTTCCAACCCGGATCACATGAATGTGACTTCAGGTAAAGCTGGACGTTCACGTTGGTTCGGTCGTCGTCCTCGCGTTAGAGGTGTTGCGATGAACCCGGTTGATCACCCTATGGGTGGTGGTGAAGGGCGTGCTTCCGGTGGACATCCACGAAGCCGTAACGGTATCGCGGCGAAAGGGCAGAAAACCCGTTCGTCCAACAAATATTCAGACAAACTTATCATAAGCCGTAGAAACTCTAAGTAATGGGTAGGTCGCTAAAAAAAGGTCCGTATATCGACTTTCGCCTTGACAACAAAGTTCAGGCATTAAACACTTCCGGAAAGAAATCTGTGATCAAAACCTGGTCACGTAGAAGTATGATTTCACCGGATTTCATTGGTCACACATTTGCTGTACACAACGGGAATAAATTTATTCCGGTTTATGTAACAGACAATATGGTCGGCCACAAACTGGGTGAATTTGCTCCTACCCGAAATTTCAGGGGGCATGGTGGTAAAAAAGATAAAGGCAAGCGATAATGGAAGCAATAGCTAAATTGAACAACGTCCCGACATCTCCGCGTAAAATGCGTTATGTTGTGGATCTGATCCGTAACAAGCCTGTAGCGAATGCACTCAGCACGCTTCAGTATCTGGATAAAGCAGGTTCTGTCTATGTAGACAAGCTTTTGCGTTCTGCCATTGCAAACTGGCAGGCCAAAAATCCAGATCTTTCCATCGAAGATGCCAATCTTCATGTTACCCGCGTATTCGTGGATGGTGGCCGTGTTCTGAAAAGATTGCGTCCTGCTCCTCAGGGTCGTGCCCACCGGATTCGCAAACGTTCTAATCACATCACTCTAGCCGTAGATTCTAAAGCATAATATGGGTCAGAAAACTAATCCAATAGGTTTCCGTCTTGGTATCATCAGAGGTTGGGACTCCAACTGGTTCGGTGGCAAGACATATGCCGATAAAATCGTTGAAGACGATAAAATCCGCACCTACCTTGGCCGTCGAATTAACAAAGGCGGTGTATCGAAAATCATTATCGAACGAACACTTAAGAGAGTTACGCTTACAATCAACACTGCCAAGCCAGGCGTTGTGATTGGTAAGGGTGGTGCTGAAGTAGACAAAATCAAAGAAGAGCTTAAGCGCTTCACCAGCAAAGATGTTCAGATTAACATCTTTGAAATCAAACGTCCAGAACTGGATGCCCGATTGGTAGGTGAGAGCATTGCTCAGCAGTTGGAAGCAAGGATATCTTTCCGTCGTGCCATGAAGCAGGCCATCGCAGGAACAATGCGTGCCGGTGCTTTGGGTATCAAGGTAAAAGTATCCGGACGTCTGGGTGGTGCTGAGATGGCTCGTTCTGAACAATACAAAGAAGGGCGTATTCCTTTGCACACACTTCGTGCGGATATCGACTATGCAATTTCTGAAGCCTTAACTGCTTACGGAAAGATCGGTATTAAAGTATGGGTGTTCAAAGGCGAAGTCTTTGGTAAAAAAGATCTTTCTCCAAATGCTGGAATTACATCATTGGCCAGCAGTGGTAATGACAATAACGACAGAAGAGGAGGTGGAGATCGTAGAAACGATCGCCGTGGTGGCGACCGTGACAATCGCGGCGGAGGTGGCCGTGGAGGTGACCGACGCGGTGGCGGAGGCGGAAGAAAAAATGAAGGTTCACGATAAAATCAGACGATAATGTTACAGCCGAAAAGAACCAGGTTTAGAAAACAACAAAAAGGGCGTGTACGTGGACTCGCTACGAGAGGTTTTTCCGTTGATTTCGGAAGCTTCGCTATAAAATCATTAGAGACAGGTTGGATTACCGCCCGTCAGATCGAAGCCGCCCGTATTGCCGTAACACGTGCAATGAAAAGGGAGGGACAAGTTTGGGTTCGTATTTTCCCAGATAAGCCTATTACGAAAAAGCCTGCAGAGGTACGTATGGGTAAGGGTAAAGGAGCTCCCGAGTATTGGGTAGCCTGTGTAAAACCGGGAACCATCATATTTGAATCAACGGGTGTTCCGTTGGCTCAGGCTCAGGAATCTTTGCGACTTGCCTCACAGAAACTTCCGATCCGAACTAAGTTTGTAACCCGACCTGATTACGCAGAATAGAATGAAAAAGAAAGATTTTCAAGGCCTTTCGTCTGAAGAGCTTCAGGCAAAACTGGCTGAATTAAGCGCCCTGTATGCAAAAATGAAATTTGCTCATGGTGTTACCAACCTGGAGAATCCACTTCAGATCCGTACGATCCGTCGTGACATATCAAGAATAAACACTTATCTTTCTTCTGGAAAATAAAGCAATGGAAAGAAACGAACGAAAAGTCAGGGTCGGTCGCGTAGTAAGCGATAAGATGATGAAGTCTGCCACCGTATCGGTAGAAAGAAGTTTCAAGGATGCAAAGTATGGTAAGGTATTAACCCGTACCAAGAAATTTGTGATCCATGATGAAAACAACGAATGCGGCGCCGGTGATCTGGTGAAAATTATGGAAACGCGTCCTTTGAGTAAAAGAAAGCGTTGGAGATTAGTTGAAATTTTAGAAAAAGCGAAGTAATCATGGTACAACAAGAATCGCGTTTATCCGTTGCCGATAACAGTGGCGCCAAAGAAGTTTTGGTGATACGGGTATTGGGCGGAACAAAAAGAAGGTATGCATCAGTTGGAGATAAAATTGTTGTTACCATTAAGTCTTCGTTGTCCAGCAGCAACCTGAAAAAAGGAACCGTTACAAAAGCGGTAGTTGTAAGGACGAAAAAAGAAGTTCGCAGAAAAGATGGTTCATACATCCGTTTTGAAGACAATGCTGCGGTATTGTTGAATAACAATGATGAGCCAAGAGGTACCCGTATTTTCGGGCCTGTTGCAAGAGAACTTCGGGAAAAGCAGTTTATGAAAATCATTTCTTTGGCCCCTGAGGTTTTGTAAGATGGCAAAGATTCATATCAAAAAAGGAGACACCGTTCAGGTGATCAGTGGCGACGATAAGGGTAAGTCCGGCGTCGTATTAAAAGTCGATACCGAGAAAAGTCGTGCAATTGTAGATGGTCTTAACCTTGTTAGCCGTCACAAAAAGCCGACTGCCGGAGATCCTCAGAGTGGTGGTATTATCAAGAAAGAAGCCGGGATTCATATCTCTAACCTTCTCCTTGTTAATCCTTCTACTGGAAAAGGTGAAAGAACCGGCCGTAAGGAGAATGCCACAGGCAAACTTCAGCGGTATTTTAAGTCAAACAATGAACTTGTAAAATAATGGCTATACCACGTTTAAAAGAGATTTATCTCAATAAAGTTGTTCCTGGCCTGATGGAAAAGTTTCAATACAAATCCATTATGCAGGTACCAAAAATTACCAAAATTTCCATCAACAAAGGAATCGGTGCAGCTGTTGCTGACAAGAAACTAGTTGATGTTGGTGTCGAGGAACTTGGTCTGATCACTGGTCAGAAAGCGGTTGCCACGAAATCTAAAAACGCGATTTCAAACTTTAAACTCCGTGAGAATATGCCGATCGGAGCCAGAGTAACTCTTCGCGGAGATAGAATGTATGAGTTTCTTGATCGTTTGACCGCTGTTGCTCTTCCTCGGGTGCGTGACTTTAAAGGTGTAAATGAAAAAGGCTTTGACGGTCGTGGTAATTATACCCTTGGCGTTAAAGAGCAAATCATTTTCCCTGAAATTTCGATTGAGAAAATTTCAAAAATCACCGGTATGGATATTACGTTTGTAACGACCGCCAAAACCGATGAGGAAAGCTACGAACTCATGAAATTATTAGGAATGCCTTTCGCTAACATTAATAAATAATCACCATGGCAAAAGAATCGATTAAAGCCAGAGAGCGTAAAAAAGAAGCCACTGTAGCCCGTTTTGCAGCTAAGCGTGCTGCTCTTAAAGCGGCTGGTGATTATCTTGGTCTTGATAAACTTCCGAAGAATGCATCTCCAATCCGTCTGCACAATCGTTGCAAATTGACTGGACGTCCAAGAGGTTACATGCGGAAATTTGGAATTTCCCGCGTTACCTTCCGGGAGCTGGCAAGTGCCGGTAAGATCCCCGGCATTGTGAAAGCAAGCTGGTAAGAATTTTAAACCCTTGATTTCAAGGGTTTTTTTTTGACTTTATATTTTATTGACCGATTATCAAACAATGAGAGAAGTACGCGTACGATTCGCCCCAAGTCCGACAGGTTCCCTTCATATTGGTGGTGTCCGAACCGCCCTTTATAATTACCTCATAGCCCGTAAAGCGGGTGGTAAATTTATTATTCGGATTGAAGACACCGACCAAACCCGTTTTGTGCCTGGTGCTGAACAATATATTTATAATTCCCTTGAATGGTTGGGACTAGTAGCGGATGAAAGTCCTCTTGTCGGAGGACCTCATGCACCCTACAAGCAATCAGAGCGAATGGATATTTACGCTGGTTATGCGAAGCAATTGATTGACTCTGATTGTGCATATTACGCTTTTGATACAGCAGAGGAATTGGATGCCGCACGTAAGGCAGTACCGGATAATACGTTTCAGTATAATGCGGCTACCCGCATGAATTTACGAAACAGTCTCTCATTGTCAAAGGATGAAGTTGACCAAATGCTTCGAAATGGAGTTCCACATGTCATTCGGCTTAAGGTTCCAAAAAAAGATGAGATCCGTCTCAATGACCTGATTCGTGGCTGGGTGATGGTCCACACTTCTACGATGGATGATAAGGTTCTCCTCAAAAGTGATGGTATGCCTACATACCATTTGGCAAATGTGGTGGATGATTATCTGATGAACATTAGCCATGTGATTCGCGGTGAGGAGTGGCTGCCTTCCGCTCCAACCCATGTTCTGTTGTATCGTTTTTTTGGATGGGAAGACAGAATGCCACAGTTTGCTCATTTGCCACTTTTATTAAAGCCTACCGGTGATGGTAAATTATCAAAGAGGGATGGCGAGGCTTTTGGTTTTCCCGTATTTCCTCTTCAGTGGTTTGATGACCAAAGGGGTATTAACATCGCAGGTTACAAAGAAGAAGGATACCTTCCGGAAGCCCTCCTGAATTTTCTAGCTCTTCTGGGATGGAATCCAGGTACCGAACAAGAGATGTTTTCTTTGGAGGAACTTGTTGAGGCCTTCTCCATTGATCGCATAGGAAAAGCCGGAACCCGGTTCGATATTCAGAAAGCGAAGTGGTTTAATCATCATTATCTACAGTTGAGACCAGATTCTTATTTTATGGAATCGGTCCGTCCTATTGTGGTCGAAGCAGGTTTGAATTCGACGGATGAAAATCTTTCGAAATGGATTCATCTGGTGAAAGACAGGTCGACTTTCCTTAAAGATGTAGTAACTGAAATTCAGGCGGTTGTTACCCCGCCGGATTTATATGATGAAACGATTGTGGCATCAAAATGGAACGAAGATGCCCGGAAGGGATTGTCTCATTTTGCTCAGTCTCTCCAGAATCTGGCTGATTGGGATGCAGCTTCGATTAAGCATTTTTTCAATACTGAAATGGAAGGGTTGGGAATCAAACCAGGTAAAGTGTTACAACTTCTCCGGGTGGTTTTAACCGGCACCGGAGCAGGACCGGATTTGATGACCATTATTGAACTTCTCGGAAAAGAAGAAGCGGCAGGGCGAATAAACAAAGCTCTTACTGTGTTGCCTTGACGGCGGAGGGTCATTTTACCTGACCCAGCTTTTGTTTCTTCTCTTCGGAAATCTGTCGTACTTTTTTGATTTCTTCCAGCGCAGTTTCCTGTTCCGAAGCATTCTGAACAGAATCGGCTCTTAGTTTTCGGAGGTTGTTTCCGTTGTCTTCCAGATCTTTCAATAAACGGAGCTTATCTTTTTTGTTTCTTGTAATTTTTGATCGGAGGGACTCGCCTTCATTGGTTCTTTTGTCGTGCGCTTTCACTGCAAGATTCACCACACGTTCTGCTTCGCTGATTTGCTTGATTAAATCCTGCCGGTATTGTTCGATGGCAAAATCATACAGCATTTTCCGGACCTTTTCTTTCTGATCTTCGGGTAATTCCAGATTTGATCCGGCCCGGAAAGCGCCCATAAAAATCTGAATACAACGGGGTGTAACGGTCACTTTTGAATAGAAATCGACTGCATCGGAGGAAATTGCGGGCAGAACCAGATTCAAACCTTCGACCGCCTGCTTTTCGACTGTTTCGAATTTACCCAGAGATTTCATGTAGCGTGCCCATCCGGCATCCACTGTTTTGACATCGAGTTCCAGACAAACCACATAGCCTTTGACTGATTTATCTTTGATCGAGCCCGATGCTTCGTTAACTTCTACGGTTTGAGCTTTGATCTCAGACGAACAAAACAAAACAAAAAATGTTACGACAATTATCTGTAAGTGTTTGATGCGCAATTTTTTGAATTTTTTAAGTGAACGATGTCAGGAAAAGCTGATAAAAACATTTCGCTAAATCAGGTATTTCTTCGAAGTTTCGGACAAATCTATGCAGACTATTTCAATTAACGGTCTTATCTCCTTCCTCAAAACGGTAATTCCCAGGCTGTTTTTCTTCCCGTGCTGTTTTCTCATCCTGATTAACGCAAAAGCGCAGTCCAATGAGCCTCCACCGTTTGTTCTCAGTGAGCGGGTAGGACAGGAGTTGGATTCTGTTGAGGTGGAGTACTTTAATGTGTTTCCAGAGCTGGATGCGGTTAAAAGTGTTGTGTACAGAAAAGACAATCTTGAAAATGTCAAAATGTTGGTGAGTATGGCCAATGGCAGCGATACAACCATATCCTTTTCAAAACTGGCAGCCGAGCAACTGACCATCATGATTGATCGTTTTGAGGACCTGTCTGATAGTTCAAATCTGGTTAATTGGAAATTGCTACCCGGTTACTCCCTGGGCAAATTCAATTATTTCGAGAATTCCGGAAGGACGGTGAAAGTGACTACCAGCGAAGGAGTTTTTACTGGTAGAATGTTGCAGATTTCCGATACAGCCCTTCTTTTGTATTCGAAAAAGGGCGATTTTAAACCTCAGAATTTCAGCCGGTACGTTAAAAAAATTGCGCCTCACACGATCAAATCGATTGAAATAAAGCCCAATCTTTCGAGTAAACTCTTTGGTGCCAGTTTCGGAGCCGGGCTTGCTGTTGGCGCACTGCAATTGGGATACAACGTAACAGGGGCTTCAAACTACATATTATCGACAAATTCCATTCTCCTTTTAGGAATTGGTGGTTTACTTGGCTCTGTGGGCGGTTTTTTCTTTGACGGAATCTCTACAATTGGACGCTTTAAAGATGTGAATCAGGATTATAATACCTATCTCAAAGTGAAGGAAAGTATTCGATCCAAAGCAATTTTCAATTCGGTTTATCCCCCAGAACTCAAAACCTTCAGGTGATTTTAGTGGTTGTAATGGAATCATG
>CAMCXM010000101.1 GCA_945883425.1 Spirosoma fluviale
ATCCTGTCACTGGAAAACGACCAATTCCACCACGATGACCTTTGCCGTAAGAGCCCGTACGCTGAAAGAAGACATGCCGGTTTGGCTGGAATCAACCGCAAATGGATTTCCCAACGACTTTGAAGCCTTCCAACGTTTGTGCGGCATCGGCTCCTGGGAAAACCAGATTTTCGGGAAAGGCCGGCGACTGATTACGCCCATTCCCGGATTTGCCACGCACACCGAATCGGCATGGCTGTCGCCTTTGCAGAACTGGAATCAAGTCTGATACAATATGAGTCAGCACCTGCTTGCGATTGTGGTTCCGGCCTTTAAACCGGATTTTCTGGAAAAGGCTCTACGCTCCATTGAAAGGCAAACCAACCAATTGTTTCAGGTCTATATTTTTGACGATGGAAGTCCACATGATCTTGCCCATTTAATTGAACCCTTCCTCATAAAGAACGAATGGGTTTTTCACCGGTTTGAAGAAAATCTGGGCGGAAAAGATCTGGTGGCGCACTGGAACCGCTGCGTTTCTCTCACCACCGAACCATGGGTGTGGCTCTTTTCTGATGACGATGTGATGAGTCCGGATTGTGTGGAATCCTTTCTCCAATCCAAAGATCAGTATCCGACCACGACCGTTTTCCGTTTTGAACAGATTGTGGTGGATTCTGAAGAACAGATTGTGGATGCCAATTTTCCTTGTCCTTCCGAACTATCCGCTTTCGATTTCGGGAAACGGAAATTTTATCGTGAACTGAACAGCTCGGCGGTCGAGTTCATTTTTGCCCGGACAGCATTTGAAAAAGAAGACGGCTTCGTCCGTTTTCCACTTGGCTGGTGTTCGGACGATGCTTCCTGGATAGCGTTTTCGGGACAAGGTCCGTTGGTGACGCTGCCAAAAGGAAAGGTGTTCTGGCGGATGAGTTCGGTGAACATTTCCGGAACCGGCGGGGCATTGAACCGAATTAAAATCAGCTCTTCGGTTCAGTTTGTTCAGTGGTTCAATCAACGTTTTCGTGAGAAGATTCACCCTCATTTTCTGGCCGAACAGGTAATATGGCTTCGTCTGCAAATGGTGCATATGGATTACATGCCGTCGTTTGGAGAAGTGCTCCGGATGCTGACCCGGTTGCAGATTCCATTGTCCATGAACTGGTTCCGGGCATTCGGCGATTTGTATTGTCTTACCTATGTGTACTGGAAAAAGGTGGTGAAAAACGAAAAACCTATAGGTTTGCGCTATTGGCTGAGTCTGGTTCTTCCGGCCTTTTGAGTTCGTAAATGTAGAAACCCAATATGGTTCCGTCCATTCTTCAACGGTTCGCCATCCCGAATCTACGGTTCACATCAGGCGAAAATCCGCTTAACCGGAATGCGTTTCATTAAGGTAGATCGGGACCATTCTTTTGCATCATCAAAAACGGATGACCATGAAAAAAATCTTTTCTCTCTTTACCTTTTTCCTTTTTCTCCAAACCACATCCTTGCTTTTTGCGCAGGGCACACAAACCGTCCGGGGCCGCATTCTGGATGAGGCCAGCAAATCGCCGGTGATCGGGGCTTCCGTTGTTTTGGTACGAACCGAAACCCCAATGATCGGAGCTACCGCCGATGTGGATGGCAATTTCAAAATCACCAATGTGCCGCTCGGCCGCCAGACCTTTCAGGTAAAAGCCATCGGTTACGAATCCCGGGTTCTGGCGAACATCATCGTCACCGCCGGTAAAGAAGTGATACTCGACATCAACCTCACCGAGGCCATTCAGGTTCTGAACGAAGCCGTCGTAACCGCCAAACGCTCGGAAAACAAAATGGTGACCAACAACGAAATGGCGCTGATTTCAGGACGGTCCTTTAATGTGGACGACACCAAACGCTACGCCGGTGCGCTTGGCGATCCGGCCCGGATGGCGGCCAACTTTGCCGGTGTCATTGCCGGAAACGACAGCCGCAATGACATTGTCGTCAGAGGAAATTCGCCGTCCGGCATGCTCTGGCAAATGGAAGGACTCAACATTCCCAACCCCAACCACTTCGGATCTTTGACCAGTACGGGCGGACCAGTGAGCATTCTCAACAACAACAACTTAGCGAAATCCGATTTTCTCACCTCTGCCTTTCCGGCTCAATATGGAAACGGATTGTCCGGTGTGTTTGATCTTTCCCTCCGCAACGGAAACAACGAAAAACGCGAGTTTTTGGGGCAGGTTGGGTTCAATGGATTTGAAGTCGGCGCTGAAGGCCCGTTCTCCAAAACCGATCCGAAAAAAGGTTCCTTCCTTTTCAACTACCGCTACTCAACGCTGGGCGTTTTCAACAAACTGGGCATTCAGTTCGGAACCGGAAATGCGGTGCCCAACTACCAGGACATTAACTTCAAAATCAATCTTCCCCTGAGCTCCAAAGTAACATTGTCGGCTTTTGGAATGGGCGGTATCAGCGATGTTAATTTCGATGGAAACAAAGAAGACACCACCGGCAAAAACCTGTACGGTTCCGAAAATGAAAACACAAGGGTTGATTACGGAACCGGCATCGCAGGTGTATCGCTTGACATCCAAACCAGCGCCAGATCGAATCTGAAACTCACCACCGGTGTGTCGGCCACAAAAGAAAACTTCGAAGGCGACTCCATCAGCACCGAAACACGTGTCGCTTTCCTTTCCGGAAAAGCCCGGTTTCGGACGCAGAAATACAGTTTTAACGGACAGTACGTCTACAAAGTAAACGCACGAAACAGCATCAACGCCGGGTTCTATAACGATGTTTATCAGTTCAATCTGTTCAACAAAAACGTGTACCAGGGTAAATACGACGTCATCAATGTGGACCGCGACGGAAGCTGGTATCTCGGTCAGGCCTATGTGCAGTGGAAGCACCGGTTTACCAACCGTTTGAGTATAACGCCCGGAGTGCATGCCCAGTACACCACGCAGGGAACCGCATTTGCCATCGAACCACGGATTGGGGCCCGTTACAACATTTCCGAAAATCAATCGATTAATGTGGGATACGGATTACACCACCAGATGCAATCGGCCTACACCTATTCCGTGGAAACCCGAAACGCCGACGGAAGCATCAACCTTTCCAACAAAAATCTCGGTTTCACCCGCAGTCAGCATTTTGTCATCGGAACCGAGCGACTCCTCACCAGCAACACCACGCTGAAAGCCGAAGTCTATTATCAGTTTATCGACCGGGCGCCCATTACGAAATCAGACAATCCCGGTTCCTATTCGGCCCTCAATTCAGGAAACAGCTTTGCTCCGGACGATGAAGCCAATCTGGTAAACAAAGGACTGGGCGAAAACTATGGTGTGGAAGTCACGCTCGAACGGACTTTCACCAAAGGATTTTACTACCTGTTGACAGGTTCGCTCTTCGACAGTAAGTACAAAGGATCGGACGGAGTCTGGAGAAATACGGCCTTCAATACAGGCTATGCTGCCAATGCGCTGGTCGGTAAAGAATGGAAAGTGGGCAAGGAGAAACAAAATGTGCTGGCCTTCAACATCAAGTTTTCTGCCATAGGCGGACGGTACCTCACCCCGATCGATCTGCAGGCTTCACAGCAGCAGGAAAAAGCCGTTCTGGATGAAGCGAATGCCTTCTCCCAAAAACAAACCGAGTATTTCCGGACCGACATCAAACTGTCGTACCGCAGAGAATTTAAGAAAAGTACCCTCGAATTTTCACTTGATCTGCAAAACGTGACCAATCACGAAAATGTGTTCACCCGTCAATACAACCGACGAACCAACAGTGTGGTGACGCAGTATCAGCAAGGATTCTTCCCCGTTCCGTTTACAAGGTTTACGTTTTAAAAATCATAGAAGAAAAGGTCCGGTAAGAGGCAACTCCAGACATTCCGGACCTTTCCTTCTCAATTAAAACCAAAAGACATTCCCCACCGGTTATTACTTTTACCACCATGGAAAACCGCAGCAGCATTCTTCCTGTCCAAACCGAAATGGCCTCTTTCCAGGCCAACGATTTCATCGCCCGGTTGATCGGAATCCCGTTCATCTCGGTGCTGATGCATTTTACGTTTCACGGTCTGGAAGAAGGACGGCTCCACAAAAGCCACATCGAAGGGCTGTTCGTTTCCTTCCTTTTCACCCTGGCGTATTGGGAAGGAATCCGGAGAGTGTGGGGAATGCTGCAGGAAAAATACCCGCATTACACCCAAACGAAAGAGCGTCTGACCAAACTTATCGGAACTGTCCTTCTTTACGGTGTTGTCGTTACCGTTGTGATCAACTACACCAGTGAGCTGATTTTCGGAACCGCCTGCACTCTGGAACTTATGGTGCAGGGATATTTTATCGGATTGATTCCCACGTTTCTCGTCCTGTTGGTTTACGAAACCGTCTACTTCTTCGAATCCTGGAAAAACAAAGTGAAAGAATCCGAAGCCATTTCCCGGACCCAGCTCGTCAACCAGCTCGAAGCCCTAAAGGCCCAGCTTGATCCGCATTTTCTGTTCAACAGCCTCAACATTTTATCCTCTCTCATCGACGACAACGAACCGGCCCAGCAGTATTTGTCGCGTCTCTCGGATGTGTACCGATATGTGTTGCTCAGTAAAGACCGCACCACTGTCAGTCTCCGGGAAGAAATGGAATTTGTGGATGCCTTTCTGTATCTGGCCAAGGTCCGTTTTCAGACGGGGCTGGAAATCGAAACCCACATCAGCGATCAAAGCTGGGAACTTTCCGTGGCTCCACTCAGCATTCAGTTGCTGGTGGAAAACGCCCTGAAGCACAACGTCATTTCCAGGGAACATCCACTGCACATCACCATCCGTGAAAAGGACGGATACCTCTGGGTGAGCAATGCCATCCTTAAAAAAGTGCACCTCGAAGCGTCGACCAAAGTTGGCCTCAACAACATTCTCGAACAGTACAAACTGCTCAGCGAACTGCCGGTGCACATCATCCGCGATCCCCTCCGTTTTGAAGTCGCCCTCCCACTTTTGCCTGCCTGATCATGACTGCGAATCAACCATTTACCTGCGTCATCATTGAAGACGAGCCACTGGCTGTAACCCGTCTGGAAAAGATGCTCGACAAATCGGGTTACCCGATCCGGGTTCTGGAGCGGCTCGAGAGTGTGTCGCAGGCTGTTCAGTGGTTTTCCACCAATCCGTCCCCTCATTTTGTGTTGTCGGATATTCAACTGGGCGACGGCATTTCGTTTCAGATTTTTGAGAAACTGCAGGTCAATTGTCCTGTTATTTTCACCACGTCCTACGACGAATACGCCATCCGTGCCTTCAAAATTCAGAGCATCGATTATCTTCTGAAGCCCATCAAACAGGAAGATCTCAACGCGGCCATCGCCAAATTTGCCGCCCGGAAAGCACAGGAAAATACGCCCTGGTTCGATTTTCAACAGCAAATGGTGAATATGATGAGTCAACTCGATCCGGGAGCAAAGCCGAAGTTTCGGGAACGATTCCTGGTTCGTCAGGCCGATCAGCTCATTCCGGTGCAGGTGGGCGACATTGCGTATTTTTTCACCCGAAACGACTGGACCTGCATCAGCACGCTCGATGGCCGCCAGTTTCTGGTCGATTTCCGGCTCGACGAACTCGAGCAAATGCTGGATCCGGCTTTGTTTTTCCGACTCAACCGGCAGTTTCTGGCCTCGGTGCCCAGTCTGCAAAAAGCCTACAACCACCTCAACGGCAAGCTCAAAATCGATTTGCTGCCCGTCCCAGAAGAAGAGGTTTTCGTGAGTCGTGAAAAAGCCGCCAGTTTCAAATCCTGGTGGGAATCGGCGATGTAGTCTTAAAAAAAGAGTTTTTGGGGCGGCACTTCCGGCTGTTCGTTTGTAGTCCTCACTTCCCTCCGGTCAGTTGCGGGCTACCACTTCCATCCGGGCCGCGGGATCTGCCGTTCTACTTCTCCCCAACCTCTATTTGGTCCAATCTATAATCTCAATTCCGTCAAGCCGATTAAAATCTGATACATTCCTTGTGGCCAGGATCAATCCATTTTTAATCGCAGTTGCACCAATCAGCAAATCAAAATCATCCAGCAAACGCCCCTGTTTTTTTAGTCTGGCCTTTTCTTTTGCGTAGACATCAAGACAATTGAATATTGGAATGATCGTAAACTTTGTTGAAAACTGATCCAGAATTTCCTGATTTTTCTCCTTGTGGATGCTGTTTTCGACTCCGTATTTCAGTTCTGCTAATGTGATCTCAGAAATAAAGCAATTTGAGATTCCGATTGTCTCGATAAGATCAATCAGATTGAATTTTCCACCGAGAAAATAAATACAAATGTTTGTATCCAGTAAATATTGATTCAAAGCCCTGCCCGATTCTGATTAAACGTCCTCGATTCTCGAATTTCTTTAACCAGTTCTTCAGGTGACTGATCAAAAATAAAAGCACCAAACAGAGATCGTAAAGAATCGGTTTCTGGACTTTTCGTTTGCATTGAAATCGATAATCGGGAAATAAGCTCCTGTTTCTGGTCGGAACTCAAGTTCTCCAGAAGATGAAAATAAGCATCGACTGGGTGTTTATTAAATTGGGGTGACTTCATTTCTCTCATTGATTTAGTTGATCAAAAATAAAGAAATCATTTTGAAAACCAATAATCCCAAAAAGTCCAGAACTACTTCTCCCCCACCGTCACATACTGGCCACCGATCGGAATAAACTCCAGGAATTTCTCAAGCGGGTGAAAGGCTTTGAACACGCCCCCTCTCGGAAAAAACAACGTAAAATGATTCACAGCCGATTTGAAACCGGATTGCTTCAGCAACTTTTTCGTGTAACCCGGTTTTAAAAGGACGGCATCCACATCAAAGGGACAGGTGTTCACCATGTGCATCGTCACCGGATTGTAGGGATTGTGCTCCACGATGAAGAGTTTCCCACCGGGTTTCAATACCCGAAGCGCCTCTTTCATCAAACCGGGATGCAGATCAAACCGGATGTGGTGCATCACCGTCGCCACCAGAATCAGATCAAACTTGTTGTCCGCATACGGAATTTGTGCCCCGTCATAAGCCTGAACCTCCGCATTCGGAATCTTTTTGGCCGCCGCTTCTTCAATGCTTTTTTCCGACACATCGATTCCCGACAATTTCGCCTGCGGAAAATACTTACTGAAATATGTGAGACAGGTTCCATCTCCCGCTCCGAGATCAAGGATGGCGCCCGGTTGCTTCCGGCCATAATATTCGCGAAGCCACTTCACCTTAAACTCCGAAAAATACTGACTGTCGGCTCCGGTGAGCTTTATGTTTTCGTTGTGAATCTGCCGGTAATCGGTGGCAAACTCATCGAAGTTATCAAAAGAAGAAGGCGTTGGTTGTTCTGACATAGTTCCGGTTTGGCCCGCAAAACTACAAGATCGATTGGAAAGCACACGGCGAAATCAAATCGGAAATTCGGTACTGTCTGTTTTTAAAAGAGGAAGCGCACAGAGATCCTGAGAGATGTGAAAATCAAAGGAATACTCGGCGTTTCTCCGCGTCGATCTCTGTGAACACCCGATGTAGAACAAATGCGGGCTGGACCGCGTAGAGGAGCTTTGGATGGACTAGCGTTTTTCCTCCCCACATCCTGGCTCAAAAACTATCGTTTTTGCCCTTTTTTGGGGCAATGCCAAAAAGAAGGAATAGTTGGAGCAAAAACAACAGCCAACAAAATCTGGGATTTTTAATGATTTGCTACTTTTTCAAAGAACCCTATTTACACTCCCCATCGGGCGTACAAACCGGACCATCGCCAACCACGTGTTCAAGGACGGGATTGCTTTTGCGCCAGCCGGCAAACGACTTTTTCAGTGTTTCCAGAAATGCCTGCGAAGGCTGTGCACCGGATACGGCAAACTTCCGGTCAAAAACAAAAAACGGAACGCCCTGCACGCCAATGGAACTGGCTTCGGAGATATCCTGTTTTACTTCCGTAGCAAACCGATTGCTGTTGAGTACTTCCCGAATATCGGCTTCGGCCAGACCCACTTCGTGTCCCAGTTTCACCAGCGTTTCGTGGTTGCTGAAATCCTGTCCTTCCGTAAAATAGGCTTTGAACAAACGCTCTTCGATTTCATCACCCAGTCCTTTTGTCTTGGCCAACTGAATCACCCGATGGGCATCAAATGAATTGGCCACCACCGCTTTGTCAAAGTTATACGTGAGTCCTGCCGATTTCGCCATCGCCACCACATTGTCGTGCATCGACTTCGATTGCGCCACACTCATGCCTTTTCGTTCGGCCAGATATTGGTACACATCCGTTTTCTGCGCCTCCTTCGGAATCGTGGGGTCGAGCTGAAAACTGTGCCATTCGATTTCGATGTGGTTCGAATCCGGAAACTGGCGGAGGGCCTCTTCATAATGCCGCTTGCCGATGTAGCAAAACGGACACATGATGTCGGACCAGATTTCAACTTTCATTTTTGGAGCGGCAGTAGCGGTCATAGTTTTCTTAAGTGAATCGGTAGAAGGTTGGTTTTGTTTTTTGGGCTGCGAACAAGCCGGAAGCGTGCCTGCCAGAATGAGGACAGTGAGTACAGACGAATAAAAAACGGACGGCATCGCTTGTTGGTTTGGTTGAGGAGAAGGGCAAAAATGGAGAATTCGATTTGTTCGGCCCAAGGAAATTTATGGGTTCGAAGTTCAAGAGAAAGGCGGGACAATTATTATGTTTTGTCGAACTTATCAATTTCATTGCCTGTCATACCGCATTTCAATTTCAGAACTCCATGCTTCCACCTCATTTGACCGAAAAACCCCACTACCCCATTCTCGACGGACTCCGTGGTGTGGCGGCTTTGATGGTGGTGGTCTTTCATATTTTCGAAGCCCATGCCACCAGTTTCATGGACCAGATCGTGAACCATGGTTACCTGGCTGTCGATTTCTTTTTTCTGCTCTCGGGTTTTGTGATTTCGTACGCCTACGATGACCGCTGGGAAACCCTCTCTTTCCGGGAATTTGCCCGAAGACGGATCATCCGCTTGCAGCCCATGCTGATCATGGGAACAATCGTGGGCGCCCTTCTTTTCTACACACAGGATTCCACTCTTTTCCCAAATATCCATTCCGTTCCCGTATGGCAGATGCTGGGACTTATGCTAATCGGATTCACCTTGCTTCCTATTCCGCCTTCGATGGACATCCGGGGTTGGGCCGAAATGCATCCGCTCAACGGTCCGGCCTGGTCGCTGTTTTATGAATACGTGGCCAATATTCTGTACGGACTTTTTATCCGGAAATTCTCTCAAACGGCTCTGTCCGTTCTTGTCGTTTTGTCCGGTGTGGCGCTGGTGCATTTGCTTTTCACAAGTCCGTCTGGTTATGTGGTGGGAGGCTGGACACTCGATTCAAACCACATTCACATCGGACTTTGCCGTGTGATGTTTCCGTTTTTTGCGGGGCTTCTGCTTTGCCGGTGGGGAAAACAAATCCGGATGCCCAATGCCTTTTTCTGGAGCAGTGCACTGGTGATCATCATAATGGCCATGCCCAGACTGGGAAGCAAAGAAGAGGTTTGGATGAATGCTTTGTATGAAGCCTTCGCGATCATTCTGTTGTTTCCTTTGGTGGTGAGTCTGGGTGCTGGCGGAAAAATTATTGGGGAACGGGCCCAACAAATCTGTTCCTTCCTGGGACGGATTTCCTATCCCATTTACATCACGCATTATCCGATTATTTATCTCTACACCAGCTGGGTGGTGGACCACAAATACCCGATGAAGGAAGTGTATCCGGTCGCCATTCTCGTTTTTGTATCCAGCGTTACGCTTGCCTGGGCCTGCCTGAAATGGTTTGACGAACCAGTGAGAAAGTGGTTGGCGATGAAGTGGAAATAGATTTATGAATTCAAGTCCAAAGATTGGACCATTTCTTTCAGCTCGCCTGAACGCAAATCTTCTTTTTCACTTTTGTCATAAATTGAAAGTAAATAGACTGTTTTGCCAGATAAGTATAAGTATGTAATCACTCGGGCCCCTCCACTTTTACCTTTTCCTTTGCTGCTAATCCCAATACGAATTTTGTAACAGTCATTACCTAAAGAAGTTCCCATTGATGGATTGAGATTCAAATCAGAAATAAGGGATCCGAACTCAGACTTGAGAGAAGGAAATTTCTTTACTAGCTTCTTTATTTCCTTTTCAAATCGCCGGGTGATAACAATATCAAAGTTCATTGAAAAGCTCCTTAGCTGATTTCAGCTTTAATTGACCGGCTTTATGCAACCGAACATCTTCAGCTGATTCATTTAAATCCTTTAAAAGTTTTTCTGCAGAACCACTCATCGGCATCGCCTTTTTCACAAAAGAGAGACTTTTCAAAACCTGAAGACCAAAACTGGCCTGATGATCTGGAATTTCCAATATTACTTTCATAGTAAAGAATGAACTGGTTCGCGTAACAATGGCAAGATACAATGAAACCCTTTCAATTCATTCCTGTCGATTCTAAAAAATGAATTTACCTACTGAATCTCTTTTGACTTTTTCCTTCTGACTTCCTACTTCTCTATCCCCATACCGAATAAAATCCCCAGTACGCAAACAATCCGGCACAAACCACCAGCACCGAATTCTCACAAACCAACAGCCAGCGGAAAAAGCCGGGCCACCATTTCAAACGGAACAATTTACGGTTCATCCAGAGCAGCGGAATCAAGGACAGCACGACCAAAAACGGAATGTACGCAGCCGCTGAAAACACTTCGGAGTGCGGATCATGGTAAGGCGCCGGAAAGAAAAACACCGGTTCTTTTCTGGTCAGAATCAGCATGTAAAAGGCCACCAGCTCCGAAAGCACGAAAAGGAACAAAGGCACAAACCGATGTTGATTTTGCTTCCATCCCATAGCGAACCAAATCAGAAACAGAAATCCCGACAAGGCCAGAAAACCCACCATCACCAACATCAAAACCACCAGCCTTGGACTGTGCTGCGGCGTGTGGAATCCCTGCAATTTTTCAAAGTTGGCATTGGGCGGAAACAACGCAGCAACGGACAGCATATGATCGCCTTTGGCCAGTTCGGTTTTCAGATGAAAGGAAACTTTTCGGGTAAAATCATGATAAAAATAGAGATGCAGGATTCCGTCATTGAGATCGCGGATGATCGTCAGCAAGGTTCCATCCCCCATTTTCGGACGGGAAACCGACATCGTATCAGACAGAGCCGAACAAAAAGCCAGACTGCTGTCGGGCGTTTTTTCCAGGAAAATGAGTCCTTTCCGATATTTCGACATGTTGAGGGCCTCGTCCTTTGCTGTGAACGACGGACAGAAATTGGAAGCGGCGTATGAAAGGTCGGTGCCCAGGGTCATGATGCCGGGTTCCACCACCAGGTATTTTCCGGAAGCATCGGCATAGAGGAAAATATCGTCGGGCAGGTTTCCATAATCGTATTTCTCAATGTAGGCCTTCACTTCTTCCACCGTTTTGCAGGTGTGCATGATGTCTTTCAGGTATTGCGTCCGGTTGGTGATGGGAACTTTGCGGGAGTCGGCCATTGACTTTGGAAGTGGTGGAATGGCCGCACCGGAAAACGACAGGCCCGCTTCATTCAACGCCGATTGAGGAGCCACGCCATTCGCACCGTCGTCCCGTGCACCGGTAAAAGCTACGCCGGTTTCTCCTGGCTTCCGGGCATTTTCAAACCAGATGCGGGGATGGAGATACCAGGCATCGTAGTTGCTGCCCATGCGTGTTTTTCCGTGGGCCGTCACTTTGTACATACTGCAACCGGTTGCCTCTTCTGTCAGAAAAAACAGCAACACGGGAATAAGTCTCAACACAATCTGCCGCTTCATAATCGCAAGGTTTGTTTGCCGTGAAACGCAAGGATAAAGCAATAATTCGCAGCCCTCCGGTTTCAGGTGGTGATTTATGACCTGCGGTAAAAAAGAGTACAGTGAGAGAATGAAAACAAATATTGACACAGTGAATTGAAACGTCAGGCCTTCTTCCTTACCCCTGATTTTGAAGTTCTGTTGTTACTGGTTTGGGGTCAGCCTTTGAAAAGGAAGCAACCATAAGCCCGAACCTGGCTATTTTCTAAAGGGACAATTCCAATAAAAATGCTGCGGAAAATCGGAATTTGAACCTGAGAAAAGTCAGTGCACTCACTCCGATATCCATAGAAATTGTACCTTTGTAAACTCCATTACTGATGCGATTACTGATCATTATGACTCACCAATCCGGCACCATCTTGTCCCAAAGAAATGAGGTGAATAAGGCGACCCGGGGTGCCATCAACAATGCGCTTCAAAACGGAGGAAATTCAGCTTCTGGTATCTCTCCCGGAGTTGTCAACCTATATAATAAAGTAATTATCGCCTGTTGATGAATCAATTTCCATTGCCAAACCGATCGATGAAACCATCCGGAATTGTTCTGATCCTTTTTACTCTGCTGCTCGGTGTTACCAATCCGGTTCAATCCGCAGAACTGAATTTTGGGACAACCATTTACTTTACAGCCCCCGATCCCGGATCCCTTCCCGGGACCATACTCACCAGTTCGGGAACCACCTTGTCAGGCTTTAACTTTAGCTCAGCTCCGGGAACACATCCCTTGTTTGCAACCGGTATTTATTATCCGGTGACCGATTGCCAGAGCCACAACCTTTGGGTAAAATTCCGACATGTTGCCACAGATGCCAGTGGCCCCAACTTTGGATTAAACATCAACGCCACAACCGGCGAGGCCTTATTTGGAGGACCAAATATGATTGGTGGCTTCAGTGGATTTTTGTACCAGATCGAAATTTTTAAAGACCAGAATTTCATCGGAACCAGAGCCAATATTCTGGGAGAATTATATCCTACCACCGTAACGGTAGCCAGCCTCGAAACACTTGCATATCCGGCTGGGCCGCATGAATGGCTTTGCTTTCAGATTCAAAATGAAGGAAGCTCGGGATGGAACCTGAATTCCACCAATTTTACAGGCAGCAATCCCAATTCTCATCCCGGATTTTCACCTGTACCTGTGGAAGTAACCCCTGGAAACCAGACCACCTATTTGCCAAAATTCTCAGAAAACTTCCCGACAGGACGGGATTCGGTTTATGCCATTACTCTTCCGATCGGTGGTTATTCTGAATTTAAAATGACAGCGAACGGGGTTTCGCGATTCCAGTATGGATATGAATTTTCAACCTATGGTTATCAGGGGATGAGCATGGCGTTTGGGGAGGGTCCGGCATTAACTGATTCCATTGTGCACGAAAAGTGTTACCGGACAGGTGGCAGCATTTATCTCACGCCATCGGGACTCGGTCCTTACACGTTTTCCTGGAGCAACGGAAGCAGTCTGCAAAATCTGGAAAACGTGGCATCGGGCACCTACACAGCAAATGTCACCGACCAGGCCGGATGTTTCAGTCAGGTCACCAAAACAATCAATCCCGGACCTGTTTTTACTGTCGATCTGGTGCAGACTTTTCTTTCAGCCACCCAGGAAGTTGTGGTTTCCTCATCCGTAACCGGTGGGGAAGGTGCTCTTCAATACCTCTGGAATACAGGCAGTACGCAGGATTCTCTCACCACAGACAGCAATGGAGTGTATATTCTGGAAGTGACCGATGGGCAGAATTGTGTAGCAAAAGATACCATAACCGTAACGCAGTTTGTTGGAATCAGGGAGATCGAATCAACCGATGGTTTTTCACTCCATCCCAATCCTGCAAAAGAGGGATTCTGGATGAAAACCCTGCCTTTGGCTGAATCAGCCTCCATTCAGCTTACAAACTCAATGGGACAAGAAGTATGGACGGGAATGTATCCGGCCGGAACTACATCAAACTTTATAGATGTATCCACATTACCCAAAGGTATTTATCTGGTTTCTATCTGTAACCTGAAGGGACGCCATCACATCAGCCTTGTGGTGGAGTAAGGGAATTCAGGAAATGGAATAGGAATTGACAGGAAGAGGATGAAGTCGCTTTTCCAATCAGAGGCCAGGGACGGGGAATTCCGGATCAGACTACCTTCCGCACAAATTCTGACTTGAGCGCCATAGATCCGAAGCCATCGATTTTGCAGTCGATGTTGTGGTCGCTGCCCGGACGAAGTTTGATGTTTTTCACCTTGGTTCCGGATTTGATGGA
>CAMCXM010000102.1 GCA_945883425.1 Spirosoma fluviale
TGGTATTCAAATTCATTCTGGCTTGTGTTCTGACTTTCTTTAGCATGAAACCAACTCAGGCACAAACGGTTTCTTTGTCGGGTCAGGCAAAAATTTCGCTCATCACCTGCGGACCGGGAGAAGTGCTGTACGAGGCATTTGGTCACAGCGCTATCCGGTTGGTTGATCGTTCCCAGAATCTGGATGTTGTATTCAATTATGGGATGTTTGATTTCAATCAGGAAAACTTCTATGGAAATTTTGCCAAAGGTTCGATGCGATATATGCTGGGAGCAAGCCCCACAACAGACTTTATCGATCAGTATCGACGATACAACCGCACCGTCCGTGAGCAGGTGCTCAATCTCGATTCCGCCGAAAAATTAGCCATCGCAGTATACCTCAGTAAAAACCTCCTTCCCGAAAACAGGGAATATTTTTACGACTACTTCGATAACAACTGTTCTACCAAAATCATTGAGCTTCTCGATTCAGCCCTTCAACGGAAGGTGATCTGGAAGTTTGCAGAGCCTCAGGGAACGATGACCTACCGGAATATGATTTATGATTACACCACGTATCAGGACTGGGGCCGTTTTGGAATTGACCTTGGCCTTGGCGCAGTGATCGACCGGCCATTAAGAGGACGGGACCTCAATTTTCTGCCCGATGAACTGGAACGATCTGTAATGCGGGCAAGCATCCGGAGAGGCATGATCGATTTCCCTTTGGTTTCGGGCAATGAGGTTTTGTTTGAAAGTGCTGTCAGTTATGGGGCGGGTTCTTTTCTGTTTTCGCCGGCCTTTCTGTTTTCCGTCATTTTATTGCTGACCCTGGTGCTTTGGTTCCGATCTTCGCAATCGGCCATTGGGTTCCGCATTCTTCGTTCAGTTTTGTTTACTATGACCGGGCTATTAGGGCTGGTTGAATTATCGATCTGGCTGTTTACCAATCATAAATCCGCTGCCTGGAACTATAATATTCTTTGGGCCAATCCACTGTTTTTTGTGATTGGACTTCTGATTTGGTTTTATGAAAAGCCATTGCAAGGTTTTCTTTTTGGCTTCCGGTATTATTTGTTGTGAATTCTCATCTTCTGGTTTCTCATTCCACAACAACTCAATGTCAATCTGATTCCTTTGGTTGCAGCATTGGCGGTTCTTTGTATTCCCCGAATGTCGGCACAAAAGGTAGATTTAGCTTCAAGTGAAATAAAAGCATGAAACCCGAAATAAGTCCGTTGCCAGTTCTTGCACCAATGGCTGATTCCTGCGTGATTGCATCCCTCATTTTATGCCAAAATATTCTTCCTTTCAATTAGATAACGGCCTCAAAGTAATGGTTTTGCCGGATGCCGGTAATCCCATGGCGGTTGTTAACATTATGTACGATGTGGGTTCAAGAGACGAAAGTCCATCCCAAACCGGATTCGCCCATCTGTTCGAACATCTTATGTTTGGCGGTTCTGTCAACATTCCTTCCTATGATGAGCCATTGCAAATGGTAGGAGGGGAGAACAATGCGTTTACCAATCCGGATATCACCAATTACTACATCCAGCTTCCTGCCGACAACCTCGAAACCGCTTTCTGGCTTGAAAGTGACCGTATGCTGAGTCTGGCATTTGGGCAGAAGTCGCTGGATGTTCAGAAAGGTGTGGTGGTGGAAGAGTTCAAACAACGATATCTGAACCAGCCATATGGAGATGCCATGCATCATTTGCGGGAGTTGGCCTATCAGTACCATCCGTACCAATGGCCCACCATCGGCAAAGAACTGAGTCATATAGAAGATGCCGAACTCCAGGATGTAAAGGATTTCTTTTTCCGGTTTTACCGGCCATCGAATGCTGTCCTTGTAGTTGCAGGTAATGTACATGATGAGGAAGTTCGTCGCCTGGCAGAAAAGTGGTTTGGTCCGATTGAAGCAGGTAATCCTACGTTCCGGAATCTGCCACATGAGCCAGTGCAATCGGAAGCCAGAAGGAAAGAAGTAGAAGCTGCTGTTCCGATGTCGGCCATTTATAAAGCCTATCCGATGGCCGCCCGTATGACGGATGAATTCTATTCAGCCAATCTGTTGACGGATATTCTGGGTCATGGAAAATCGTCCCGTCTGGTGAATACGCTGGTTAAAGAAGAGCGGATTTTCCATAGTTTGAATGCCTATGTGACAGGCTCTACGGATCCGGGACTGGTGATCATTGACGGAAAGGTGAACAAAGAATTTTCACTCGAACAGGCGGAATCACGTTTGTTGGAGGAGATTCTAAGACTACAGCAATCAGGATTTGATGCCGATGAAGTCCAGAAAGTGAAAAACCAATCCGAAACAGCTCTGGCAGGTGCGGATGTGGAATTGCTGAACAAGGCCATCAATCTGGCCTATTTTACTCTTCTCGGAGAGCCGGATGGATTTGAAGAGGAAATGAAAAAAGTGGAGAAAGTGACCAAGGAAGAAATTGAGGATACTTTCCGACGGCTGATTCTTCCGGAGCGATCGAATACACTTTTGTATAAAGCCATTCCTCAGGACGACGATGAAGCCGAAGATTAAAGTTGGCCTTGGCTACGATGTACACCGTCTGGTCGAAGGACGGCAACTCTGGCTCGGAGGAATACGGATACCTTCCCGTTTAGGCGCTCTTGGGCATTCTGATGCCGATGTACTTCTTCACGCCATTTGTGATGCCATGTTGGGCGCATTATCGCTGGGTGATATTGGCATTCACTTTTCAGACACCGATCAGCAGTTCAAAAATATTGACAGTAAAATCCTGCTCAAACGAACCTTTGATCTGGTTCGTGGCAAAGGATGGTTTGTCGGAAATGTGGATTGCGCCCTCATTTTACAAAGCCCGAAAATTGCCGGTTATGTTCCTCAGATGCGGTCAGTAATTGCGGGAATTCTGGAAATCGAAGAAGATGAAATCTCCATTAAAGCCACCACCGCCGAACAAATGGGCTTTGCCGGTGAAATGAAAGGGATTGAAGCAAAAGCGGTTTGTCTATTGTACCAGCCTTGATTCGGAAGGAATTTAAAATCTCAGCCGGTTTATTGCAGCAAAACACGAACTCTCCTAAAGTAGACAGATCCCTGTTCTTCGATGGGTTCGGCAACATACACACCTTTTGGAAAGCCCGATATGTCGAATTCACCCTCTGGTGAAGTAGAGTCAATCGAATAAATTCTACCCATCATATCTGTGAGCTGGATTTTCTGCAAGCCATCCATTCCATACCATCTCCACTTTCCATTTGTCGGATTTGGGAATGAATATCCTTCCTGTTGAATTTGAATTTCTTCAGAAGATAGAGTGCAGTCTGGATATGAAGCAGGAGTGGAGGAAAAGACACCGTTGTTGCTTTTCCAGTATTCCCAGCTTCCTCCGGTCATTGTTTTCCAGTCCCGTAAATCAAATGTATTGGAACCGCTGTTGGTCCCCGGGATTTTACAAACCAGCACGGGACCTTGTGCAAATTTCCAGGTCAGCGGGCTTCCAGGGGCACAAACCTGGGGCAAAGAGTCTGCCAGGCAGGAGATTTTAGTGAAGTAGGCGAATTCAGTGGAAGGTGAGTTTCCGAAAACACGACCAATTCCAAGTTCGTTGATGCACACTGCCGTTTTTTCTTCTGAACATATTCCATTCCATGCAAATCCGGAATCCTGATAGAGTCTGGCCAAAAAGGCTAAATGCCGTCCTCGACGATCAGGGTTGTCAAAGTGAGTATCTGTAATAACTCTTTTAAGAAAAGGAATGTCAAGGAAATCGTTTCGTCCAATCGAAACAAGAGAATTAAATGGGTTTGCTAAAGCCTGAGAAGATGTAATACTGCCTTGCAACGCATTAAAGTAGGCACCTCCCAGTATAGCCATTCCTGCCGAGGTTCCGCCAACCGGAATTTTTCTATCTTTCACTGCGATGTTGATCAAACTATCGACAGGACTGTTTTTCCAGTAATTGGTGTAAACCCCCTGATCACCACCGGCAATCCAAAGGGCATCACATTCCTTAATCCGTCGGATGACATAAGGATCAAATGAAGCATCACGGCTGTTGAATTTAATGGTTTCTACGGAGTTTACTGATACACCCAATTCGGAATACAAATAGTTGTTATAGCCACTTGAGCCACTTGTGCGGATTACAAGCACATCGCCTCCATCGGCACGATTCAGCCACCAAACCATGGCAGAGTCGTTTTCAACAGAGCCGCCCATCAGTACATAACCAGGAGTTGGAACCGCTTCTAAATCAGCTGTATCACCAGTAAAATACGAAGTATAACTTTGGGCCAGACAACTACATCGGATGAGAAGCAGAAGAGTGGTTAGAAGTCTGAATTTGTTCATGTTGTGAAACATCACATTAAAACCCCAGCTTTTCCCAGAATCCTTTTTTCGAGTTCGATTCTTTCGGGTGTTTTTTTATGTACTCATTGGCTGCCTTGGTGCAGGGGTGGTTCTTTGGGGCAAATTCTTTGATCTTGCGGGCATATTCCACTGCCAGCATTACGTTTTTCTCTTCGTCAGCTACCTGCATCAGGTTGAGCAAAGTATAATGGTAATAGCCTGTTTCGAAGGCTTTGTTTTGATTACAAAACTGAAGGCAGAGATCGAAATACTTTTTAGCATTGTTCTTATCCTTTTTATACGAATGCCGGTAAATGTATCCCAGGTAAAATGAGGCGTACCGTCCGCTGGTGGCTTCGTATCCGGGCATTTTTCGTTCCAATTTGTCGAGGATGTCCAGCGATACTTTTTCTATTTCGGCCGTTCGTCCCTGACTGTAGCACATCCGGGCATACAATCGCTGGAAATAGGGATTGTCGGGAAATGTAGCAGCCAGGTACTCACTCAATGGAAGTGCTTTTGCAGGCTGGTCTTCTTCGTTGGCGTAAATTCGGGCCAGATAAAGCTGAGCTTCTGTCCTTGTATAAAATGCATTGAAGGCAACTTCTTTCAATTGCTTGATGCCCTTTTCTTTATCCCCTTTTGGAAATAAGGACATCACCGGTCGCAGGAACTTGTAATTGGCCGGTATCCAGACGGAATAGTAATTGAACAGCGCCACTCCAAACAAGAACTCCGGACTGAGGGTGTCGTTTTGTTTGGTAAGCTCGAGATTGGACAGAGCACTTTTACCTGAAAATGCGGCTTTCGTCCAGGCGCCCCTTTCGGAATACAGACGGCCTTTAAAGCCATGTGCAGCAGCCAGAAAAAAGGCAGCTTCGATGCTTTGCTTGTCTTTCCGCTTTAGATCTTCTGCCAGGTTGATACTGGTGTCCATGTAAGCCAGAAATTGCTCATCATATTGCTGGTCATCGATGTTGGGCTGGATTTTCCACCATTCCTTCAACCCCATCAGAAAGGTTGGGAGTGGATGGGATGGGTATTTGTACCGCATCCATTGAAACTCAGCGTCGGCAACATCAAATTTGAAATTGTACATTGAGTTTACTGCCTTGGTGGCATCCAGTTGCAGCTTTTTATCCATCAGAAGATACTTCTGCTGAGGATCAAACTGGGCCAGCGTCTGGCTACTGACCAAAAAGAAAAAAAGAAGGAAAACGTGAGTTATTCGCACGGGTTTTTTTAGAATGACTGCAAAAATACGGAGGATGCTCACGTTTCGGATTGATTTTTCAGGATCATGCCTGAATAGTTTGTAGGACTGTCTTTCGTATATCAGATTCCATGTTTTGCGATTCTGTGAGAATGCCAATGGCTTCGGTTGAAATGGAGTCGGCTAAAGCACGGTCTTTCAGATCTTTGAGGTTGATGCATACATTTAGGTATGCTCCATAAATCCCACAAACAAGGGCTGATGCTCCTACACCCGCATCGGTTACGGAGTTAGGATTGCCTTGTTTTACCATCGCTTCGGCTACTGGTAAGGCTGAGGCTGCCATTTTCATCACATCCAACGGAACCTGAACGGCTCCCAGCTGCGCTTTCTGGATGGCTGCCGAACGAAGTTGCTTCTCTTCCGGTGTTCCCTTTGGCATTGAAAAGGCTTCCATTACTTTGTTGAAGGCTTCTGTGTCAGCATCCACTGCCGCAATCAGCTGACGTCGAATGGTCTCTCCCTTTTCTGCCCAATCCGAAAAGTACTCCCAGCGATCATCCCAACCTCTTTTGTGTGCACTTAGATTGGCGACCATGGTGGCCAATGCGATACCACAGGAGGCTATATATGCAGCAACAGAACCGCCGCCCGGAGCAGGAGATTCGGAAGCCACTTCTTCAGTGAACTTGTCCAATGTCATCGAAACCAGACGTTTGGATGGTCCACCTTTTATTTTGTATTCGATTACTTTCTGAGCCGGATCAAAAGAAGCGAGGTCATCCAGTCCCATCGATTTAACGGCAATTTTAATCAGCTCGGCATCCGGAAGTCCGGTGGAGCGGTTTTGTTTCCGGAGAAAATATTTACCTGCATCGGTCAGCACCCGGAGTGGAACCATGCCTACGATTTCCGTTCCGGAAACACGAATTCCCCGGTTCATTGCTGAAGTTACTACTGCATCAAATGCCACATGCAGTGGGGTTGTCTGAATGTCTGTCAGGTTCATTGAAACCTGTGCAATACCATATTCTTCAATAAACCAGCCGATTGCTTTGGCCGCTTTCAAAGTTCCCGGTGTACGGATTTCAACTTCTTTACCCGTAACAGGATCTGTCGATTTGGTTAATCGTCCTGCTTCACGCACATCAAAACTGATGGCGTTAGCCCGGCGAACAGAGGTTGTATTGAGGTTATAGTTAACAGCAATCAGGAAATCCCGGGCTCCGATGGCAATGGTGCCGGTTTTGGCCACAAATTCAGCCGGACCGAAATCCGGTTGCCATTCCGGTTGTTTAAATTTAGCCTCCAGTCCCTCATATTCACCAGCTCTTACAGAGGCCAGATTTTTCCTATGTGGTGCAGAAGCCGCTGATTCATAAAGAAATACTGGAAAGTTTAGTTCTTCACCCACCCGTTTGCCGAGTTTGCGGGCCCATTCGGCTGCTTCTTCCATCGAAATGCCGGAAACCGGAACCAATGGACAAACATCGGTGGCGCCAAAACGAGGGTGCTCTCCTTTGTGATGACGCATATCGATCAGTTCCTGTGCTTTTTTGATGGCCTGAAATGCCGCTTCCACCACTTGTTTGGGTGAGCCAACAAAAGTCATGACGGTCCGGTTGGTTGCTTTTCCAGGATCAACGTCTAATAGTTCAACGCCGTCTGTGGATGAAATGGCTTCGGCAATTTGTCGGATGATATCAGGATTTCGGCCTTCTGAAAAATTCGGCACGCATTCCAGAATTTGTTGCATGGATGGTTTGAAAATAATAGTTGGTGTAAAAGTTAATTGATTGGGATCTGGTTATAGTTTTTCCAGTTGGTCCTTTAAATCAATAAGATAAGATCGAATGGACAGGAGGCTTTCCTTAATTTTTATGGTATCTGACGTGGCCAAAGGTGGTTCAGTCTGCTTTTCAGGTTTTTCAGAAAGAAATGCCTGAGCTCCGCGAATGGTAAATCCTTTTTCCTTGATCAGTTCGTAAATCCGGGCCACCTTTTCAATGTCGGCTTTGTTGTAGCGGCGGTCTCCTTTTCCATTTTTCCTGGGAGTAATGTGCGGAAATTCATCTTCCCAATACCGGATCAGTGAAGTGGAAACGCCAAAATGCTTGGCTATTTCACCAATTGAATAATAGACTTTATCGGGAAGGGCTTCTCTTTCACTCATTGCATTATGGAATAAAATACCAGTTTTCTTTGCCGGATCCGCTCCTGATTTCAGACCAGGAATCCACTGCAAAATTAAGGCAAACGGCTGAACCTGGAGAAAGTTGATAGCTGTCCTGAGATAACGCAGTGGCAATCTGGCTAATACCCGGATTGTGCGCAATCATAACAATGGTATGATGTTCTGTATCGAAGAATTTGATTTGTTCGATTAATTGCAGATAACCAGAGTTATACAGACTTCTTTCGGAAACTCTGAGAACAGAATCCAGTTGCGCTTCTTTGATCAGAATCTCTGCAGTCTGGCTGGTGCGGTTCGAAGAGCTGTAATAAACGGCGTCCGGCTTTTCATTTTTTGCCAGAAGATATTTGCCAAGACGGACCGCCTCAGCCATACCGATGTCTTCAAGATTCCGGTCGAAATCTTTTTGCGGATACCGCTCAGGTTCCGCCGTTGCATGACGGGTAAGGATAATTTTCCTCATAAAGCGGAAAACACGGAAAAATGTGAGTTTTTTGCAAAACTAAAATCGAATAAGCTTTTTTGATAGTGCTTAAAGTGTTGAAATTGAGATTTTTAATAAAGCCTACTTTTTTTCTTACTTTAATCCTTTTCATTGGGATTCCGGTTTATGCTCAATTTGGTCCGGTGGGTTTGAAAACCAAATTCCAGTATCCGGATTCTTTATTTCAAATCTCCTTACAAACGACTTTTGTACCTGATTCATCCCGGTTGAAGCTGGTAAAGATAAAGTGTGGTTTTCAGGTCTCGGATCAAAAGTTGTATTGGGCAGTTTCAAATTCAGGCGCCATTCTGGTTTTTAGTGATTCTCTACTCCAGAATCCCTTGTTTCTTGAGAAAAGGAATGTTTATCCGTTTCTTCAACTCAGAAGCCGGTCGAAGTATTGGTTGGAAATTACACGATGCAATGGAAAAGATGGCTATCTGGCTGCACGGTTGATGAATGACATCCAAGATGTGGTAATCGATGAAGTTTTTCTCTGTCTTTTAAAGACAGACCAGCGGATTCTGACAATAGAGGTACTTCCCGAAGGCTGGATAAAGTAAAGTGCGACAATATGGCACTTTTTCATAGTGTACGTTTGGTAAAATCGGCCAAAATGACTTATTTTTCTTTGGATTTGGATTGAATTCGTGGGCTGGCTCGTCAATTGAAAATAGAGTTTTCAAACAAAACCATTTTATAAACATGTCACTCATCCGTTTTAACAGTTCAGCACTTCCATCACTGGTGGACACATTTTTCAATCGTGAAGCACTTGATTCACTCCATTCGTTTCAGAACCAGTTTCTTCCATCTGTCAACATTCTTGAAAAAGCAGATGGCTTTGAAATTGAAGTAGCTGCTCCAGGTCTGAAAAAGGAAAATTTTCAGATTAATCTCATCAAGTCCAATCTTTCCATCGCTTATTTGGAAAAGGAAAAGCAGGAAGAAACCTCTGGTAAATTCACCCGACGGGAATTCCGGACAGGTTCATTCAAGCGGAACTTCACGTTGCCTCAAACTATTGAAAATGAGAGGATAAACGCTTTGTATACAGACGGCATCCTGAAAATTTTCCTTCCAAAAAGAGAAGAAGAAAAGGTGAATTCTGAACGTTCAATTGAAATTCATTAATCATATTTCGAAAGCGAAAAGCCTCATTCTCCGGATGAGGCTTTTTTATTTTCAATCCCTCCTGTTACTTTGTGGCAAAATCGCAAAAGAATGGATAGTAGTCCAACCGGAGAACCTCCCCAACCATACCCGCCCGGGAATACACCGGAATCGTTTCATCATAAAATCAGTATATGGTAGACGAACTACTCATCATCCTGATTTTAATCGTTTCAAACGGTCTGCTTTCGATGGCTGAAATTGCCATCATTTCCAGTAAACGCAGTCGTCTGGAAGCCCAGGCAAAAAAAGGTTCCCGTGGGGCCAAAACAGCTCTCGAGCTTTCCTCAAAGCCAAGCCGGTTTTTATCCACTGTTCAGATCGGCATCACAGTTACCGGTATTCTGACGGGTATTTTCTCCGGTAAAAGTCTCATTATCTGGTTGAATCAATTGCTCATAGATGCAGGCATCGATGTAGTTACAGCCAACTGGATTGCGTTTCCATCCACAGTAATTGGCATTACTTTTTTCTCTTTGGTTATTGGCGAACTGGTACCGAAGCGGATCGGAATGCACAACCCGGAGAGAATAGCCAGCTCTCTGGCTCCTTTAATGAACGGCATTTCCAAACTGGTGTCACCATTAATCTGGTTGCTTTCCGGAACAACAGACGGAATTCTTCGGATTTTTGGCATTGACTCGAAAGCAGAAGAAGTTCAGGTAACGGAAGAAGAGGTGAAGGAACTCATCGCTCAGGGAACCAATTCCGGAACCATTGAAGAGTTGGAACAGGATATGATGGAGCGAGTTTTACTTTTGGGTGATCGAAGTGTAGCCTCTCTCATGACCAATCGTATTGAAGTGGAATGGATTGATGTGAATGCTGAAACACAAGATATTCTCGAAAAAATCGTTGAGTCCAACCATTCCCTTTTTCCGGTTTGCGATGACGAAATCGACAAAGTAGTCGGCGTACTCAGTTCCAAGAAATTCCTGGTCGCTTTGCAGAGAGAAAAAATGGCCAATATCCGTTATTTGATGGACAATGCCCGTGTGATTCCAGAGAACATGAAGGCCCTTGCAGCTTTGGAAGAGTTCAAAGCAAACAAAACCAAAATTGCAGTTGTTGTGGATGAATACGGTTCCGTTCAAGGAGTTCTTACTCAATCTGATTTATTTGAATCGATTGTGGCTGAACACGATACGCCGGATGAAGAAAACGAAATATCCATTATTCAGAGGGAAGAAAACAGTTATTTAATTGATGCTCTTCTTCCATTTGAAGAATTTCTCCAGTATTTTGAAATAGACGATGTGGCGACCGAAGACCGTACCGGATTCCATTCGCTCGGAGGATTTATTCTGCATCTTTCCAAACAAATCCCTTCAACAGGTGACCGGTTTGAATGGAAAAATTATGAGTTTGAAGTAGTCGATATGGATGTGAACCGGATCGACAAACTTATGGTCACCATCAAAGATGAGGAAGTAGGTTCATAAAGGACAGAACCCTTGAATATCGAAAATTGAAAATAGTGTACAGAATCAAATAAGAATTTTATGAGCCACGTAATGCCGAAAATTCACGCCACCACCGTCATTGGAATCATGCACAATGGCCAGATTTGCATTGGTGCAGATGGACAGGCAACCATGAACAATACCATCGCCAAGAGCAATGTGAAAAAGATTCGACGGCTTCATAATAACCTGGTCATCGCAGGTTTTGCCGGAAGTACAGCCGATGCATTTGCATTGATAGAGCGGTTTGATCAAAAACTGGATCAGTATAAGGGACAATTGAAACGAGCGGCCATAGAACTGGCAAAGGATTGGCGGACAGATCGTTATTTGCGCCGACTTGAAGCTATGCTTATCTGTGCCGACAAAGAGGAACTCCTAATTATTTCAGGCACAGGCGATGTGCTGGAGCCTGACTTTGGCATTGCCGCCATCGGATCAGGAAGCTTGTATGCCCAGTCGGCTGCTTATGCCCTGAAGCGACACGCATCTCACCTAACAGCCGAAGAAATGGTGAGGGAAAGTTTGACCATCGCCGCCGATACATGTGTGTTTACCAATCATAATTTTATGATTGAAACCATTTGATCAGTAGTGGATGGATCCATTTGACATATCAAATTCATAGAATAAAAACGTCCTGCGGGTAACCCACTTCCAGCAGGTACAAACCACAGGCCGGTGCGTTTTCACCGGCTTTTTTTCGGTCCTTTCCGTTGAGAACAGCCGCAAATTCTTCCACCGTTTTTTTTCCTTTTCCCACTTCCATCATGGTTCCAACCAATGCACGAACCATTCCCCTTAGAAATCGATTGGCTTTGATGTTGAATAATAAGAGGTGACCTTCCCTTTGCCAGTTGGCTTCCTGAATATCGCATTCAAAGTGATTGACCGCCGTGTGTACTTTACTGAAAGCCTGGAAATCAAGGGCCTCACAGATCAATTGGCAACATTTGTTCATCAATTCCAGATCCAATGCACCATACCAGAATAATGATCGGCCTTCGTAAAACGGGTCTTTTTTTCGGGTGATCACGTATTGGTAGGTACGGAAAATGGCATCGTACCGGCATTGGGTTTCTGGCTTCACCTCCTGGATTTGTCTGATGGCAATGTCATTGGGTAAGGCCATATTCCAACGGAAAACGCACTGGTTCAGGTCTTCTGTTGGTTCGAAATCCATCTGGGCAATCTGTTTCAGCGCATGAACACCAGCATCCGTCCGGCTGCTGCCTATAATTTCGATCTCCTGTTTGAAAACCTTGCGTGCTGTCGTTTGAAGAGTTTCCTGCACGGACGGTGCATTGGTTTGACTTTGCCATCCACTGTAATTGGCACCATTGTAAGAAATCTCGATAAAGTATCTGCCCACTTGTTTTTATACCGGTTTGTTTTGGAGTTGTATTACCGGAATTCCGTCATGCAAAATAGTTTCCAAACCCGGGTAAAATCAACCCTTCTTTTTCTGGCTCTTGTTTTCTGTTTCCAATTTGGGGCAAATGCACAGAGAAGTACTTCTGATTTAACGGTTTACCGAGCCCAGATTGATAGCTTGTATCAGGTGGCTGAAAGACTCTGTAATGGAGATTCAACCGGAAAGCATGCATCATCCTGGGTGTTGAAATCAAATAGCCTGCTGGCAATCATGGACGATGCCCAGCTTAAAGAAAAATACAAGGAAACCGATCTTCATGTAGAATCTGCCAAAGCACTCACACGTATCGTGGAGCTGGATAGAACCGGTGAATACCGAATGGCTACCGAATCCAATCTGGCCACAAGTACCATCGACCTGAGTAATCTCGGACGGGAAGCACTGGAAATCAGCAAACGTTATAATTCACCTGCCGATGCAGAAAAGGCCGCTTCCTTATTTCAACTTTGTCTGGAAACGTATAAACTCACTGGCAAAAGCCAGACAGTAGTTGATCGTTATTGGGCCGAAGAGGATATGACCTGGGAATGGATCCGGTTTTACAAAGCAGTGTCGTACAGAAAGGCAGATAAGCCGGATGTGGCAGAAAAGGAATACAACACGCTCATCAAAATTGGCTGGACCAATCCATTGGTTTTTCTGGAACTGGCGGATCTTTACAAAAAAACGGGAAAAGTAGAGGATGCAAGGAAGCTTCTGGAGAAAGGAAATGTGTTGCATTCGGAAAATATTCCGGTTGCCTGCGCTCTGGCACGAATTTACATTGAAGAAGATCAGGTGAAAAAAGCAATGGCAATCCTGAAGCCATTGGATCAGAACCTTGGATCCAATTCGGAACTGGTGTTAACGAAAGCATTGGTTTATGAGAAAAAAGCCGATTTTAAGAAGGCTGAAGTCTTGTTTAAAGCCCTTCATAAATCGGATCCGAATGAAGTTCAGACCAATTCTGTTTATGCCGGATTTCTCATGCGGAAAGCCAAAAATGCAGAAGCTTTCGATGCAGAAGAACTGGCCAACAAAGCCTATGCACTTTATCATCATGCCAGTGAACTTTCACCTGAAAATAAATCACTATTGGTTGAAATGGAGGAAATTAAGAGGAAGTTTCCAAAAGTGAGGCTGGAAGACTCTACTCAATAAAGGAAATCAGGAATCCGTTTTCTGTTCCATCAATAGAAAGAAATTACCAAAGGGAAATCCGGTAGCGATTATACTTGCATTCGGTTTCAAAGGCACTTAGCCAGTTGAAACATCCTGTCAAGTTTTTTCATACCGTATTATGTACACCCTCCAATCTTCTTTGCGCCAGACACTCGACGACATTCAGGCGCAGGGACTTTACAAGAAAGAAAGAATTATTTCCACACCACAGGCGGTTGAGATTACGGCCGAACCAGGTGGTGAAGTTCTGAATTTCTGTGCCAACAACTACCTGGGCCTTAGCTCTCATCCGCGGGTAACGGAAGCTGCCAAAGCTGCCATCGATACCCACGGATTTGGAATGAGTTCCGTCCGTTTTATCTGCGGTACACAGGATATTCACAAGGAACTGGAAGCGAAGCTTTCAACGTTTCTGGGTACGGAAGATACCATCCTGTATTGCGCTGCCTTTGATGCCAATGGTGGTTTATTTGAACCTTTGCTTGGAGCAGAAGATGCCATCATTTCAGACGAACTCAACCATGCCTCCATTATTGACGGTGTCCGTTTGTGCAAAGCGATGCGGTAT
>CAMCXM010000103.1 GCA_945883425.1 Spirosoma fluviale
CTTTACGAAAACCGGAAGCCAGTTCCATGGCCGATGCCATTCAAAGCTGGATGAAGAAGAACCATCTGGAAGATAAATTTGCTGAAAGCGACATTACGCTGTCCTGGCCTTCCATTGCCGGACCTATGATCGCGAAGCATACCCGACGCATTCGGATTGAGAATAAAATATTGAAAATTGAAGTTGACAATGCCCCACTTCGTGAACAGCTCAATTTGTCAAAAACCCGAATTTTGAAACTGGTGAATGAAAAAGCGGGACGCCAGTTGGTGATTGAATGCCTGATTTTTTAATCAGGAATGAACAAGGTCCTTTAAAAAACAATTTTCTTGTTACACAACCAGTAAACCCTGGCAAACAGCTGGCGAGAAAACGGTACGATTTTCGCCATTGATCCGCACATTCATAGACTGATCAAATTCGTGAATTTCCTCGATCTCGATACTGTCCTTAATCCGGAAACCGATTTTATCCAGATATTGTAAAAAGCTCTGGCTGTGATTGGTAACACCTACAAACTTCCGATTATCACCTGGCTTACAATCAGACAACAAGATAGCATGTGTAGCAGGAAGTTCTCCCTTTTCGTTTGGAATTGGATCTCCATGCGGATCGAATTCAGGAAAACCGAGAAACCGGTCGAGTTGATTCAACAGCTTTTCGGACTGTATGTGTTCCAGTTGTTCGGCTACTTCGTGTACTTCGTCCCATGTAAACTCCATGGTCTTGACCAGAAATGTTTCCCACAAACGGTGTTTCCTGATTACCAGAAGGGCCAGTTTCTGGCCTTCTTCTGTAAGAGTTGCCCCACCTGTACGACTGTAATCTATCCATTTTTTATCGGCGAGTTTACGCAGCATTTCAGTGACCGTTGCCGGATTGATATCCAGATTATGGGCGATGGAGAAATTCGGAATTTTACCTGATTCACTCTGACTCAGCTGATAAATCGCTTTCAGGTAGTTTTCCTCCGTAATAGTGGCAGACATTGCCGTAAAAATGGGAAAAGAATAAGAAACAAGAAAACCAAGCATTCAATCCGTTTGTGAATCGCTACCGTTTCTTCGAGAATCCTCATTAGGATTACAGTATCAAAGGTTCGCAAAAATTGAAATTTGGATCACAAAAAAACTAAAATGCAAATTGGACAATTGTATTGGAAGATTCAATGGCAACAAACCATCATTAAACGATTTTCTGACTATTTTTGGGCCATGGGACAATGCATCCGCTTTTCAATCCTGTTTTCTGTCCTGCTCTGGTTTGCTGGTTGTCAGACAGTTCCGGAATATCCGGTGGTTCCTTCCATTTCGTTCAATTCGGTTTATTTTAAGGAACTTCCGGGTTCTGACATCATTTACCTGACCATCAACTATAAAGATGGTGATGGAGATTTGGGCCTGAGCAATGATGATTTGAACACCCCTCCTTTTTTTGGCGATTCTGTAATTGTAAACGGAAAGAAAATCCGAAATGCCAACCGCTTCAACATTTTCCCGGTTTTCTATCGAAAAAACGGGAACAGGTATGACTCTGTTCTGGCAAACGATTTTGACGGATATTTCCCACGGCTTCAGGAAGGCGACATAAAAGGACCAATTGAAGGAAGCATTTTGTATCAGATTTCGTCGTTTAATTTCTTTGGCGAAGACAGTTCGATTGTCAAAATCAAGGTCCATATTCAGGACAGGGCATTGCACAAAAGCAACACCATTGAAACTCCGCCGTTTCCGGTTGTTTACCAATAGATATTGAACGGAAACATGAACGACCAAACCGGCAATCACCCGTTGAAGTTTCACATTTATCAGCTTTTTGTCCGCCTTTTCGGGAATGCAAAATCCCAAACCATACCAAACGGATCCATTGAAGAAAATGGCTGTGGCAAATTCAATGATCTGAATGAAGAGGCCCTGAAATCAATCCGGGAACTGGGAATGGATGCAATCTGGCTCACCGGAATTGTCCGGCATGCAACCCAAACTGATTATTCCAAAGATGGATTCCCTGCCTCTCACCCGGCAACCGTTAAAGGAAAGGCGGGTTCTCCTTATGCCATCAATGACTATTTCGAACTTGACCCGGATCTGGCTTCAAAACCTAAAAAACGATGGACAGAGTTTGAAGAATGCGTTCAGCGGATTCACAAGGCAGGAATGAAAGTGATACTGGATTTTGTTCCGAATCACACTGCCCGACAATATTCGAGTCCGACAGCGAAACAACGAATGCAGCGGGATCTGGGCGAACAGGATTTCACACACGAAACCTTTCATCCCAATAATCATTACTACTATTTTCCGGAACAACCACTTCAGCTTCCGGATACACGAACCGATTCAAAAGGAAATCCTTATTCCGAATTTCCAGCAAAGGCAACCGGCAACGATTGTTTTTCGGCTCAACCTTCTGTAAACGACTGGTATGAAACCACCAAACTCAATTACGGACGGCACTATGGAATTGATAAGGATTTCTTCAATCCCATTCCGGCAACCTGGCATTACATGAATGAAGTGCTTACGTTCTGGGCAGAAAAAGGAGTGGATGGATTCCGGTGCGACATGGTGGAACTTGTACCGGTTGAGTTTTGGGCATGGGTCATTCCACAATTGAAGTCCGAATTTACATCCCTCATCTTTATTGGAGAAGTCTACAACCCGGAATTATACCGCACGTTTATTGAGAATGGGAAATTTGATTTTCTATACGACAAGGTCGGGTTGTATGACACCCTCCGTGAACTGGTTGAGAGAAAAGGCGATGCAAACCATATAACTCAGGTCTGGCAAGGTCTGGAAGGAATTGAAGACCATATGCTTCGGTTCCTGGAAAACCACGATGAACAACGGATTGCCTCTGATTTTGTGGGAAAAGATCCGTTACGTGCAATTCCCGCTCTGGCTATTTCCTGCCTCATGCACAAGGGCCCTGTCATGTTGTATGCCGGTCAGGAATTGGGTGAAAAAGCAGAAGGACCGTCCGGCTTCTCAGGTGATGATGGAAAAACCACGATTTTCGATTACGACGTTGTCCCAACACTCCGGACATGGAACAACGATGGAAAATGGAATACGGAAAAACTGACGGAATCGCAGGTTCGGCTTCGGAATACCTATTCACAACTGCTTCAATTTTCAAAATCAAATGAAACAATCGGCCAGGGTTCATTTTATGATCTGCAATATTCCAATCAAAACCATCCTCAATATAACCCACACCGGATGTTTTCTTTTTTGCGGTTCCGTCAATCAGAACGGTTGCTGATTGTCTGTTCCTTTGAAGAAAAAGACCAATGGATCCGACTTGTGGTTCCTCAGGAAGCATGGCATTCTTTGGGAATAGATTCGCAGAAACGGTGCCTTCTGGAAGATGTGATATCATCGGTTAACCCGATTGAATTTTATGTCAGGAGTAGTTTCAACAGTGATGGAGGTACGGCAGGAATCCTGATTCCGATCAAGGCTTTCGATTATCGGATTTTCAGGATCACGACTTTGTAAAATGACCGAACAAAACTTCATCACCAGCCATCGTTTCCTTCTGATTCTGAGTGCTTTTATAGTTATCTCCGGATGCATACTGATTGCAGCGTCTGGCAATGAAACCTGCTTTTTGTGGATCAACCAGAACATGACACCGTCCTTTGGCCAGTCAGCCCGGATCTTTTCAGCCTTAGGAGAATGGTATTCGATGAGTTTATTAATACTGATTAGTCTTTGGTTGCCTTTTCGAAAAACCATGATGTTGGCTTTCATCTGGTTTTCCGGCGCCTGTTATTCCTGGCTATTCAAACTTTGGTTGCTCAAAGGATTAGCCAGGCCACTGGAACATTTTCAGAAAGCCGGAATCACAATCAATTTGGTAGAAGGCGTCGATGTGCATCATTTCAACTCATTTCCGTCCGGCCATACCCTCACGGCTTTTAGTGCAGCTTTTGCTGTGGTTTGCCTTTTTCCTTTATCCGCCAGATGGATTCAAATTCTGGTTTTGCTACTGGCACTGGCTTGCGGAATTAGTCGGATTGTCATGGCGCAGCACTGGCCGCTGGATGTGGCAGGCGGTGCTTTTCTGGGCATTCTCGCTAGTTTTTCCGGACAAAAACTGGCTTCGTGGCTTCCCCAATATCCATTAATGAACAGGCCAATCTGGTCAAAAAGCAAGGTATAAACCGGTAGTAAGAAACTGATGAAATTCATCTTTTGATATACATACTCGCCTGTGACTTTCGGACGAATCGCTTTACATTTGTTCCTTAATCAAACTCCTATTTAACGAAATGAAAAAATCATCATTCTTTCTGTCTCTTGTTTTGGCTGTGTTGATCTCCGTTTCAACTGCAATGGCAGGCGACAAATTTGCCAGCTGGCCACAGATCAAAGCGTTTCACACCGTAATGTCGCAGACCTTTCACCCAAGTGAAGAAGGCAATCTGGATCCCATCAAAAAAAGAAGCGGAGAAATGGTTGAAAAAGCCACAGCCCTTGCTTCAGCTGCCATTCCGAAAGAGTTCAACAACAAAGAGGTGGCCGCTGCCGTAAAAAAACTGGAAGCCGATAGCAAAGCCCTCGACAAACTGATTAAAGCAAAAGGAAGCGACGATGATATTAAAAAAGCGTTGGTTGCTTTACACGATACATTCCATACGATTGTGGAGAAATGCAGTCCGGCTGATCACCACGATGATCACGGTCACGAAGGACATGGTCATGAGGGCCATAATCACAAATAATCAGTCCGTCTAAAAAAAAGAAATCAGCTCAAAAGGCTGATTTTTTTTTGCCTATACATTAAGCCAATACACCAGTTTGACAACCAGCGCCCGGTTTTTTACATTCCAGGGTTGCGGAAGGTAATTTTCCGAATACACAACAAACAAATCCGATACAGGAGCAAACCGCCATTGATATCGGGCATTGACATTTATGTTTTTAGCCTGCTGGTTGTATTGAAGGAATAAGGTGAAGAAATGACTCTTGGTAAAGGAAATCTCTGCTTTGGGTCCAACCAACCAGAACCGATTGTTGGGGTACGGATCTGGGAAATAAAATTGGTTGAAGGTAAAATTCAGATACCAGTTAGCCCATGAACCGGATCGGTAACTGATGTAGCCATCCGAAACATTGAGCCAACCATTGAAGTATTGCCCGAACTGGTTGTTCACTGATCCTGAAAGTCTGCGTCGTGTATTGGTTGTAAAATTCAAGTTGGCGTAGTTATACCAGTAAACTGAATTAGAATCCAGGCGCCTCGATCCGGTATTGGTTGGGTCGAAACCACCATTATACAATCGGGTATAGGCCCGGTTCAAATTCAATGAAACGGCAGCGGTTGATTTGAAAAAAACGGTCGTTGAATATTGATAAAGCCGGTCGCTGGCAACTCCCTTTCTATCCCAATAATTATCTGTATAGAGACTCAAAGCCACATAGTTGATGGATGATTTTTTCATGTAAATACGGTAACTGATCTCTGGCTCGACCCGCAAGTACCCTTTCGGTCTTTGGAGATAGCCCACTTCCGGATTATACCCCTGCCCTACCCATTCATGGTTCCACACCAATGAAAATTCCGGGACGTTGTACATCAGGTAAACGGCGTGGGCGAACTGATCGGTACGCTTCTGGTTTTCAAATGATTGGTGCAGAAAAAACTTCCCGGTCCATCGGTTGTTCTTTGATAGAAGATTGTAATCGAGACCCAGAACCCGGTTGTACACATTGTTCCTGAAAGAAAAGTCACCGCTGTCGTCCCGAAAAACCTGCTTATTCACCAGCATAGCAGCAATATTGCTTCGTCCAAACACCTTTTGCTGGAAAGTCAGAACGGAAAAGTTGGTTCCTTTTGATTGTGTAGAAGCATCATCGGCTGTCTGCACATTGAGTACACCGATACGTAAGTTCGGATTTAGTTTTCCACTCAAACGGGCTCCGTATAATATGCGGGTCTGCAGGAACCCGGGAGCATTCGGATTTTTCACCAACCCGATTCTTCTCGAAAAAAACGGTCGGATTCGGGTAAAACCAGACTGACTGAAAAGGTCGGAATTCTCATTAAAAAACTGCCTCTGCTCAGGGAAAAATATTTCAAAGCGACTTAGATTGGCTACCTGCCTGTCCACCTCAACATTGCTGAAATCTGGGTTAATGGTCAGGTCAAGATTAAGAGAAGACGTCACGGCCACCTTCGCATCTCCACCAAATTCGATGGATTTTTTGGCTGGTTGGTCCTGTGGATAGTGAATTTTACTGCCATTGGCTCCCACGTATGGAATGAGAGAAACATTGGTTCCTGTTTTTTGGACCGGTTTATCCCAGATAAGTGGTGCAGAAAGACTAAGTACCGTCAACTGATAATTTCGAGGAATCCGAACCCAGGTACTGATCTCATTGCCTGACACATCGGTCCGGGAAAAATTGATGCGCCAATTCTGAAGTCCGGACGTAAAGCGAAGAGTGGAAAACGGTATCGCCATTTCCACGATCCAGCGGTCCTGCTTTTTGTGCACATGTGAAAACCAGCGGTTGTCCCACAAGGTAAATGACTGATCGCCATTCACA
This sequence comes from Spirosoma fluviale, assembly GCA_945883425.1. GTDB lineage: Bacteria > Bacteroidota > Bacteroidia > Cytophagales > Flexibacteraceae > CAMDMI01. Next base: position 6,561 of record CAMCXM010000103.1, read on the forward strand.
ATGAGTGCTTCTCTTTGTGTACCCAATGGTGTAACGGCAAAATTGAAACCATTTGTTCCGTCGAGATACGGATCGATCACAACCGAAAAGTTGTCGTTGGTCTTTATAGCAAAGTCACGCCGGAGATTCCAGACGACCTGTTTCTCATTTGGATTTTCGTAACAGATGGCAGCTATGTAAAGATTCTTTTCATCATAAGACATCATCACCTCGGTCTGATTGACAGCCATCCCGGTATCAAATGGAAATTGCCGGACAAAATTTCCAGCTTTAGCAGCAGACATCCAGGTAAGCTCATCCAGCTCACCATCTATTTTGATTTTATCCAGTGAAACCCTGATTTCTAAACCTGATGGATTCTGGGCAAAGGTTTCAAATGCAAAAAACGGAATTGCAAAAGAAAGAATCCAGACAGATAATGAGAGTAGGTGTATTTTCAACAGACAGGAAATTTAGTTTACGATTAGCAGGACGGCATCGTTTCTGGCCTGAACCTTAAGCCTTTCCTGCATGCAATCTGCGAAACTCACAATACTGCTGATCAGGGAACTGCCGATTAGGGTAACGTCCAAAATCCGATTCGCAAGAATAAAAAGATATTCGAAAAAACTTTGTTTTCTTAGATGAAAACAAGAAAAAAGAAAGCATACGTCCAATTAATCCAGCCTAAACATCTCCCATAATAAGGATATTGCTTGAGGCATTAAATCAGGATATGCTAGAGTGGAATATTTCCGTGTTTTTTTCTTGGTAAAGTAACGGCTTTATTCTCCAGCATTTCAAAAGCAAATATCAATTTCTCTCTTGATTGAGAAGGCATAATTACTTCATCCACATAACCTCGATGAGCTGCCCGGTAAGGCGTTGCAAACTTGCGGTTGTATTCATCAATCTTCTCCTGGAGTGTTGTTTCCGGATTTTCAGACTGGCTGATTTCCTTCTTGAAAATGATTTCCGATGCTCCTTTGGCTCCCATCACCGCAATTTCAGCCATAGGCCAGGCGAAATTCATATCCGCTCCAATGTGCTTGGAATTCATCACATCGTAAGCACCACCGTAGGCTTTTCTTGTGATCAGCGTTACTCTTGGAACAGTGGCCTCTGAGAAGGCATACAACAACTTCGCACCATTGGTGATGATCGCATTCCATTCCTGATCGGTTCCCGGAAGAAATCCCGGAACGTCTTCCAGAACCAGAAGTGGAATATTGAAGCAATCGCAGAAACGGACAAACCGGGCTGCTTTTTTACTGGCGTTGATGTCAAGAACTCCTGCCAGTACCAAAGGCTGATTTCCCACTACACCTATGCTTCGGCCAGCAAGTCGGGCAAATCCAACGACAATGTTTTCGGCATATTGACCATGAACTTCGAAGAAACTCTCCTCATCCACAATACTGGTAATGACTTCTTTGATATCGTAAGGTTGGTTTGGATTTTCCGGAATGATATCGTCCAGAGCAGGGCGGCTTTCAGATCCTTGAGTGTAAGGCAACCTTGGCGAATCCGATTCACAGTTTTGCGGCATGTAGCTCAACAAAGATTTGATTTGCTCAATACAGGCAACTTCATTGGGAGCTGTGAGATGGGCCACTCCGCTCTTTGAACTATGGGTAGATGCGCCCCCTAATTCTTCGGATGTTACCACTTCATTGGTTACAGTTTCCACCACTTTCGGCCCGGTTACAAACATGTAGCTTGTATTTTCGACCATCAGAATAAAATCGGTGATGGCCGGAGAATAAACAGCCCCACCAGCACAGGGTCCCATAATAGCCGAAATCTGAGGCACCACACCCGAAGCAAGCGTGTTCAGATAAAAGATATCCGCATAACCGGCAAGCGAAACAACACCTTCCTGAATCCGGGCTCCACCGCTGTCATTAAGACCAATGACAGGTGCGCCATTTTTCATGGCCAACTGCATTACTTTCACGATTTTCTCTGCGTGAGTTTCCGATAACGCACCACCGAACACAGTAAAATCCTGTGAGAAAACATAGACAAGCCTTCCGTTTACTTTTCCGTATCCTGTGACTACACCGTCACCGAGATAGTACTCTTTGTCCATTCCAAAGTCTTTGGCACGGTGCATCACAAATCTCCCGATTTCCTGAAACGTTCCGGGATCTATTAAAAGATCAATTCGCTCCCGAGCGGTGAGTTTTCCTTTTTTATGCTGGGCATCCTGACGGACAACGCCGCCACCCAAAAGAGCTTCTTCATTTTTAGCCTGAAGAGTCTGGTATTTTTCCTGGTGTTTTTTCAATGCAGAACAGTTTTTTAGGATGGGGCGAAAGTAATTTGAATTTTTGTGCCGTGAATTGAAAACAAGCACTTCCTCTTGAAATCTGTCACTTTTTTTTACAATCCATGAACATCCGAATTTACTTTCTGTTTTTTCTCCTGCTCGGCTTGCCGTTTTTGGGGTACAGCCAGGATGAAGAAGAAATTCCCGAAATCATCACCAACTGGGAAGATGCCCCACTTTACCTGTCCGCCGGGCCAACGTTGAGCCGGTACCAGAACACCAAGTCCCAATTGAATTTCCCATTTACATTAAAAGGAGAAGGTGGTTTCCTTTTTCAATATTCCCTCAATGAGCAGTTTCCTTTCTGGAGTGGACTTGAGTTTCAGATGAGAGGCTATTCGATCAGTAATTTCAAATCAGGCAGACTTCAGGACGGACGGTATTTTGAAGACAAAATAAGTGGAGATGGAAAAATGAACTATCTGGTCTTTCCGATGATTTTTTCAGTTCCGGCTGCGAAGCCTGAAAAAAAGCTGCATTTCCTGGCTGGAGCTTCCATCGCGCTGAGGGTTTACTCGCGGATCAAATTCAAATCGGTACGTTCTATTCCATCTGACACACTTGAAATACCGCTTGAGTACGATGATGTTGGAAACGATGCGATTGACTTAATGGATTTTAATTTGGTCGGCGGTTTGTCATACCGCATCCGTCCCGGGATGGAAATTCTGGCTACAGGCTCATACAAAGTATTAGGCTTTTCGATGGGCCAGGAAAACTTCTTCTCACGGAGGGAGAAAAATATATTGTTCAGCCTGAAACTTTTGTACCGGATTGGTCGAATGACCGACCTTCCATTTTTCTGATCAAAAGAAATCAACCATCCGGAAATTTACCAGATAGTGCAGAAAGTCTGAAAGAGAGGAAGGATAGAAAAGCAGGCAATACAAAATACCCCAGACGGAACCATAAAAATGGGCATCGTGGTTAATCGTGCCAGAATAGTCGTTTTTGGAAGCGTGGGCTGTGTAAATCAGATAAATGGCACCGTAGACAAAGCCTGGAATAAATCCCCAGATCGTCATTTGTGGGTACATCCAGATTCCGGCAAAAACGACAGCTGAAACAGCACCGGATGCGCCCAATGAACTGTAACGACTGTTGTTCAAATGCTTCTGAAATGTCCCCACCTCAGAAACAACAAGTGCGGTGATGTACAATCCCAAATAGAAAAGCCAGCCATTACTTCCCGAATTTGCCCGAAACGCAGCTTCAAGTGAAGGCCCGAAAAAGTACAGCGTGAGCATGTTAAAAAACAAATGGTTGCCATCGAGATGCAGAAATCCACTGGAAATAAAGCGGAAATACTCTTTGTATTTCACTACCGCATAGGGCTTAAACGTGTACTTCTCAAAAGCCGCTGAATCGTTCCATGCAGCATAAGAAGCGATAACCGTTACAATGATGATGGCGATTGTGATCATGCCTTTTTAGTAAAAACAGCAATCAATTCAGGATCCACAACATCTCCGTATTTACGGGAATTGTTTGAAAAAATGAGTTTGCCGATGGGCTTCAGGATGAACTTCCACAGAAAACTACGAAGCCATCCCCCAAACCCAAAAGCCACCGGTCCGTTGCCACCAATGTGTCGTATTTCCAGATCACTCAGACCCGCAAGTTGCGCCATGGATGGGCCGCTGAAATGGGTAATGTGGGTAAAGTCTCCAAACGCAATCGGGATCCCGAATGGGGACGCAAAGTTGGGCGTCATCACCACAAACTGCCCTCCGGGATTTAGTTTCTCTTTTACCAATTTGAATGTTTCCAGGACTTTCGTTTTCTCAAAATGTTCCAGGAGGTGGGCACATATAATAAAGTCAAAGGTCTGAGGCGTTTCTTTCAGGAAAGTCGTGGCATCGGAATAAACAACCCTGATTCCCTTCACCGATTTCTCAGAAATCTCTTTCATCTCTCCGGAATATTCCACACCGGTGATGTTTTCAAAACCGTTGTTCTTGAGATAAAGAAGAAAATCACCATTGCCACAACCCAGATCAAGAAACACAGATGACCTTGAAGCCGGAAGGAAGTTCTTTATCCGGCTGTCCCAGTAGGCCTTCCGGAAAGGAAATTCATTGATGGCATGTTTGAGGTGATTGGTATGATAATTCTCGTAAAACTCGTGCAGATCTTCGTTTGACATTCGGGACGGGTAAGAGTAGTTAATGAAGTGATCAGTGTGCCAGAATGACGTTTTTCTCCAAACGAGGCAGGCATTCATAAATGCTGCTTTGGAGACAAAATTCAATATCCTTATGAATATTCAACCGGTTCAATCTCTGAAAATGTGAAGACTCCCGAAGGAAATCCAGCTTTCGTCCTTTCTGTAATTCGAATAAATCACGTGCCATCAGAGCACTGTCGTTTCCTATGGCAAAACTCTCTTTCAAATGGCTCACAAGCGCACCGGCAAACAATGTGTCTTCTGCATTTACCTGACCTTTCCAGCCGGCACAAAGCAGAACTACATCTAAACCACGAATGAAAAGGTAATCAGCCACGGTTTTCAGATTCAGAAAAGAACCAATGATTACCTTCCGTGCATGAGCAGACTGAAGAATGGCTTTTGTTCCGTTGGTTGTGGTAACACAGATCTTTTTTCCATAAAGGACAGGATCCATGTAGCTGAACGGCGAATTATCCAGATCAAATCCTTCCATTTTCAAACCATTGCGTTCTGCCGCCGTGATATAGCCCATCAGGCCATAGGTGGCAGATTCTTCCAGTGTGGCAACTGGCTTGATTTCAGAAATTCCATGAGCAAAACCTGTAACCATACAGGAAGTGGCACGAAGGATATCGATGACGACCACGATTTTATCATCCAGTTTAAAAAGTGGAAGAAGCTCAGGCGTCAGGCAAACGTCTATTTTTGGCATTAGCCAGTAAAGTGTTGAAAAAGAACGACTTACGATTTAAGGAACGGCAAAGATACAACTTCTGCCGCCAGATTCCGACCCCGGACGTCAATAAAAATCTGACTTCCTGGTTTTGAATGACTTACCGGAACATAGGCAAGACCGATGCTCTTTCCGGACGACGGCGACATGGTTCCGGATGTAACCACCCCGATTTCGGTTCCGTCCGCATCTTTCACCAGATAGTGTCCACGGGCAATTCCCTTGTCGGTGAGTTCAAAACCCACCAGTTTGCGACGGGTTCCTTCTTCTTTTTGTTTCTTGAGATAATCTCCATCCACAAAATCTTTGGTGAATTTTGTGATCCATCCCAAGCCTGCTTCGATGGGTGAAGTGGTGTCGTCGATGTCGTTTCCATACAAGCAGAAGCCCATTTCAAGGCGGAGGGTATCGCGTGCACCGAGGCCGATTGGTTTGATTCCTTCCGGAACACCGGCTTCAAATAAGGCATTCCATAAGGTTTCGACTTTGTCGTTCGGAACGTACAGTTCGAATCCACCTGCACCTGTGTAACCCGTATTGGAAATGATCACATTTTCGATTCCGGCGACGGTACCTTTTGTGAAATTGTAATACGCAATCGGGTTCAGATCCACATCGGTAAGTTTCTGAATCACCTGTTTGGCCAGAGGACCCTGAACCGCCAGAAGGGAAATGTTATCGGAGAAATTCTCCATTTTAGCTCCGAAGCAATTTTGCGATTGGATCCAGTTCCAGTCCTTTTCAATGTTGGAGGCATTCACCACCAGCATGTACTCTTCGGGTCCGATGCAATACACAAGCAGATCATCGACGATTCCGCCCTTTCCATTCGGAAGACAGGAATACTGAATTTTTCCGGGTGTGAGTTTGGCCGCATCATTGGATGTTACCCACTGAATCAGGTCCAGGGCATTGGGCCCCATAATCCAGAATTCACCCATGTGGCTCACATCAAATACACCAACTGCCTTGCGGACGGTGTGGTGTTCATCCAGATCAGAACTGTAACGAACGGGCATATCAAATCCCGCAAACGGCACCATTTTAGCGCCTAAAGATTGGTGTACTGCATGCAGGGCAGTTTTTTGAATCGAAGTATCGGTCATGAAATATTTTGTAGATAGGTGATGATTTGTTGATGGAAGCGGGAGAAAGAAGGAGATTGGGTGCAGAGTTGGTTTATTGAATCGAAATGAAAACTTTTCCTGGTCCGGAGTTCCCTGATTACATTTTTCGCATTTTCCTCATTGGATTTTCCATCGGGATATACGTGACTTTTGCTGTTTCCTTTGTCAAGTGAACCAGCGATGGAATCTGGTTTCTGAAGATATTCTACCCAGGTTTCGACATCCCTGACGGCGACAAAAATGATGGTTGACTGCTTTGCAATTTGATGGATTTTCGTCTCCATTTCGGTTATCAGACTATTAAAATCATCCTTATCAGAATCGATCCCTGCAATAAATAAAATCGGATGCTCAGAACTGCGATTCTCAAGGGCGATTGTCTGGGATAAATTCGTGATTCCAGACAGAACCTTTGATTTGTTTTTGGAACCTCCTTTGAACTGCACAAGCTTTGAGTGGCGGTTCATAACAACGTCCAAATTAAGTCCTGAAGCAATTCCATTCAGAATCTCTTTCACCAGGTATTCGTCGAGATACCCTTCAATTAAGGAAGCATA